>JBAXPH010000009.1:0-31945 GCA_037132355.1 Actinomycetes bacterium
TTTGCTGGCATCTCACCCAAACCTTTGAAGCGCTGAATTCCATCATCTTTTGGAAGACGCTTTCCTGCAGCAACACCTAATTCGATCATGCCATCTCGTTCGCGATCACTAAATGCATACTCAACAGGTTCTTTGCCAGCCCACTTTAATTTATACAAAGGTGGTTGTGCGAAGTACACAAAACCTTGTTCGATTAATGGACGCATGAAACGGAACAATAAAGTTAAAAGAAGTGTGCGGATATGTTGTCCATCAACATCAGCATCTGCCATCAAAATGATTTTGTGATAGCGCAACTTATCGACATCGAAGTCATCATGAACACCTGTGCCGAGCGCTGTAATTAAAGCTTGAACTTCATTGTTTTGTAAAACGCGATCGATGCGTGCTTTTTCAACATTTAAAATCTTTCCGCGAATTGGAAGCACTGCTTGATTCCGTGAATCACGGCCACCTTTTGTTGAACCTCCGGCAGAGTCACCTTCGACAATGTATAGCTCGCACTTTGCAGGATCTGTCCATTGACAATCAGCTAACTTGCCAGGCATTCCACGACCTTCAAGTAATCCTTTGCGATTACGACTGAGATCACGTGCTTTGCGTGCTGCGACGCGAGCTGCTGCTGCATCAATGCTTTTACGAACAATCTCTTTACCTTCTGCAGGGTTTTGTTCAAACCAACTTGTTAACTCTTCATTAACAATTTTTTGAGTGAACGTCTTTGCCTCTGAATTACCAAGTTTTGTTTTCGTTTGTCCTTCGAATTGCGGATCTGCCAGTTTGATAGAAACAATTGCAGTTAAACCTTCACGGACATCATCACCTGTTAGACGATCTTCCTTCTTTTTAATAAATCCTTGCTCTTCACCGAATTTATTAACAATCGAAGTGAGCGCAGTTCGGAAACCTTCTTCGTGAGATCCACCTTCGTGGGTGTGAATCGTGTTTGCAAATGTGTACACGGATTCAGAAAAACCTGCGTTCCATTGCATGGATACTTCAAGGGCAATTTTGTTCTTTTTATCTTCTGATGCAAAAGAAATAATTGATTTGTGTGTTTCACCGCGAGTTGAATTAAGGTGCTTAACAAAATCTGCAATACCGCCGTCATACTCATAGCGAACTGTTAACTGTTCGCCTTTTTCATCAACGTGCCCGTCGCGCATATCGGTAAGGGTTAAAATCAAACCTTTATTAAGGAATGCCATTTCACGAAAACGTGTTGATAAAACTTCAAAGGAAAAATCTGTAGTTTCGAAAATTTCCTTTGATGGCCAGAATTGAACGGTTGTTCCGGATTTTGTAGATGCATCACCTTTGCGAACTGGCGCTGTTGGTACACCGAGTTTGTAATCTTGGTACCAAAAACTTCCATCGCGTTGCACAATTACAGAAAGATCTGTACTGAGTGCGTTAACAACAGAGATACCAACACCGTGTAATCCACCAGATACTGAATAGCCACCATCGCCAAACTTTCCGCCGGCGTGTAAAACTGTAAGAACAACTTCGAGAGCTGGTTTCTTTTCGACTGGGTGAATATCAACTGGAATTCCGCGGCCGTTATCGATTACTTCAACGCCACCATTAGCCATAAGAGTTATGTTGATTTCGGTGCAATATCCAGCCAAGGCTTCATCTACTGAGTTGTCGACGACTTCATAAACCAGGTGGTGCAAGCCGCGCTCTCCAGTGGAGCCGATGTACATTCCTGGGCGCTTTCGAACCGCCTCCAGGCCTTCCAGGACGGTGATGTTGCTGGCGTTATAAGAGCTCTCGGCCACGGCAACTCCTTTCCTAGAAAATCGGTTAAACCAGCCCTGAGGGCTTATGGAGAGGATTGACCTCTCGGAATGGAGTTATCCTAGTCATAAACGGCGATAATAAATAGCCGAAAAAAGCCCTGTGGACGGGTATAGCCGAACTTTGAGCGTGGAGTTGAGGGGATCTAGTGGCGCCAGCCGAGTTCTAGCCCGAAAGAGCTAGTTATAGGTGTCGCGGGGGCCGCGAGCATTACGGATTGTGCGGATTCCTTTTTTCCAAGTCGGGGTTTGGGGGCCGATGATTACAAGCCGCTCAATTAAAACCCCAGTGGCATCTTTTTGGATCGTGGCCAGCAAGTCATTTGAAATTAATTGTAGTTGCGTCGCCCAAGCAGTTGATGAACTTTGGATTGTTAACACATTATCCAAAATAGAAATCGGTTGTGCGTGTTCTGAAATTTCATCACCAACAATTTTTTTCCAGTTAACAAAAAGATTTCCTTCAGCTAATCCAGAATCCCAGTCGCGATCTGACACAAGATCACTTAACACTCCGCCGATTAATTCAGGGTCGCCTGGTTGTCCAACTCGCATTGTTGGTGCAGGTTTGTTTGGTTTTCTTGTCACGCCAGTTTTAAATGATTTAAAAAGATCTAGAGCTAAATCGCGTTTTGTCATTAACTCTTTCCTTTCTTAACAACACCTGGTGTCACATAAAACTTTTGCGTTAACAATTCTGCAGGTAGATCACTTTCTACAGCTGCAGTGATAAATGTTTGTTCTGCTAACTGCGTGGCAGACATTAATTGAATTCGACGTGATGTATCAAGCTCTGCAAAAACATCATCCAAAATAAGAATAGGGGAAGAGCCTTCGGATTTTAAAAGATTAAAAGATCCGATTCGGAGTGAAATAGCCATTGACCACGATTCACCGTGGCTTGCATAACCTTTTGCTGGAAAATCTCCTATTTGTAAATGAAGATCGTCACGGTGAGGGCCTATTAAAGAAACACCACGTTCGATTTCTTGGTAGGCAACCTCTTCTAAACGTGCAGTTAAGACGGTGATATTGTCGTCGATATTTTTGGTAACGCCATCAGTGCTGCATTTGTAAGAAATAGAAGCTGGTTTAACCTCATTGAGGTTTGCGTAGTTTTTGGCAACCCATGGGTTTAAAGCATCAATTAACGCAATACGTTCGGCGGTTAACTCTGCGCCTAATTTAATGAGTTGTTCATTCCAAGGAATAAGTGCGGCAGCAGATGTGCGAGTTTTTAGTAGTGCGTTGCGTTGTTTAACTACACGCTCATAATCTGCAATAACCCCTGCTAAACGTGGAGTTCGAGTAATAAGTAAACGATCTAGAAAATCCCTGCGGTTGCCAGGTTCGCCGCGCACAAGATCTAAATCTTCTGGTGAGAAGTAAACAATTTGGATTGCGCCTAACAATTCTCGTTGACTACGTGTTGGGTTGCCATTAATACGTGCGCGGTTTGCTTTACTTGCGTTGATCTCTAAATCAATTTGTAGAGTGCGATCATCGCGTTGAACTTCGGCACGAATAATTGCTTGTTGGTTACCAAGAGAAATAAGCGGCACATTATTGGCAACACGGTGAGAGGAGAGAAAGGCTAGGTAGATTAGTGATTCGGCGATATTTGTTTTTCCAGAACCGTTGTCGCCGATAAATGTAATAACACCAGGTTCTAGCTCTAATTCTAGTGAGTTATATGAACGAAAGTTGGTAAGAGCCAACTTATTAATACGCACTAGAAACCCTTACTACAAATGGTGTGTTACGACGCGTAACGCATTGGCATTAACAAGTAGCGGTAGTTTTCAATTACCGCACCATCTTTATCGCTTTTACCCATCAAGATCGCGGGCTTACTTGGACCGGTAAATGAGATTTGAACAAATTTTGTTCCAACCGCATTTAATCCATCTGCAAGAAATGTTGGGTTAAATGCAATCGAGATAGCTTCTCCTGTTAATAGGATTTCAATTGCTTCTGTCGCTTGTGCTTCTTCGCCGGCGCCAGCTTCAAGGGACAGTGTGTTGTTTGCAAAATCAAGACGTAGTGGGACTGTCTTGTCTGTAACAAGAGCCACACGACGAACAGAATCTAGAAGTGTTGCAACTTCGATAAGAGCAGTTGTTGTTACCTCTTGTGGAAGTAGGTGTCGGTATGGGGGAAATGTTCCATCCAACATGCGTGATGTCATTGTTTTTCCATCGCCTGCAAAACCAGCTAGTCGGTCGTTGCTTGTGTTAGGTGCGAATGAAAGGGAAACATCTTTAGAACCTGTGAGTGATTTAGCAGCATCTGCAATTGTGCGAGCGCGAAGCAACGCTGTTGTAGAAGTGTTTGGGGCAGTTGGTGCCCATTGGATTTCACGAACAGCTAATCGGTAGCGATCTGTTGCTGCAAAAGTAACTGTGTCCTCGTTGATCTCAACATGTACACCGGTAAGTGTTGGTAGTGAATCATCACGGCCTGCAGCAATAGCAACCTGTGCAACAGCTGTTGCAAATGTGTCACTTGAAACTGTTCCTGTTGAGTCTGGAAGTTCTGGCAGGTTTGGATACTCATCAACTGACAATGTTGGAAGTGTAAATTTTGCACTGCCGCTAGTAACTGCAACACGAGTGCCATCTAAAACAAAAGTAATTGGTTTATTAGGAAGTGAACGTGAAATTTCCGCCAGTAGTTTTCCTGGTACTAAAACCTTGCCTGGCTCTTTTACCTCAGCTGCAAAATGTGCCTTACTTGCTGTTTCTAAATCAGATGCTGACAAGAAGACTTCATTGCCGGTTGCATCGATAACAATTCCAAGGAGTTCGGTTTTAATTGGACGAGTGGATAGAGAGCGCGAAACCCAGTTAACCCCATCGGCTAACGCTGATTGCTCGACTGTAAATTTCATTTCTATCCTCGACTCTTGAGATTCTCGTAATTTAAAGTGTGTGTGGAAAGGTTATTCGCGTAACTGGATGTATGTATATAAAGGTAGTCGTAGTAACTAGAACGGTTTTCTGTGGGTAAGTTATAAAACCCCTGCTCAGTGCGGGGATTGGTTTTGTATTTGGTGTGAATAACTAGTGGAAAGGTGTGGGTATAACTCTGCTTCATATCAACCACACCCTTCTCTCTAGTTAATCCACCGAGGTTATCCACGGTGTTGCCCTAATTCTCCACAGTTATCCACAACTTGTCCCCAACTGGGGGTAAAGAGTGGCAATTCGGACATATAGCCCAAATCAACCGTGGTCTATCTAGCTTGTTGCTTAATTCTGGTGGTGAGCTCATTGACCTGGTTATAGATCGAACGGCGCTCAGCCATCAGTTGACGGATCTTTCTATCGGCGTGCATAACCGTTGTGTGGTCACGTCCACCAAATGTTTGGCCGATTTTCGGCAATGAAAGCTCTGTGAGCTCTCGGCATAAATACATCGCAATTTGTCGGGCATTTACTAACACTCGAGATCGGGATGTTCCACACAAATCGTCGATCGTCAGACTGAAGTAGGCCGCAGTCTGAGCCATGATGGTTGCGCCGGTAATTTCTGGGTTAGATTCGTTTGGAATTAAATCCTTTAAAACAATTTCAGCCAGCGATAAATCAACACTTTGACGATTTAAAGACGCAAAAGCGGTAACACGAATTAACGCACCTTCAAGTTCGCGAATGTTTGTTGAAATCTTGCTCGCAATATATTCAAGAACATCATCTGGTGCATTCAACTTATCTTGCGCGGCTTTTTTGCGAAGAATTGCAATACGTGTTTCTAATTCAGGTGGTTGAATATCTGTAATTAGACCCCACTCAAATCGAGAGCGCAGACGATCTTCCAAAGTTGTTAACTGCTTTGGTGGTCGGTCACTTGAGATAACAATCTGCTTGTTCGCGTTATATAAAGTATTGAAGGTATGGAAGAACTCTTCCTGTGTGCGCTCTTTGTTTTCCAAGAACTGAATATCATCAACCAGTAAAATATCTAGATCGCGGTAGCGACGTTGAAAAGCAGATGCTTTATCGTCACGAATCGAGTTAATAAAGTCATTTGTGAACTCTTCTGATGAAACATACTTAACACGCACATTCCCATATAGTTCTTGAGCGTATGCACCAATAGCGTGAAGTAAGTGGGTCTTTCCCAAACCAGATTCACCATAAATAAATAATGGGTTGTATGCCTTAGCGGGTGCTTCTGCCACCGCAACAGCTGCTGCGTGCGCGAAACGATTAGACGCACCAATAACAAAAGTTTCAAAAATGTAGCGCGGGTTCAAAGTTGAAGTATCAACAGATTTTGAAACAGGTGAGTCATCGCGACCCATTCCGGTTTTCGGGGCAACAAACTCAACTTCAACATCTTGAGAAGGAATGGCAACAACTTCTAAAGTTTCATCGACAGTAACTGCAATATTTGTGGTCGATCCAAGCTCGCGAGTCAAAACATCACTAACAACTGTGCGCAAACGGCTTTCTAAAACATCTTTTGCAAAAAGATTAGGAGCTGCGACCAACAAAGTTGTTACATCGTCATTGTGAAGAAGACCCAAAGGTTTTGTTAACTGTAAAAATGCGCGGTGTTGAGGCGCATTAATCGCAACCTCTTCAATTACCCGGCCCCACAGGGTTGGTAGCTCTACTTCAATAACGCTCACCAGGGCCTCAATTCCATAGAAAAACTCATCCACAGGGTTATCCACAACCTGTGGTCTAAACCCCAGGTTGAGCCCTGCAATACCCCCCAAAAGCGATCTACCTGTGGAGGGGGAGTGAAAAGTAGAGCGGTTTGGCCAAAAAAGCAACTGGTTATCCACAATCACCCAACCCCTCACAACAACAAAGCGCCAGTTTGACCGGCTTATCCCCAGACCTCTACCGTTACCTCCTTGCTTCCCCCGTATTTCTGGCCCGCAGTAGAAGTTCATTATTAGGAGTTTTCAATGACAAAGCGCACCTTCCAACCCAACACACGTCGTCGTGCCAAGAAGCATGGCTTTCGTGCCCGTATGGCAACCCGCGCAGGCCGTGCAGTACTTGCTGCTCGTCGCGGCAAGGGTCGCGCAAAGCTTTCTGCATAAGGGTTCATAACCGATACCCGTGCTTGCAAAAAGCGCACGCCTTACCGAGAGCGCCGATTTCGCGCGCGCAACAAAGAGTGGTTTGAGGTTTTCAACCCAAAACTTTGTCGGATATCTCTACCCAACCAATCTGGATCAACCTGCCCGCGCGGGATTAATCATTAGTAAAAATGTTGGTGGATCTGTAACACGCCATCGAATTGCTCGCAAGGCTCGACACACGCTTCGAGATATTTACCAACAACTACCTACCGGTGGTTTATTGGTGATCCGAGCACTTAACAGTGCAAACGACGCAGACGTTTCCCAAGAGATCACAAACATTGTCGGACAACTTCTAAAAAAGTTTTCCGAGAAGGCCAATCAAAAGTGAGGCAGTTATTAATCGCACCTATCAAGGTGTACCAAAAATGGATCTCTCCTATGTTTGGACCGCGTTGTAAGTATTACCCATCATGTTCCTCATATGCCGTCACAGCAATTGAGACATATGGAGTAAAAGGAATTGCAATGAGCGCCTGGCGTTTGTTGCGTTGCAATCCATGGTCACACGGTGGTGTTGATTATGCAGTTAAAGAAAAGGTCGGAGTGTAAGCAATGGGAACTATTCTAAAACCCTTATATATCGCTGTTTCTTGGGTCATTGTAACAATCCACGATTTACTGTCTCCAATTTTCGGAACAGACAGTGGTGTTTCATGGTCACTTGCAATTATTGGCCTAGTAATCATTATTCGTATTATTTTGGTTCCATTGTTTGTTAAGCAGATTAAGTCGCAGCGTGCACTAACCGCCCTTCAACCACACATGAAGGAAATTCAAAAGAAGTACAAGGATGATCGCCAGAAGCAATCAGAAGAAATGATGAAGCTCTACAAAGAGCACAAAACAAACCCGCTTGCATCATGTTTTCCAATCTTGGCACAAGCCCCAATCTTCTTCGCTTTATTTACAGTTCTAAACGGAATTGGTAAGAACCCTCCAGTTAAACATGGTGTGTTAACTCAGGAAGATGTTGCAAGTGCAGCACAAGCTAAATTTTTTGGTGCACCTATTTCAGATACATTTCTTGGAACAAACATAACAACCGTAAAGATTGTTACTGTTTTATTGATTGCATTAATGTCACTAACAACATTTACGACCCAGCGTCAGTTAATGACAAAGGGAATGCCAAAGATGGACTCATCAAATAACATGATGTTGCAACAACAAAAAATTATGTTGTACGCATTCCCACTTATTTTTGCGATCTCTGGTGTTAACTTTCCAATTGGTGTTTTAATTTATTGGTCAACAACAAATATTTGGACATGGGGACAACAGTTCTATGTCATCAAGCGAAACCCAACACCAGGATCGCCGGCTTATGAAGAGCTTCAGCGAAAGCGCGCCAAGCACGATGGCGTAGAGAGCGCCGATTCAACCGAGAACTCTGAGGGCACAACGATCGAAGAAAAAGGTCAGCGCCAGCAGCCAAAAAAGAAGAAAAAGAAGAAGTAGAAGTAGACAAAACGGACTTATTACTACAATCCCGACAAAGGGGGCATCATGGCAAAGAGTAAAGTTGAAGAAGCACCTGTTGAAGCCACAGAGGCAGTAGAAGCAAAAAAGGCACCTAAGGGTGTTGCACGTCTGGAGGAAGAGGGCGACATCGCCGCTGACTACCTAGAGGCGTTGCTTGACATCGCAGATCTTGATGGCGACATCGATATCGATGTTGAAAACGACCGTGCCGCCCTTGCCATTGTTGGCGGAAAGCTCAACCACCTCGTGGGCCGCGACGGAGAGGTTTTGGATGCTATCCAGGAGCTCACACGTCTTGCCGTACAGACCTCAACAGGAGATCGCAGCCGCTTAATGCTGGATATCGATGGATTCCGTGCCGGTCGCCGCACTGAGCTCAAAAAGTTGGCTGAAGATATGGCTGAAGAGGCTAAGACAACTGGCAACTCCATTAAATTGAAGCCAATGAACGCTTTTGAGCGCAAGATCATCCACGACACAATCCAGGATCTAGGGCTAACAAGCGAGTCGGATGGCGAAGATCCAAACCGTTTCGTAGTTATCTATCCAGCGTAAATCGTGGAGGTTTCACGTGAAACCCTCATCGCGAGGCATTTTCCAGATATTGAGCGGGTTCACGCCTACGCCAAATTCCTAGAAACAGCTGGAATTGAGCGTGGATTAATTGGTCCTCGCGAGGCTGACCGCATCTGGGAGCGCCATATCTTTAACTGCCTGCCCATAACCACCCTTTTTACAGAAGGTGCCACCGTCTTTGATATCGGTTCTGGGGCGGGTCTGCCAGGAATTGTTATTGCCTTAGCCCGTCCAGATCTGAAAGTAACCCTGATTGAACCCCTGGAACGCCGGGTGGAGTTTCTCCAAGAGGCAGTTGAGGGGCTCGATATTGAGGTAATTCGAGGCCGTTCCCAAGATGTGAAGTCAACTGCGCACTATGTAACCGCCCGCGCCGTGGCTCCTTTAGAGAAATTAAAAAAGATTAGCTGGCACCTTTTAAAAACCAACGGCTCATTGCTAGCCATGAAGGGCGAAAAAGCCCAAGAAGAGATGAAATCTGTGCCAAAAGCTCTGCTCCATGAGGTAAATCTGGAGGGAATTGAGCTCAGCCGCATAGTTGAAGTTAAAAAAGGTGCTTAACTACCCACGTGAATGATTCACGTGAAACAAAAAAGGTAGTTGGCACCCGCCGCCTCAAAGAGGCGATGGCCAAGCCCGCCTCCCTTCGAATCCTCACTGTAGCCAACCAGAAGGGTGGGGTCGGCAAAACCACGACCACCGTCAACCTAGCTGCAGCCCTTTCTATGGGTGGTCTAAAAGTCATTGTTATCGATCTTGATCCACAGGGAAATGCATCAACGGCCCTAGGTGTTGAACATGTTGATAATGCAGGAATTTATGAAGTGTTGATGGGTGAATCAACAATGTCGCAGGTAATTCAAAAAGTCGCAGGATTTCCTTCACTGGAATGTGTTTCATCAAATACTTCATTAGCACAAGCAGAAATTGAACTTGTTCCAATGGTTGCGCGCGAAATGCGTTTAAAGGAAGCAATTGAAGAGTTGGTTACCCAGCGCGCAGCGGTTGGCGAAACAATTGATTACATCTTTATTGATTGCCCACCGTCACTAGGTTTATTAACTATCAATGCATTTACAGCTGCGAAAGAAGTATTAATTCCAATTCAATGCGAGTACTACTCACTTGAAGGATTATCACAATTATTAAAAACATTTGAATTAGTAAAGAAGCGTTTGAATCCAACATTAAAGTTGTCAACACTTGTTTTAACAATGTTCAATAATACAAATTTGGCAAATGATGTTGCTAATGAAATCAGAAAACATTATCCGAACGAACTAATTGATATTCCAATCCCTCGCACAGTACGTGTCTCAGAAGCACCAGGATTTAAGCAAACAGTTATGACATACGATCCAGTTTCACCAGGAGCCGTTGCTTACATGGCAGTTGCCAGAGAGTTAGCAGAACGCGGAAAACCTTTTGATTCAAATGTTGTTTCAATAAATTACAAACGTGAAGGTGAGATCGCTTAATGGCACGCCGTGGTGGACTTGGAACAAATCTTGATGCATTAATCCCAACATCATTAACTGTTGGAGATAAAGAAGTAGGACAACAAAATGAAGTTGCAATCAGTGCAATTTCTCCCAACCCGCGTCAACCTCGCACACACTTTGACCCAGTTGCACTAGAAGAGTTAATTGCTTCAATAAAAGAAATTGGAATTTTGCAACCACCTGTTGTGCGTCAAACAACACCAGGCAAATACGAATTAATTATGGGAGAGCGCCGTTTTCGTGCGGCAAAAGCTGCTGGTTTAAAAACTATTCCTGTCATTATTCGTCAAACACCAGATAACGAACTTTTACGGGAAGCGTTGATCGAAAACATTCATCGCAGCCAACTAAACGCACTTGAAGAAGCGGCTGCGTATTCACAACTGCTAACAGATTTTAATTGCACACATGACGAGCTTGCGCAAAAACTTGGAAGATCTCGTCCCCTGATTTCAAACACGATTCGTTTAATGAATTTGCCTACATCTGTTCAGCAAAAGTTGGCATCTGGTGTGCTATCTGCAGGACATGCTCGTGCATTGCTGGGTTTAAGTGATGCCGGCACAATTGAAAAACTTGCCACGCGAATTGTTACTGAAGGTTTATCTGTGCGCGCAACGGAAGAAATTATTTCTTCAGGTGCTCCCAAAGGCCAATCAACCAAAAAACCTAAGCAAACTAAATCTGCCAGCCCTGAATTACAGGAAATTGCAGAGCGAATTGGCGATGCGCTAGATACTCGAGTATCTATTCAAGGCAGCGCGAAAAAAGGAACAATTGTTATCGAATTTGCTGGAGCAGAAGATTTAAAACGAATTACGAAGGCGCTAGAAAACTAACCCTTTAGTTCAAACCCTTTACGACTTGCCATTTCTTGCTTGATAACTCCACCAAGTGCTTTCACACCTTCGCGAATACGTTCAGGTGTTGGGTAGCAATATGACAAACGCAATGACCATGATCCAAAACCATCTGCATAAAAAGCGGTTCCTGGAACATAGGCCACCTTTGCAACAATAGCTTTAGGCATCATCGCTGTTGTATCAATTTCTGGTGGCAAAGTGACCCACACATAAAAACCACCACCAGGCTTTGTCCATTGCGCAGTTGCTGGAAAGTGCTCATCCAAAGATTCCAACATCGCATCACGACGAACCTTGTATAGCTCACAAAATGAAGCAATTTGATCGCGCCAAGGTTGATCAGCTAAGTAACTTGAGATAGTTAATTGCGTGAAGTTGGAAGGACACAAAATTGATGATTCACTGGCAATAACCAGTTTTTCCTTCAATGAAGGTGGCACTAACGTCCAACCCACACGCAAACCGGGTGCAATTGTCTTTGAAAACGAGCCTAAATAGATCACGTTTTCAGAATCCTCAGCACGCATCGCGTTAGGCGATGGCTTATCAAACCCCAACAAACCATACGGATTGTCTTCAACTACGAAGATTCCTGCTTCCCGGCAAATGGTCAAAATTTCTGTGCGACGTGAAGCTGGCAATAAAACACCGCTTGGGTTTTGGTAATTAGGAATTGTGTACAAAAATTTAACTTTACGTCCTGCGGCACGAACAGTTTTGATTGCTTCAGCAAGTGCCGATGGAACTAATCCATTCTCATCTGTTTCAACGTGCACCACAGATGCTTCGTATTGATGAAAAGTTCCGAGCGCACCTACATAAGAAGGCGCTTCAGCAAGAACTACATCGTGTGGATCCAAAAAGATACGTGAAATAAGGTCTAAAGCTTGTTGTGATCCGGTTGTAATTAAAACATCATCAGGATTTGCACGAATTCCTTCAAGTGCCATAACTTCGCAGATTTGTTCGCGAAGCTTTGGATGTCCCTGACCATTTCCATACTGCAACGCTTCTTGTCCGTTATTACGAACTAGATTATTAACAACATCAGCCATCATTCCCATTGGAAGTGCTGAAAGATTTGGCATTCCGCCGGCGAGCGAAACAATTTCTGGACGAGATGCAACAGCAAAAAGAGAACGAATCTCACTTGGCTTCATCTGTGCGGCTCTGGATGCAAATCTTTCCTCAAGATTTTGAGGTGCACCCGTTGAGAACCGTTGCGTTATGTCCGTCATGGCCTAAGTCTGTCACACCCAAGGGAATGCTTGAGCGCTATTTAGCGACGAATACCGGCTTTACGAAGATCAGAAATGCGCAAAGTTCCGGTTTTTGCATCATCTTCGGCAGCTAAATAAAGTCGTTGAATTGCAATAACCAACGCTTCGGCAATTACATCGCGAAAATCTGGACGCGAAAGTCGAGCCAAATCACCAGGGTTACTGACATATCCCAAATCAATTCGAACAGTTGGCGCTGTAGTCATACGCAACAAATCCCAGGTCTTTGCATGGGTGCGGCAATTTGTTAAATCTGTGCGAGCACAAATTTCACGTTGAACTAATGAAGCAAATCGTTCGCCGACAATTGAGTGAACACCATGAGCATCGCTGCCATAAAAGTAAGTTGCTGCGCCATGGGCTTTTTCATTTGCATAAGAATCAATATTTAACGAGATCATCAAGTCAGCACCACTTTTATTACTAAATGAAATTCGTTCTTGTTCGGATGGGTTATTCGTGGCACCACGCGTTAAGAAAACAGAAGCACCTAAGGCAAGCAAGCGACCCTCAGTACGAACAGCAACATCGTAAATTAGTTGGTCGTCACCATCAGGATTTAAAACAATTACCTTATTTGCAAGTGCTGGTCCACGACTTTGCTGTACTGCATTTTGACGTAGAGTCGAAGGCACTCCCCCTGAAACAATTTTTGTTAAACGAATTAACGCAATAATTGTTGCGGGACCACATTTTCCATCGACAGTGGCGCCAACAGATTTTTGAAAATCTTTAACAGCCGATTCAGTACGACGACCGTAAATTCCATCAACGCGCCCACAATCAAAACCCATTTCAGTTAATCGGGATTGCAAAGCGGCAATATCATCGCCATGCATCAATGGTGAGTCTTGCAAGTACAGCGAACGATCTCCGAGTTTCCATCGCGCTTCTTCAAGTGCGCATGCAGTCACCGCATCAACAAAACCCGTGACATCTAGGCCACGGGCTTGTTGAAATGAGCGGATCTCCGACTCGGTTAAATCTGACATGTATTTATACGAGGAAGCTTTCTAATTCCTTGAGCAGAGCTGGCTTCGGCTTTGCGCCAACAATTTGCTTCACAACTTCGCCATTAACAAATACATACATAGATGGAATTGATGTAATTCCGTACTTCATTGCAATCGCAGACTCTTCATCTGTGTTGAGCTTTACGATTTTTAGCTTTGCGCCATGCTCATCTGAAATCTCCTCGAGAATTGGCCCAACAGCTCGGCATGGACCACACCATTCAGCCCAAAAATCAACCAAAACTGGGGTGTTGCTCTTTAGTACATCTGCATCAAATGACGCTGTCGTTACCTTGCTTGTTGCCATCGTATTGCTCCTTATTTGTGTGTTAGTTAAAGATTACTAGTGCGCTAAGAATTTTTCAGCATCAAGTGCTGCAGCACAGCCTGAACCAGCAGCGGTAATTGCTTGACGGTAGGTGTGGTCAACTAAATCTCCACAGGCAAATACACCCTTTAGATTTGTTCGAGTCGAACGACCTTCACAGATGACATATCCCTCGTTATCCAAGGTAATTTGTCCAGTTAAAAGTTCACTGCGTGGAATATGTCCGATTGCTACAAACAAGCCAGTGAATTCACCTTCTGACTCTGTGCCATCGACAGTATTTCGAAGCTTTAAACCTTCGACTTTGTCTGCACCAAGAACATCGATCACTTCTGTGTTCCACAAAAATTCAATCTTAGGGTTAGCTTTTGCACGCTCTGCCATAATTTTTGATGCTCGCAGAGAATCGCGGCGGTGGATCAAAACAACTTTCTCTGCAAAACGTGTAAGGAAAGTTGCTTCTTCTACAGCAGAATCTCCGCCGCCAACAACCGCAATTGTTTGTCCACGAAAAAAGAAGCCATCACACGTTGCACACCACGAAACTCCATGGCCAGATAAGCGCTTTTCATTAACTAAACCGATTTCACGGTATGCGCTACCAGTAGCAAGGATCACAGATTTTGCTTTAACTGTATTTCCAGCACCATCTTTTAAAACTTTTACATCACCAG
Source organism: Actinomycetes bacterium (assembly GCA_037132355.1). Classification (GTDB taxonomy): domain Bacteria; phylum Actinomycetota; class Actinomycetes; order Nanopelagicales; family Nanopelagicaceae; genus Planktophila. The sequence goes on from JBAXPH010000009.1 coordinate 14,625, forward strand.
ACAAGTCCATTTCAACAATGTCATCAGTAATCAATTCAGCACCGAAGCGTTTAGCTTGCTTGCGCATGCTGTCCATTAAATCTGGACCCATCACACCATCTGTGAATCCCGGAAAGTTTTCAACCTCTGTTGTATTCATGAGTGCGCCACCTGCTGTAACAGAACCTTCGTAAATGATCGGATTTAACTGCGCACGCGCCGCATAAATCGCAGCTGTGTATCCGGCTGGACCTGATCCAACGATTACAACATTTCTAACTTCACTCATGATGCCTCCTAGACCCTGAAATCTAATCGCTTTCTTCTGTTTTTGCTGAACGCCGACTGATTGAACTGCCTAAGTGGCGAATCATTGAAATCTCTTCAATTCGAAGCGCTTTTGCCGCCAGGATATATGCAAAGAATGCGACCACCATCACAAGTAACAGTTCGCCAGCACGACCAGCGCGGGAAAAATCAATCTTTAGCCAGGAAATGTATTGAGTAAAAATAAACAACGGCAGCATTGCAAGAAGCGAAGCAATCAATAAACGAATGTGCTGTCCCAAGAATTCAGATAACGCTAATTTGCCAACATGTTTCTTGAGTAAGCCAAGAGTCACAAATAAACCAATTAAATAACTGACAGAGAAGGCAACACCCAAACCAACTGTCACCCACTGATTTTTCAAGAAATACAGGAAGAAATACGACATTACCACAGACACAATATTGATGACCAAAATTGATACCACTTGAGTCTTTGTGTCTTCAAATGCATTAAATCCACGAATTAAGATTAAGTTAATTGAAAATGCCACCAAGCCAAAACTTAGTGCGGATAAAACGTAACCGATATATCGTGAATCCTGATTTGGAATTCCAACAAAAATACTTTGAGTAATGAGCGGACCAAATAATAAGAATGCAACTGCGCTCGGAACGGTAATCACACCGACTAAACGAATTGCTCTGATCAATTGTGCTTTTACATCATCGCGCTTGCCTTCAAGTGCCAATTTTGAAATATGTGGCAAAATTGCAGTGATGATCGAAATCGTAACTATTGAATACGGTAACAACATCACAAAGTAGGCGTATGTATATGGTGTGTAACCAACGCCAGTTGCAATTCCATCTTGCGCGCTACGAACAGCAGCAGATGTTGCGACATTTACGGTAACTAAGTATCCAAGCTGTGAAATCAAGACGTACACAAGAGTCCAACCAGCCAAGTTGAAGGACTTTCCTAAACCAGAAACACCAAACTTTGGCCTAATTGTTATTCCAAGTTTTCTAATAACTGGAATTAGAACTAACGCTTGTACAACGACGCTAAATGTTGTTCCCCAACCCAGCAACGCGACCTGGTTGGAGGTAATACTGGAGATATCGATGCCTGGTGAAAACAACAGGAATCCCCCAAATAATGCGATTCCGACAAGGTTATTGGCGATAGGTGCCCACATCAGCGGCCCAAAGGAACCGCGGGCGTTGGCCACCTGGCCCAACATTGTAAATAAACCAAGGAAGAAGATTTGTGGAAGGCAGTAACGTGTAAATGCAATAGCTATCTCTTGCTCAGCCTCAAAACCTGTCGTGAAAAATTCAGGCGCATATAGACGAACTAAAGCTGGTGCAAAAAACATTCCAAGTGAGACTAGGACAAGAAGAATGAGTGAAATAGTTGTAATTAAGCGTGAAGCAAAATCATCGCCACCATCTTCATGATCAAAAGATCTGACTAGTTGCGGGATGAAAATCGCAGTTAATGCTCCTCCTACAAGTAAGTTGTACAAAATATTTGGCATTGTGTTTGCGACGTTGTATGTGTCCGCTAACAAAGTTGTTCCTAAGACAGCAACAATTAAAATCCCTCGAACAAAACCAGTGATGCGAGAAATAATTGTTCCTAGAGCCATAATCCCTGATGCACGGAAGAGTTCGTTTGATTTCATTTAGCTCTCCTTCGCACTCGACGCACACTTTGGGCCGCCCCTGCTAATAGAAGAAGTATGGCGGCACCAGTGGTAAACCAGGTGACTCGTGAATCAATTACCGTGGAATTTAAAGCTAGTGTCGCTTCAGGCACGACATCATTACCGTCGCTATCCGTGATCAACGCCGAGACCATTGTTTGGCCAGGGGCGATCACATCCACGCCCATTTCAAGTTGCTTTTTTGATTTCGCAGGAATTGTTATCGCCTCAAAACTATCGACAACAACACGTGAATTTATAGGTAACATCGAAACATTAACGGTCACATCAGAATCAAATTCATTGATCACTGTTACCGGCAATTTTACGTTTGATGTTGTGATCTGGTATTTACCACTATTTATACGCAGCTTATGAACCATTGCATCAACTGCAACACGTGCATTTGAAGAAAAAAATTCGCGCCCATCTTTATCCAGGGCAGGAGATAACAACTTTGAAAGTTGAGCTCGCATCATGAACAATTGCGGGTCATTTACTACCCTGGAAAGGTTTATTAAGGCCTTGCGGTTCTCTGTGTATTCCCTGCGTAAGGGATTGCTAAGCCCTGACTTTCCTTTACTCCAACCAACGCTTGGCTCACTTCGCACAGGACGGCCAAGAGCTGTCTCTAATTGTGTCTTTCCGATATCAAAATAACTTTTTAATTCACTCGGTGCTAATCTCTGTGCCAGCGAAACGTCAGGGTTTCCATATGCAAGTGCAACTACTTGTTGCCTATTTGTAATTCGTTTTAGCTGTTTTAACCAAGCTGCTGCAATATCACTGCCTACCGGCACAGCGCCGCTAACAAGAGAGTACTTACCGCTCATCGCAATAACTTCGTCAACTAAGGCTGCATCTATAACCCACGTTTTGTTGTTTACTCGCGGTGTAAAAACCAGCAAACCAAGTGCGCCTGACGGTGTTAATTCTTGAGCCAAATTATCATCTCTGAATTCACCAGTGAAAGTTTGGTGCGCCATAGATGTTATGCGCACAACCACTTCTTCAGCCTGTGCTGGCGAAAGAGGAAGCACAACTAACAGTGCTACCAGTAGCCCAATCAACTTTTTCATTGTGACAACTCAGCAGTACGTGCAATTAACTTTTTTTCATCGGGATACGCTAAACGATCAACAATTTCTGACAATGGGAACCAGGAAACTTCATCTACTTCACTTTCTTGTGCAAGCAAGGTTCCGCCAACTTCAGTAAACATAAAATGGTGAACAGTTTTATGAATTCGCTTTCCACCTGCCATAAACCAAAAATCAATTACGCCCAATGATTTTGTAATGGATGAAGTAATTCCAGTTTCTTCAGCAACTTCGCGAATAGCTGCTTGTTCTGGAGTTTCACCTTCTTCAATATGTCCTTTTGGTAGCGACCACAAAATACGTTGTCTGGTGGCATCTTTATGGTCGTAGCGACCGATTAATAAACCCATCGTGCCTGTCGTATCAATGACTAAACCGCCAGCACTAACCTCATCAACGCGTTTGGCGTACGGACGCTTGGTTTGCGGGCTCTTGTTGGTAGCCGTTTGAGTCTGTGGTTGTGGGCCGCGATTACCGGAGCGCTTGCGCTTCCGCTTTTTCTTCGTACCTTCGCTGCCCGCACCAGGTGCCGGGATCATGGAGCAAGGGTAGTGCTTTAACCTTACTTATTGTGAGTACAGCATTAGGCGCCGCAGGAGAGTTAGCGATCCGTTCCTTAATTGAACGAGCACCGTTAGCCAGTTCCTTAGCCCAAGCCTTTAAGGCCAAAGGGTTTACCTTGGCATTGGTTGGTGGACCTGTGCGCGATGCAATTCTTGGGCGACTTGGAAATGATTTAGATTTCACGACAAATGCGCACCCATTAGAAACAAAAAAGATTTTGCAAGTGTGGGCAGAAAATATTTGGGACACTGGAATTGCATTTGGAACAGTTGCAGGAAAACGTGGTGACACAACTGTTGAAGTAACAACATATCGCACCGAAAGTTATGACCCTGATTCTCGCAAACCAGAAGTCGAATACGGACAAACAATTGATGGTGATTTATCGCGCCGAGATTTCACTGTCAACGCAATGGCGCTTGAGCTAACAGGCGATGCACCACTTTTCATAGATCCATTTAACGGTTTAGCGGATTTAGCAGCAAAAGTTTTACGCACACCCGGAAAACCAAGTGATTCCTTTAATGATGATCCATTGCGCATGATGCGTGCTGCACGTTTTGCATCGCAATTAGGTTTTGATATCGCGCCCGAAGTAATTGAATCGATGAAGGAATTAGCATCTCGGATCAGCATTATTTCTGCAGAACGTATACGCGACGAATTTACGAAAATGTTAATGTCAAATAATCCGCGTACCGGAATCACCGTTTTGGTTGATACCGGACTTGCAGATTTAGTAATTCCAGAAATTCCAAAATTGCGTCTTGAGGTAGATGAACACCACCACCATAAAGATGTGTATGAGCATTCAATTACTGTGTTGGAACAAGCGATCGAACATGAAGATCGTTTAGGTGGGCCAAACCTTGTGATTCGCCTAGCTGCTCTATTGCATGACATCGGAAAGCCAAAGACTCGTGCCTTTATCGAAGGTGGTGGAGTTTCTTTCCACCATCATGAAGTTGTTGGTGCGCGGCTTGCAAAGAAGCGTTTACAAGCACTGCGCTTTGATAATGACACGATCGATGCCGTTGAGCTATTAACAACATTGCACCTTCGTTTTCACGGTTATGGTGAAGGTGAATGGACTGATTCTGCCGTGCGCCGTTATGTGCGTGATGCGGGCGATTTCATTACACATTTGCACGTATTAACCCGCGCGGATTGCACAACTCGCAACACAACAAAGGCAGCGCGTCTTGCCGCGACTTATGATTCTTTAGAAGCGCGCATTGCCGTGTTAATGGAGCAAGAAGAGTTATCAAAGATTCGTCCTGATTTAGATGGTGCACAAGTTATGCAACTTCTTAATCTAAAACCGTCACGAGAAGTTGGTCAGGCGATGGATTTCTTGCTTGAACTTCGCTTAGAACAAGGCCCTATTGGTGAGGAATCTGCCACAAAAGCATTACTTGAGTGGTGGGCTAATAGATAGCTTTAAATCTGCTAGATCGTAAAATAATTAGCGCAGTTAACAAATAGGCTGCCGAAACACATAACGGAACCAGCGCTGATACCCCCGAGGTTGGAAGCAGTAGCGCAGCAAGTAAACCACCACTAACAATTGCACCATTAACAACAACATCGTAAACAGCAAATACACGACCGCGGTAGTAGTCATCAATTTTCGATTGAACTAATGCATCATTAGTAACTTTGATGTTCTGACCAAAAAAGGAGGTTAGAAATGCTGTAATTGATAGCGCGATAGAGGTCTGGGACAATGCCAAAATCAATGGTGAAGCTGCACTTGCAAACATTGCAAATTTTATCCAGCGATGCCGTCCAACTTTTTGTACACCATAAGGCGCGAGAAATGCACCGAGAAATACACCGACACCTGCAACTGAAAGAGCTATCCCAAAACCAGTTAAACCTTGTTCTGGTTGAGTCGGATCGTTAAATGTGTTGCGCTCTAATAACAACGCCGTCAATGTCAGCGCTGTTAAACCGCCGCGGTGAACACCAGTGGCAACAATGCCTCGCGCCGCATCGATGTGTGTTCGTAGAAACGCCAACCCTTCGCGCATTTCGGTAAAACCTTGCGAAAATGAGGCTGAATTACGTTCGTGCGTTCCGGGACCGATTTCAAATTTTGATAGTCGGCTGGTTAGTAATGCAGCAATGAAATAACCCACTGCCGCAACCACTATAAGTAATGCGTCGGCATGATCGGCAAGTGCAGCGCCATCTACCAATGCACGAACTCCAACACCAATGCCGCCACCAATTACTACAAGAACAGATCCGCCGGTAACGGCGATTGCATTGGCGGTAATCAGTGATTTGGAATCGACTAATAAAGGAAGACCAGCTGATAAGGCAGCCAATATAAATCTATTAATACCAAATGCGATTAGAACAACAACTGTTAATTCAACACCTGTAGATCCACTAAAAATCAGTACAGCAACTAAAAATAGATTAGCGCTACGAACAAGGTTTGAGTAGAAGAGTGCTCTCTGTCTAGAAACGCGATCTAAAATTGTTCCAACAAATGGTCCAACTATTGAATAAGGCAATAAGACAACTGCAAAACCAACTGCGGCACTTAATGCATTTGCTTGACGTTCAGGTGAAAACAAAACGAAAGACGCAAGAGCGCTTTGAAAAACACCATCTATTACCTGGCCGGTCCAACGAATAGCGAGTAGACGCGAAAGTCTTGGATGGCGCAATAATCCAAGAAAGCTCATGAGAAAGAGCGTAACCCTGAAATTGGGATTATTCTTCTCCTTAATGAAATCGCAACGGGGATTCATCGATTATTCACTCGATAAGCGCGCCACCTTGATGGCTCTCTTTCGTGGTGTTGTTGATGCCTGCGATGCTGATCCATATTTGATGCGAGCTGCGAAGTGGCACGGCGACAAAGTTGCACGTAACTGCCCGGTATGTAAAAAGGAAGAACTCGTTGAATTGCGCTACACCTTTGGCGAGCAGTTAGGTCAATACTCAGGTCGCATTAAGACTCCTAAAGAGTTAATTGCGATGGAACGCGAGTTTGGTGAATTTACGGTGTACATCGTTGAAGTCTGTAAGAACTGTTCATGGAATCACCTGTGTGCGTCATACGTATTAGGTGATGGAGTTGAACGAAAGGCCCCGCGCAAGGTTCGCACCTTGGAGGATGAGGATTACGCCAAGGGATAGCATTGGCAAATGGCCCGTAAATTACTGATTAGAACAGCTGTCTTTGTAGGTGGCTTTGGTTTTGTTGCAGGCTCTGTTTTGTTCGCACTTGCCTATTTCACAGTTCATATTCCAGATGCCAACGCGTATGTAAATAGTCAATCAACAATCATTCAGTATTCAAATGGTGCCGAAATTGGCCGAGTCGGAACTCAGAACCGTCAGATAGTTCCACTGTCAAAAATTCCGTTAAATGTTCGTCATGCGGTGTTAGCTGCCGAGGATCGTGGGTTTTACTCAAACAAAGCATTTTCTGTTACCGGCATTGCACGCGCAGTCTTTAATAATTTAAAGGGCGGTGCGCTACAAGGTGGTTCAACAATCACGCAACAGTATGCCAAGACTGCTTTTCTAACACCTAGCCGCACAATTCAGCGAAAGATCAAAGAGTTAGTAATTTCGCTTAAATTAGAAAATCAGTTATCTAAAGATCAAATCTTTGAAAATTATTTAAACACCATTTACTTTGGCCGAGGTTCTTACGGTGTTATGACTGCGTCGCAGCAATACTTCAACCGTAATGTTGATCAATTAACAACTGCCCAAGCCGCTGTAATCGCATCGATTTTGCGCTCGCCAGGTTTGTATGACCCTATGTATCAAAAGGGAAATGCAAAGCGCTTGGCAAACCGTTTTGAATATGTAAAGAACAACATGGTTGACGCAGGTTGGTTGAGCAAAGCCGATGCCGCAAAAATGAAGTTGCCAACAATTGCGCCACGCGCAACATCAGGTCAGTTAAGTGGACCAAAGGGTCACATTATTGAAGCGGTACAAAAAGAGTTAGCAAAACTTGGCTTTAGCCAAGAACAACTATTAGTTGGCGGACTTGTAATTAAAACAACGCTGGACGAACAAGCACAACAATCTGCTGTCGATGCTGTTAATAAGTTTTATCCTGCTAAAGCCCCAGAGAATTTACGAATCGGATTAGTTGCAATCCGCCCCGGAACCGGCGAAGTTATTGCTTTATACGGCGGGCGAGACTATTTGCAGCGTCAACTAAACGATGCAACTCAATCTATTGCTCTTGCGGGTTCAACATTTAAACCCTTTGCAATAGTTGCAGCATTAGAAAAAGGAATCCCATTAACATCGATGTGGAATGGTGATTCGCCGCAAACATTTGATGACCTAGGTAAGCCGTACCCTGTTTCAAATTATGGAGACGAAGGATGGGGACAGATCGACTTGTTGTATGCGACGAAACATTCCGTCAATACTGTTTTTGTTCCACTTGGAATTAAAGCAGGAGATGACAAAGTTGTAGATGTCGCGCGTCGGGCAGGTATCCCTGAAAGTGTTGCAATGATGCCAACACCTTCCGTTGTTCTCGGCGTTGCAAGTCCACACGTAATCGATGTTGCAAATGCTTATGCAACTTTTGCCGCACAAGGTGTTAAGTCAAAGCCGTTTATGGTTGCTCAAGTACTTGGAAGCAATAAAGGCGTGCTGTATGAAGCAACTCCTGAAACACAAGAGGTATTTAGTAAAGAGGTTATGGCAGATCTGACATATGCACTTAAAGGTGTTGTAACAGGTGGAACTGGTGCTGCCGCACTTGCACTAGGTCGGCCAGCTGCTGGAAAGACCGGAACATCACAGTCAAACGCTTCTGCGTGGTTTAGCGCCTACACCCCACAACTTGCAGCAACTGTCGCATTATTCCGCGACAGTGCTTCTGAAACTCTCAACGGTATCGGTGGCTTAACCTCGGTTACTGGTGGAACATTCCCGGCAAAGATTTGGACCGCTTTTATGAAAGGTGCATTAAAGGGACAACCAGTAATGGAGTTCCCAGCACCCTCAAATATTGGTGGACTTGATCCAGTTGTTATGACATCGGGTGGAAAGCAAAAACCTAAGCCGTAATGATGGAAACGAAGCTAGCAAAAACTAGAACGCTTATTGTTCTTGTTCTACTCGCTTCTCTAATCTCTTTTGCCAAGTTCAGCCACTGCGAAACTAGCAGCTGGGCTACGCCAGATCAATATATTCACGCCTGTTACAGCGATATACCTGCACTATATGGAACCCGCGGATTAGATAAGAATTCGTGGCCGTTTGCAAGTGATGACAATAGTGTTGAGTATCCAGTAATTACCGCAATGGTTATGTATGTATTAAGTTTTACAGCTAACTCCCCCATCATTTATTTTAATATCAATATCTTCTTTTTAGTTTTATTGTTTTTGGCAACTGCTGCTGTAGTTAGAAAAATTCGACCGGAGTTTGCATACTTAATAGTTGTAGCACCAGCAATGATTGCATCGCTTTTTATCAACTGGGATTTATGGGCAATAGCAACGATGATGCTGGCAATCTATTGGTTTGATCGGAAACAATTTTTATACAGTTCATTAGCCTTGGCAGTTTCGATTTCAACAAAGTTTCTACCTGTATTTTTACTTATTCCGATTGCATTTATTCTGTGGCGGGAAGCAAAGCTAAAAGAACTTGTTAAGTATGTAGCGATCGTTACGGGAACTTGGGTTGCAATTAATGCACCATTTGCATTAACGACCCCAACCGGATGGTGGCGCTTTTATAAATTAAATCTTGAGCGCGGTGCCGATTGGGGATCAATATGGTTAGCGCTTCAAGAACTTGGAATCAATTTTACTAACCTGAACTATCTTTCGATTTTGTTACTGCTAATTGTGCTCACTTCGGTTGCAATCTTGTTGTTTGAATTAAAGTACACACCAACGCTTGCATCAGTGGCTTTTATCGTGTTGGCAGCTGTAATGATTGCCAGCAAGGTGTATTCACCGCAGTATGTTTTATGGTTAACACCATTGGCAGTGATCGCACTAACACACACAAAAGATTTACACGCATTTTGGTTATGGCAAGCAACTGAAGTGATGTATCACGTAGCAATCTGGCAACACATCGCAACAGTGACAGGTGCGAAATTTGGCTTGGCTTCGACCCCTTTTGCCGCCCTGACCCTGGTCCGTATCGGGGGCACGATCTACCTGATGGCAGTGCTGGCCAGACGGGCTTTACAGGCTCGAAATACGCATAGCCAGCTCATGGATTTACTGTTTGAGGGCTCCAAGGCTTACCCTTAGCCCTCTTATTCCTAAGATTTTTCCCGACTGGGGTTAACTCAGGAGTAAGGAATTTAACCCTCCTGTCACGGAAATACCGTGGCCGTCTTAGTCCAGAGGAGGTCGGGTTAACACATGCGTCATTATGAACTTATGGTCATTCTTGATCCAGAACTAGAAGAACGCACAGTCACACCAAGCCTAGAAACATACTTGAAGATCATTAAAGACTCAGGTGGAACAGTCAACAAGCTCGACTTGTGGGGCCGTCGCCGTATGTCTTTTGAAATTCAGAAAAAAGGCGAAGGTATCTACGCAGTCATTGATATGAATTGCGAACCAGCAGCGATTAAGGAATTAGATCGCCAGCTTAATTTGAACGAATCAGTGTTACGCACAAAGGCAATGCGTCTAGACGCATAATTTTTTTGCATACATGATGCTAGGACTCCACGAGTAGAGATGAGGAAATAAAATGGCAGCAGGCGATACAACAATCACGATGATCGGCAACTTAGTTGACGATCCAGAGCTACGTTTCACACCATCAGGTGCGGCCGTTGCAAAATTTCGCGTTGCATCAACACCACGCTATTTAGATAAGCAAACTAATGAATGGAAAGATGGCGAGAGCCTTTTCCTTCAATGTCAGATCTGGCGTCAAGCAGCAGAAAATGTTGCCGAGTCACTGACAAAAGGAATGCGCGTCATTCTCTCTGGTCGTTTAAAGCAACGTTCTTATGAAACTAAAGAAGGCGAAAAGCGCACTGTCTTTGAGGTAGAAGTTGATGAAGTCGGACCTTCACTACGTAACGCAACTGCAAAGGTCACTAAGGCCCAACGCACTGGCGGAACTGGTGGCGGATTCTCTGCACCCGCTGCAGCTGATTCATTTAACGAAGATCCTTGGGCAGCAGCTTCATCGTCACCAGCTGGCGGTGGTTGGGGAACTTCCTCAACAACTGACGAGCCACCCTTTTAAATAAACCAACTATCCATTCCTAGTACCAAGTGTTGAAAAGCAACTGGACTAGGGCATCTTGAAAAGGAGCACCACAATGGGAGCAAGAAATAATAAGACGCTTCGTGAACCGAAGAATAAGGGCGCAAAAGCTGCGGCCCTTAATAAGAAATTTAAGAAGAAGCCTTGCAGCTTCTGCCAGCAGAAGGTCACATATATCGATTACAAAGATATTGCCACCCTTCGCAAGTACATCTCTGATCGCGGCAAAATCCGCGCTCGCCGCGTTACAGGTGCATGCACACAGCACCAGCGTTCAATCGCAACAGCGGTAAAGAACAGCCGTGAAGTAGCACTACTTCCTTACACATCTTCAGCGCGATAAGGGGACTAGACATATGAAACTAATCCTTACTCGCGAAGTTGCAGGCCTAGGCGCTGCAGGAGATGTTGTAACTGTTAAAGATGGATTCGCCCGCAACTTCTTGTTGCCACGCGGAAACGCAATCGCTTGGTCACTTGGTGGAGAAAAGCAGATCGAAAGCATTCGTCGCGCACGTTCAGTACGCGAAGTTCGCGATATCGATCACGCAAAGGAAATCAAGGCAAAGCTTGAAGGCGCATCAGTTGTTACTAAGGTCAAGGTTGGCGCTAAGGGTGCACTCTTTGGTTCAGTAACTGACAAAGATGTTGCATCAGCAATCAAGTCTGCAACTGGTCTAGATATCGATCGTCACACGATCGCTACTAAGGGCCACATCAAGAAGCTTGGCACACACGATGTAAAGATCTCTTTGGGTCACAACGTGGTTGCAAAGGTTTCAGTAAGCGTTGTAGCTGACAAGTAGTCAATAAAATTAAAAAACCCGTCACCTATGTGGCGGGTTTTTTATTGCTTTCTTATTACAACCATTTTGCTTTCTTGAATTTGCGGTAGAGAAAACCTGTAACAAGTATCAGCCCTGTTAGCACCATGGGATAGCCAAATTTCCACCGTAATTCAGGCATTACATCAAAGTTCATTCCATAAATACCAGCCACCATTGTTGGGACTGAAGCCAAAGCAACGTAGGCGGTTATTTTGCGCATATCAATGTTTTGTTGCAGTTGAATATGGGCTAAATCAGCTTGCAGAGCTGATGTGAGCAAAGTATCGAGTCCGGCAGCAGCATCTGAAGCACGTGACAAGTGATCCAACGTGTCACGAAAGAACGGCGTGAGTGTTGGATTGATATGAGGCGCACCTTCACTTGCTAATTTTTGCAATGGCGAAAGAAGTGGATCAATAGCGTGGCGGAATTCAATAACCTCACGCTTTAGAAAGTAAATATCCTCTGACTGTGTTTCTAAATCTCCATTAAATACTCTTTGTTCAACTTGCATTACATCTGTTTCAAGTTCTGCAGCGATATCGATATAACAATCAATACTGTGATCAATAATTGCGTGCAAGACCGCATATGGCCCCTTCGCAAGGTGCTCTGGATGGGCTTCTAATTGATGGCGAGTATTTACTAATGCCGAACCATCTCCATGTCGAACAACAACAATAAAGTTATCCCCAATAAAGCAGAATATTTCGCCCGTTGATACTTCGCTTTTTGCTTCATCATAAAAAACAGTGCGCAGTACGCAAAACTGTAATCCTGGATACTCTTCAAACTTTGGTCGCTGTTTTGCGCTAATGGCATCTTCGATTGCTAGCGGGTGAAAACGAAAATCTCCAACTATCTTGTCGAACTCTTCTTGTGTTGGTTCTGCTAATCCAACCCACACAAACCCACCGTCGTTTTTTGCCTTTGTAATTAGTTCCGGCAAGTTTGAAGGCTCCGTGTAACGGACACCATTGGTGTACAAGGCGTAATCAACGATCATGGGTGAACTCTGCACTACAAAGATGAACTAGAAGTGGAATCTCACGTAGTGATATCTAAAAAAATACTTTGATCCACAGGGCTGTGTGCATAGATATCGCCTTCGACCTGCGCCTTTAGCCAATGCGAGAGTGAGCACCGCTAGTTATACACAATCGATCCACCGCCGTATACACAGGAAACCGCCCTTATCCACCCACTTACCCACAGCTTTGTCCCCAGGCAATAGGGGCATTTCTCGCGTGCGATAGGGGCCAAGGCCTAAGTTACGCACGCAGGTAACGCACTTGTCAGTGTCCTATGGGAGGTTTAACGCGTGAGCATCGCAGAACTTCCTAACAACCGCCCTCGTGATCCCAACATTAACTCTGTTGGCGCCGAGTTTGAGCGCACACCACCACAAGATTTAATTGCAGAGCAATCTGTGCTTGGTGGAATGTTGTTATCCAAGGATGCAATTGCAGATGTCATCGAAATTATTCGCGATCGCGATTTCTATCGCCCAGCGCATGAATTAATTTACGACGCAATTATTGATTTGTATGGCCGCGGTGAACCAGCTGATGCTGTAACTGTTTCTGCAGAACTCTCAAAGCGTGGAGATATTTCTCGCGCAGGTGGTGCACCATATTTACACACACTTATTTCCTCCGTTCCAACAGCTGCTAACGCTGGTTACTACGCAAAGATTGTGCGCGAACATGCAATCATGCGTCGCTTAGTTGAAGCTGGTACAAAGATTGTCCAATACGGTTACACAACCGAAGGTGAAGTCGATGACATGGTCGACTTGGCACAAGCCGAAGTGTACGCAGTTACCGAACGACGCTCATCAGAAGATTATGTGCAACTATCAACGTTGCTGCCACAAGCACTCGATGAGATCGAAGCGATCTCAAAAGGTATTGGTGTTGAAGGTGTTAAGACAGGCTTCAAAGATCTTGATGCACTCACACATGGCCTGCATCCAGGAAACATGATTATTCTTGCTGCACGTCCTGCAATGGGTAAATCAACTCTTGGTCTTGATATCGCGCGCCATGCATCAATTCATGATGGTCAAACCTCAGTTATTTTCTCTCTTGAAATGTCAAAGAGTGAAATCACAATGCGTATGTTGTCAGCCGAAGCACGCGTTGGACTTAACAACATTCGCTCTGGTTCGCTATCTGATGATGAATGGTCACGTCTTGCTCGTCGCATGGGTGAAATTTCAGAGGCGCCATTATTTATCGATGATTCACCAAACCTTTCAATGATGGAGATCCGCGCAAAGGCGCGTCGCTTAAAGCAGCGCAATGACCTTAAACTCATTGTCATTGACTACTTACAGCTGATGTCCTCAGGCAAAAAGGTGGAAAACCGCCAGCAGGAAGTTTCTGAGTTCTCTCGCCAATTAAAGTTGATGGCTAAAGAGTTAAACATTCCTGTTATTGCAATCTCACAGTTAAACCGTGGACCTGAACAACGTACCGATAAACGACCAATGCTTTCTGATCTTCGTGAATCTGGTTCTATCGAACAAGATGCAGACGTTGTCATCATGTTGCACCGCGATGATATGTACGATTCACAAAACCGAACTGGTGAAGCAGATTTAATTGTTGCAAAGCACCGTAACGGACCAACCAGAACAATTACCGTCTCAGCTCAGCTGCACTATGCGCGCTTCGTTGATATGCCACAAAACCCTGGCAGCGGTACCGACTGGACTCAACAACGTGAAGCGAACACTGCCCCAGAAGATAACTTCGGAGCTTAAATACTTTTACTACGTGCTTGATCTGCCATATAAATTCCGGCAATAACAATTACTCCGCCAACAAGTTGTATGAGCGTCCAGGATTCACCAAACCAAAACCACGCGATACCACCAACAAAAATTGGTTCCAACATTCCAAATGCACTTGTTGTTGATGCCTTTAAGTTCTTTAGCGCCGTGATCGTGCACAGGTATGGCCCGATAGTTCCGATACAAATGACATAAAGAATTAGCGCCCACCCCGGTGCGTTGGTGTGATCAAAGGGTCCACTGAGCGGAATAGATGTTGTGAAGACATCAAAAGGAAATTTCCACACAGGAAGTAATAAACACCAAGTAAGTGCTGCGAAGAAAAAGCCCCACATTGTTAGCGAGACACCATCGCGTGAATGTGAAATGCCTTCACCGATTACAAAATAGAAAGCAACAGCAAAAGCAGATGCAAAGGCCGCGATAACGCCAATGCCATCAAGGGTTAGGCCGTCCCACACCTGTGCGACAAAAGCTAAACCGGTTAGAGCCAAAACAAGTGCGATCCACATCTGGTTGGGAACAAATTTGCGTTTTATAAATCGCAGATACAACACGATCCAGACTGGGGCGGTGAATTCGATAAGCAGGGCAATGCTTACGTGCATGCGCGAAATAGCTAAAAAGTAGGTGCCATTAACCGCTGCTATGCCTAACGCACCCAATGCTGCTAATCGCGGGATTTCGGCTTTAGTGATGCGCAGATTATGCGGGGCTTTGCGCCATAAATAGATGGCAAGGAAGGTAGTTGCACCTATCGCACGCACCTGAGCTAATCTCCAGGCGCTGATGTGGCCTTCAAGTAATAACTTGGATGTAATTCCGTTGCTAGCAAACATCAACCCAGAAAGAATCAGCAGCAGTTCATTGCGCCGTTCTTTAAGCATTTAGTAAGAGTAACTGATTACAGCGAGATTTCGGTCTAAAAGGCCGATTCAGATAGCTCCATGATTGATCCATCAGTTGCTTCAACGATCTTGCGATCTGCTGTGATGTGAGGCAGATAGTTGTGAACGAAGAATTTAGCTGCGGCAATCTTTCCGGTGTAGAAATCGGTGTCCTTGCCAGCGTTAGGCAACTTTTCAACCGCAATATCTGCTTGGCGTAGTAACAACCATGAAGTGATGATGTCACCAACAGCCATTAGGCAGCGAGATGTATTGAGACCTACTGTGTAAATCTTTGCTGGATCAGATTGTGATTCCATCGCATGTCCAACCAGCACAGCAACAATTCCATTGAGATCGCCAAGAGCTTTGAGTAGCGCTTGCTTTTCTGCTGTATGTACTCCGCCACTTTCAGCAAACTTTTGAATATCTTTACCTAGCAAACCAATTGCACGTCCGCCATCCTTAACAATTTTGCGGAAGAAGAAATCTAGACCTTGAATAGCTGTTGTGCCTTCATACAATGTATCGATCTTTGCATCGCGAACATATTGTTCGATTGGCCAATCGCGCGTAAAGCCAGCACCACCAAATGTTTGCAGTGATTCAGTGCCAAGTAATGTCCAAGACTTTTCGGAACCATAACCCTTAACAATTGGCAGCAATAAATCATTAAGCGCAATCATGTCTGCAGCGCGATCTTTATCGCCAGAGACTTCAGCAAGTTCGATTTCATCTTGAATTGAAGCGGTATACAGCACTAGTGCGCGCATACCTTCGCTATAGGACTTTTGGACCATTAATGAACGGCGTACATCAGGGTGCTTAATGATTGTGACGCGAGGTGAAGCCTTATCGTTCATTACCTTCATGTCACCGCCCTGTACACGTTCTTTGGCATATGACAACGCCTGCATGTATCCAGCAGAAAGTGTTGCAATAGCTTTTGTTCCTACCATCATGCGAGCAAACTCAATAACCTTAAACATCTGTGCAATACCTTCATGCACTTCACCTAGCAAGTAACCAACTGCAGGCTCTTTTTCACCCAAGTTAACTTCGCAAGTTGCAGAAACATTCAGACCCATCTTGTCTTCAAGCTGTGTGACATAAACGCCATTGCGCTTACCCATTTCACCTGTTTCAAAATCAAACATGAACTTAGGAATTAAAAATAGTGAAAGTCCCTTTGTTCCTGGTCCGCCACCTTCGCGACGTGCAAGTACAAAGTGAACAACGTTTGGATAAAAGTCAGCATCCCCTGAAGTGATGTAACGCTTTGTTCCGGTGATGTGCCATGTTCCATCTGCTTGCTGCACAGCCTTGGTGCGACCTGCGCCAACATCAGAACCCGCATCAGGTTCTGTTAGTTGCATCGTTGCACCCCAGTGATTTTCAACCATGTGCTTTGCAATTTTCTTTTGCTCATCTGTTCCAAGAACATATGCAACCTGTGCGAAGGCATAACCAGATGCGTAAATGTGAATTGCAGGATTTGAACCCAAAACCATTTCAGCCATTGCCCAACGAACTGATGGCGGAACTTTCATTCCACCAAGATCAACAGGTGCATCAAGACGCCACCATTCACCATCAACGTATGCCTTGTATGACTTCTTAAAACTTTCCGGCAAAGTTACATTGCCAGTTTCTTTATTAAGAATTGCACCAACGCGATCGCCTTCAACAAAAGATGCGGCCAAATCGTTTTCACACAAACGCTTCATCTCTTCCAGCATTCCTATTGCAGTTTCGCGATCAACTTCACCGTATGGGTTTGTGCCCATAACTTTGTCGCGACCTAATAGGTCAAAGAGGCAGAATTCAATGTCACGAAGGTTTGCTGTGTAATGGCTCATGGCGCAATTGTGCTACCCGTCAGTAACTTAAGCAAGATAAAGCGCGACAGTTTGCCTAACCTTCGCGTGGGATAA
>JBAXPH010000010.1:0-31803 GCA_037132355.1 Actinomycetes bacterium
AAGGAGCTCCCAGTCCTCGTTGTCGTTGCACTTGTTGTTTCGCTGCTCATAAAGACTTTTGTAGTTCAGTTTTTCTACATTCCTTCTGGGTCAATGGAAAACACATTGCAGATTAAAGATCGTGTAGCTGTAAACAAGGTTCCCTTTATTTCAAAATCAATTAATCGTGGCGATGTAGTTGTGTTTCGTGATCCCAACAATTGGCTCCCTGAAATCGTTGATTACGGAACTAACAAGTACGTAGCAAAGGCTAAGAGTGCACTTGTTGCAGTCGGAGTTCTTCCAAACCCTGCAAAGCAGTACTTGGTTAAGCGCGTAATTGGCGTTGCAGGCGATCACATCGTCTGTTGCACTAAGAATGAAAAGTTGAGCATCAATGGCGTCGAAGTTACTGAGCCTTATATTTATGCGGGTAATAAGCCATCTGAAATGAAATTTGATGTAACTGTTCCTGCAGGAAAAATCTGGGTTATGGGAGACCACCGCGGTGCAAGTGCGGATTCTCGCTATCACCAAGAAGATATCAACAAAGGTTTTGTTCCACTTTCACGAGTCACTGGCCGCGTAGTTGCAGTTATCTGGCCCTTTAAAAACATTACATATGTACCAAAAGTGGATGTATTAAAAAAGTAACCTTATGAAGGTTATTGAGCAGTTGTTAGTCAATGCTGGTATCTCACCGATTGCAGGTGTTGATGAAGCTGGCCGCGGAGCATGTGCGGGTCCCTTAGTAATTGCATCGGTTGTATTACATGATCCATTCGCACCTGAACTAGCGGTAGTACGAGATTCAAAAGAGATTGCCGAAAATAAACGAGATGCGGTCTTTGAATTGATCCAAAGTATTGCTGCCTCCGTCAGTCTTGTAATTGTTCCGGCAGCTGAAGTTGATGCACGCGGAGTGCACGCAGCAAATCTTGATGGAATGCGGCGAGCAGTTCAGGGCTTAGCTGTTGAACCTGCATATGTTTTAACTGATGGTTATGCCATTGAAGGCTTAGGAGTTCCAAACCTTGCTGTATGGAAAGGCGATCAAGTTGTCGTTTCTATTAGTGCAGCATCTGTGATTGCAAAGGTAACTCGAGATCGAATCATGCGTGAGCTGGATGAAGACTTTCCACAGTATGGATTCGCTGGCCACAAGGGATATATCACCGCCGCTCACACTAAAGCGCTGAATGAACATGGGCCATGCGCCGAGCACCGCACCTCATTTGCCAATGTTGCCGCACTCATCCACAAGTAACGCAGCCGTGTCCTAAAGCATCGGTAGGGGTACTTATTGTCCCTAACCATGCACACAAAAAATAAACAACAAATCGGCGCCTTTGGCGAGCAAGCAGTAACTGATTTTCTCATTAAGCGCAATGTCGAAGTTATCGAACGTAATTGGCGGATTCGCGAAGGCGAGATAGACATTGTTGCGCTTAACGCATCAGGAATCTTTTCATTTATTGAAGTAAAGACCCGTAGTTCTGTTGCTTTCGGTCATCCCTTTGAAGCCATTAATCGAGATAAAGCCCATCGCATGCAACGTTTAGCACTTGCCTGGTTAGCCACCCATGGCTGTCTTGGTTGTGAGTATCAAATAGATGTTGCCGCAGTGTTGATTGCAACAGATGGAACTCCGTCAATTGAATATCGAGCAAACTTGTTATGAGTCTGGCGCAAACTCAATCTGTTGCATTATTGGGCCTTGATGGACACATTGTTGGCGTAGAAGTAGATATTGCCGATGGATTGCCAGGATATGCGCTGTTGGGATTACCTGACGCCGCACTCTCTGAATCTCGAGATCGAGTGCGTAGTGCAATTGTTAATTGCGGGGAAGTCTGGCCCAATCGCAAAGTAACTGTTTCATTATCACCCGCTTGGTTACCTAAAAGTGGATCCAGTTTTGATTTAGCAATTTGTATTTCTTTGCTTTCTGCTCACCAAACAGTTTCGCCGGAAAAAATTGCTGACATTGTTTTTCTTGGAGAGCTTTCTTTAGATGGGCGAATTCGATCAGTGCGCGGTGTTCTGCCCGCATTGATTGCAGCCTTCAAAGCTGGCGTCACCACAGCTGTAGTTCCAGCCGATAATCTAAAGGAAGCTCAGTTGATGCAAGGTATGGAAATAATTCCGATGCATCATTTAAAACAAGTTTTGCGTTGGCTTCGGACCGGTGAGCGACAGGAAGAACAAGAGTTTGATTTGCAATGGGAACACAGTGATAGTCGGTTAGATTTTGCAGATGTGGCTGGTCAACCTGCTGCGCGATTAGCTGCTGAAATTGCAGCCGTTGGTGGTCATCACATTATGTTGATTGGCCCACCGGGTGCTGGAAAAACCATGATCGCCGAGAGAATTCCAACAATCATGCCTGCGCTAACTATCGCCCAAGCACTTGAGGTAACAGCGGTGCATTCAATCGCCGGAACATTGATGCAACGTTCGCCACTGTCTTTACTTGCACCAATAGTGTCGCCTCATCACACAACAACCCGAGTTGCAATGGTGGGCGGAGGATCGCACGCAATAAAACCAGGAGCATGTTCATTGGCACATTACGGTGTTTTGTTTATCGATGAGGCTCCCGAATGTGGACCCGGAGTTCTTGATTCACTGCGCCAACCATTGGAATCAGGCACGATCACAATTGCACGCAGCATTGGCAGCCTAACTTTCCCAGCGCAGTTTCTTTTGGTCCTTGCCGCTAATCCTTGTCCTTGCGGAAAATTTACTGGTCGAGGTCGCAACTGCACATGTACATCGCAGCAAGTGCGGCGATACCTTGGAAAATTATCAGGCCCATTAATGGATCGCATTGATTTGCGGGTGCAAGTTGAACCTGTTGGCCGGGTAGACATGGCAAAGACTCAATTAGGAGAAAGTAGCTCTGTCATTCGTGATCGAGTAATTGCAGCTCGGGCAATAGCGGCACAGCGTTTTGAAGGAATGGGCTGGATGTTAAATTCGCAAATCCCAGCACGTGCACTTCGCACCCAATTTCAACCAGAACGTGCTGCCATGAATTTTCTCCATGACGAACTTGATCGCGAGCACATTACCGCTCGTGGGCTCCATAAAATTATTCGCACCGCATGGAGCTTTGCTGATTTAAATGGCCATGCTGTGCCGACTATGGATGACGTTGTTGCGGCACACACTATGCGCGGAAAAATTGAAGCATGAGCGAGCTCCTTGCCAGGGCCGCTTTATTTAGCGCCATCGAAGGTGGACATACTTTTTGGTCACGCGAGATCTACAGTAATTCTGCTGTATACGTTTATGAAAAGCTGCTAAATAACGGCTATGACAGGATCAAGTACGAGAAATTGATTGCCGAATTGAAGTTGCATACCGGCGAGCAAGTTATGGAAAGAATCGCTCAATTTGGGGTTCGCTTTGTTACGCCCTTAGATGCCGACTGGCCAATTCAAGTTAATGATTTGATCGCACCACCTATCGGTCTAATTGTGAAAGGGGATATTGGCGCGTTGCATATTCCATCTCTTGCAATCGTCGGCACCAGAAATCCAACTAGCTATGGCGCACGCATTGCAGGAGATTTTGCTGCCGGATTTGCAGACCGCGAATGGGGAATCATTAGTGGAGGTGCCTACGGAATTGATTCGTATGCCCATAAAGGAGCGCTCATCGCCGAAGGCGTAACAGTTGCAGTAATCGCGTCAGGCATTGATGTTAATTATCCGGCAGGTAACGCACGATTGTTTGCTGAAATCTGCGAATCAGGTGCGATAGTCACAGAATTTATGCCAGGCCATAAAGCGCTACCCAGCAGATTTTTAACACGCAATCGATTAATTGCCGCGCTATCAAAGGCAACACTTGTTGTTGAAGCCGCATTTCGCAGTGGATCGTTACGAACAGCGCGAGATGCCGCAGAGCTGTTTCGCCCAGTCATGGCTATACCTGGTCCTATTAATTCACCAACTAGCGAAGGATGTCATCGATTGATAGGCGAACGTGCTGCCGAAATCGTTACCTCGGTTGCAGACGCGGTGGAATTTGTTGGCGTTAATCAATGAGAGAATAAGCCTATGAGTGATTTCCGTTCGGGCTTTGTTGCCATTGTTGGCCGCCCAAACGTTGGAAAATCAACCCTGATTAACGCACTTGTAGGTAGCAAGATTGCAATTACGTCGCACCATCCCAACACCACTCGCACAGCAATTCGTGGAATCGTGCACGGAGATAATTTTCAAGCAGTCCTTGTTGATACCCCCGGAGTTCACAAACCAAAGACATTGTTAGGTCAACGCCTGAATCAGGTAGTAGATCAAAGTATGGATTCAGTCGACATCGTGATCATGTGTATTCCTGCGGATGAAACATCAGGTGCTGGCGACACATTTATTGCCCAAGAAATTGCAAAGCATCCAGGTGCTAAAAAGTTTGCGGTAATTACTAAAACAGATCTAATCGCAAAGGAAAAGCTTGCGATCAGATTGCTAGGCATTATGAAGATTGCCGAAGGATTTGTATGGGATGAAATCATTCCAGTGTCAGCGGCAATCCATGATCAAGTTGATTTGCTCAATGAATTAATTGGTAAGAATCTGCCGGCAGGTCCTGAGTATTACCCAGCAGGCACAACAAGTGATCAAGCGATCGATCAGATTATTTGCGAATATATTCGGGAAGCAGCGCTACAAGATGTGCGCGAAGAATTACCACACAGCATTGTCGTAACCATTGATGAATTTGGTGAGCGCGAAGAAAAGGGATCACGACCATTTTATGATGTTCATGCAACGATCCACGTAGAGCGTGACACACAACGCGCAATTTTGTTGGGCCATCAAGGCGCTCGACTAAAGGAAATCGGTATCCGTGCACGCGCAGATATCGAGCGCGTTTTAGGTGCCAAGATATTTCTTGGCCTGCACATCAAGGTTTCAAAGGAGTGGCAGAAAGATCCTAAACTGCTAGCAAAGTTAGGGTTCGGCGAGAAGTCTTAAGCAGTTTTACGACTTGCTAAGTAAGAACCAACTAGGACTAAAGGCAATCCCACAATAATTCCGACTGTTAATGGTTCGCGAAGAATGATCACACCTAGGACAACTGCGATGGCTGTATTTAAATAGGTAACAAGTGATCCTCGAGCAGGACCGATTTCAGCCATTACTTTGAAGAATAAAATAAAGGCGAATGCGGTACTAAATACGCCAAGTGCAAGTAGCGATAGGGCTGATCTCATCGAAATACTTGCTGGCCATTGTGCGATCGCAACTGGTGCCCAAAACACAGATGTAATCGCCATTGCTAAGCCATTGATCGCAATTCCATCGACAAGTGGCAAGTTGGTAGTCACCATGATTACCGCGTAGGCATAACCCATTGATGCCAGAATCACCATGGCAATCGATAGGGGATCGCTGTTGCCTGACAAGCTTTCGATACCAACGACCAGGATTAAGCCAAAGAATCCAACAACGATTCCAAAGATTCGCTTGAATTGCCACACTGAATGATCGCCACGCAGAGATGTAATGATCGTTGCAAAGATCGGAACAGTTGAAACAAGCAATCCAGCTAACCCTGAATTAATCTTTTGCTCAGCGGTGGTAATCAGAATCCAAGGTCCAATCATCTCCATCAACGCATAAAACGCTACAAATTTAATTCCTAGAACAGCGCCCTTGAAAGTTTTTCGGTAGAGCGCAACCGGAATCAAAATAGAGGCACCAATAAGTGTTCGCCCAGCAACGACAGCTGCAGGTGGGAAATCTTCGACAGCTACCTTCATCAAAAGGTATGGGATTCCCCAGAGCAGGCCAACTAAGGCAAAGTGAAACAAGGATTTACGAGTCATTACGGTTTAATCACCAGTTCTGCGTATTATTTTTTAATTCGCGGTATTTGATCATGACTTCTGGAGTTGCTTCACTGCTGTGATGTGAAACTTCACCTAAATCCCAAGTAGGCAGGTTACCAAGAAGTGCCCATGCTGCTTGCTTTGCCGCACCGTCAGCAACATATTCACCAGCAGGTGGAACTAAGACTTCGCGACCAAATAGCGCACTAGCAATTACTGGTACAGCCGGATTCTTTGCTGCGCCACCAATGAGCAAAATTCGATTAACGCCAACACCTAATGCAACAAGTGAATCAACGGCATCTGCCAAACCAGCCAACATCCCTTCGACCATCGCGCGAGCAATATCTTGTGGGTTGGAATTATTGAGGTTCATACCAGCAAACACACCAGTGGCCGTCGGACGGTTAGGAGTGCGCTCTCCTTCAAAGTAAGGCAACAGTGTTAACCCATTAGCACCAGACTTTGCAGATAGAGCTAACTGTCCAACTTCTTCATGAGTTTTACCAAGGATGCGACATGCCGCATCTAAAATTCGTGCAGCATTTAATGTGCAGACAAGCGGAAGATAACGACCAGTTGCATCTGCAAAGCCAGCTACCGATCCGCTTGCATCATGTGTTGGTGTTTCGGACACAGCAAATGCAGTTCCACTTGTTCCTAATGAAACGATGACATCTCCGGGTTGTGCCTGAATGCCAAGTGCTGCACCAGCATTATCACCAGCACCTGCTGCAATTGGAATACCAGAAGTTGTTGTGCCGCCAAATTTGTCTGGGCCAATAATTTGTGGCAATGACAGTTCTTGATCATGTCGCAGAGCTAAGCGAATAATGTCTTCACGGTAATGCGATGTGCTGGGATCGAAGTAGCCAGTTCCAGATGCATCGCTTCGATCTGTAAACAAAGTGTCAAAGTTTGTGCCACCTTGCAACTGCCACGACAACCAATCATGGGGAAGTGCAATAGATGAAACTTTGGCTGCATTGGCTGGTTCGTGATCTGCCATCCAACGAAGCTTTGATGCGGTAAAGGATGCAACTAACTTTGAGCCAACCCTGCGCGCCATTTCGGCATCGCCACCTACCTCGGTATTTAAATCATCTGCCTCTTTTGCAGATCGTGTGTCATTCCATAACAACGCGGGACGAATAACTTCGCCATCATTATCAAGTGCGACCATTCCATGTTGTTGTCCTGCAATAGAAATCGCTGCTACATCATCTAAATTGCCAGCTTCTGCGATCGCGGTATGTAACGCACTCAGCCAATGCTTAGGTTCGACCTCAGTTCCGTCGGGGTGGGAAGCCCGACCCTGGCGCACTAATTCGCCGGTATTGGCGTCACGAATAACGACCTTTACGGATTGAGTCGAAGAGTCCACGCCGGCGATGAGTTGTCGATTAGCCATGGGGGAAGGCTAGACTGTTCCAGTCAGCGTTGACCACAGGTGGCGGAAATTTTTAGCCATTTAATCAAACAATAAAATTGTTGGAGTTAATCATGCGTATTGGTGTCCTCACTGGCGGCGGAGATTGCCCTGGTCTAAATGCAGTTATTCGTGCCGTAGTTCGCAAGGGTGTTAAAGAGTACGGTCACGAGTTTGTTGGATTCCGTGATGGCTGGAAGGGACCGCTGGAGGGTCTAACCATGCCGTTAAATATTGAAACAACCCGCGGCATCTTGCCTCGCGGCGGAACGATTCTTGGTTCATCTCGTACTAACCCATTTAAAATCGAGGGTGGCGTAGAGCGAATTAAAGAAAATCTAGAAAAGGCCGGCATTGATGCGTTAATCGCAATCGGTGGCGAAGATACTTTGGGAGTTGCAACAAAGCTCGACGCACTTGGCGTCAAAGTTATCGGTGTGCCAAAGACAATCGATAACGACCTGAACAACACCGATTACACATTTGGTTTTGATACATCAGTAAACATTGCAGTAGAAGCAATTGATCGCCTTCACACAACTGCAGAGTCACATCACCGTGCATTGATCGTAGAAGTTATGGGACGTCACGCAGGGTGGATCGCATTGCACTCAGGCCTTGCAGGCGGCGCCGCATGTATTTTAATTCCAGAGCAGAAGTTCTCTGTAGACAAAGTATGTGAATGGGTTGAATCTCGTTTCAAGTCTCATTACGCACCAATCATTGTTATCGCTGAAGGTGCGATTCCTCAAGATGGGGACATGATCGTTAAGGATCAGACCCTTGATTCATTTGGTCACGTGAAACTGTCAGGTATTGGTGACTGGCTTGCCGGTCAGATCGAAGCAAAGACTGGCAAGGAAGCACGTACATCTGTATTGGGACACATCCAACGTGGTGGATCTCCAACAGCATTTGACCGTGTACTTGCTACTCGCTTTGGTTTGCATGCGATCACCGCTGCTCATGAAGGCGACTGGGGCAAGATGGTTGCACTACACGGCACAAACATTGCCCGCGTCCCATTGGCATCAGCAACTGAGAAGCTAAAGACCGTTCCGCTCGAGCTATACAAGGAATCAGAGATCTTCTTCGGGTAATTGCTGCGCGCGATTACTTTCGAACTCTCTACACTTTCCCAATGAGCACACACTTAGACTCGCTGTTCACACCTGGCCTTGTTGCTTCCCAGCAACCAACCTGGCCAGGTGGACCAGAGGGCGAACCAATTAAAGCTGCAGTGGCACAACTTAAAGCGTTGCCACCACTTGTCTTTGCTGGTGAATGCGATGATTTAAAAGCTCGAATCGCATTGGCTGCTGAAGGAAAAGCTTTTTGGTTACAAGGAGGAGATTGCGCAGAAACTTTTGCTGCAGCAACTGCAGATTCAATTCGCAATCGCATTAAAACAATTTTGCAGATGGCAGCTGTCTTGCAGTACTACTCAAGCTTGCCGGTAATCAAGGTTGGTCGCATGGCCGGGCAGTTCGCAAAGCCTCGTTCTAATGATTTTGAAACTCGCGGCGAAGTAACACTTCCTGCATACCGCGGAGATGCTGTTAATGACATTGAATTCAATGAGGCATCACGTACTCCAGATCCGCAGCGGTTAGTTCGTGTGTACAACACCTCTGCTGCGACTCTTAACTTGGTACGCGCATTTACCCAAGGTGGTTTTGCAGATCTTCGCCAAGTCCATGAATGGAACAAGGGATTTATTCGTGATTCCAAAGTGGGCGAGCGATACGAACAAATGGCTAATGAAATTGGTCGCGCTCTTGCATTCATGAAATCTGCTGGCGTGGATCCTGCAAGTTTCAAATCAGTAGATTTCTTTGCCAGCCACGAAGCGTTGATCATGGAGTATGAAAAGGCGTTGACTCGTATTGATTCACGTACTGGCGATGCTTACGATGTTTCTGGCCACTTCATCTGGATTGGTGAGCGCACACGTCAGCTAGATGGTGCACATGTTGATTTCGCATCAAAAGTTCGCAATCCAATCGGCATCAAGCTTGGACCAAAGTCCACAGTTGAAGATGCACTTGCATTGATTGACAAGTTAGATCCAAACCGCGAACCAGGACGCATCACTTTTATTACACGCATGGGTGCAAAAAATATTCGCCAAATCTTGCCAGCGCTAGTAGATGGTGTTACAAAGTCCGGCGCAAAGGTTTTGTGGGTATGCGATCCAATGCACGGCAATACCTATGAAGCACCTACGGGCTATAAGACCCGTAGCTTTGATGATGTTATGGATGAAGTAAAGGGATTCTTTGAAGTTCATAAGGCGCTAGGGACACATCCAGGCGGAGTTCATATTGAACTAACTGGTGATGATGTCACTGAGTGCGTTGGTGGCGGCGAAGAGATTTCCCATGAGGATTTGGCATCACGTTATGAAACAGCGTGCGACCCTCGCCTAAATCATGCGCAATCTTTAGAACTCGCATTCTTAGTTGCTGAAATGTTGCGCGATCGCTAATTTTGGACAGTGCCACTTTTAATCACTTCCCACAAAACCCCAGTCGGCACCCTTAATTTATTAGCAGATGATCAGATTCTGATCGGTGCCAATCTTTCAACAGTTTCAGCTTTTAAAGCTGGCCGTGATGTAAAAATCGTCAAATCAATTCCGGTTATTTCAGATCTGATCAACGATTACTTTGATGGTGACTTAACTGCGCTCAACGGTATTCAAGTCAGACAACCAGGTGCTGCATTTTCTCAAGCTGCATGGAAAGCAATGAGAAAGATTGCGCCAGGAAAAACTTTTTCTTATTCAGATTTAGCGGAAAAGGCAGGCTCACCTGCTGCAGTTCGCGCAGCCGGTAGTGCGTGTGCAAATAATGCAATCATGCTGGTTGTTCCTTGCCACCGAGTAGTTAAAACCGGGGGAGCGTTAGGAAATTATGCCTACGGTGTTGATAAGAAGCGGTGGCTCTTAAGCCACGAGGGCTTTCTTTAAAATTTCAATTGATTCGGCACATTGAGCATCATCAAAATCAAGATGTGTAACTAAGCGCGCGTACTTTGGACCAAGTGCGCTAATCCAAAGACCTGCATCACGACAACGTTGAGCAAGTTCTGCTGCAGTTATCGGAAGTGCTGCAAGATCTAAGCCAACAATATTTGTTTCAACTGTTACTGGATCTATTAACGATGAATCAACAGCTGCAATGGCAACTGCAAGTTGCTTGGCACGACGATGATCTTCGGCTAAGCGATCGATATTGTTATCTAACGCGTAATGAGCACCTGCTGCGAGTAAACCAATCTGACGCATTCCTGCTCCGTATCGTTTGCGCCAGACACGAGCCTTAGCAACGCGATCCTTCGTTGAGAGCATGATTGAACCAACTGGTGCACCTAATCCTTTTGAAAGACAGACGCTAATAGTGTCGAAGTACTTTCCATATTCAGTAAATGAAACACCAGATGCCACATGTGCGTTCCAAATGCGAGCACCATCTAAGTGAAGTGCTAATCCAAGCTCATCTGCACCTTTGCGAAGTACTGCAATTTCAGAAATTGGTTGCACTGTTCCGCCACCAAAGTTATGTGTATTTTCAACTGCAATCGCAGTGGTTGAAACTAGGTACGGACCACTATTTGGACGAGCAATTTCAAGGGCATCTGCTGCCTTTAACAGACCGTTCTTGGCTGGAAATGTACGTGTTGTAATCCCACTAAACACAGCTGCGGCACCTAGTTCGGCGCGCACAATGTGGCTATTTGTTTCAGCGATTAACTCTTCACCGGGTGCAACCAACATACGGATTGCCAACTGATTAGCAAGGGATCCAGTCGGCGTAAATACGCCAGCTTCTTTGCCAAACATGGCCGCTACTCGTTCTTCTAGCGAATTAACTGTTGGGTCATCGCTATACACATCATCACCCACGGGGGCGCTTGCAATCGCTTCGCGCATTGCCGCAGATGGGCGAGTAACAGTGTCGCTTCGAAGATCAATAGCCATGGCTAATGTTCTCACGATTCCTTAAGGACAATGACAAACATCGCAATTACAACTAGTACGCCACCGAGCGCTTTTTGAAGAGTCAGGGTTTCCCCACCAAATACGATGGCGAAAAAGGCGGCAAAGACAACTTCCATGGTCAAAATGACTGCAACCTTTGTAGTGCTCATGTGCGCCTGCGACCATGTTTGAATCACAAATGCCACTGCGGTACATACAACTGCAGTAAAGATTACCGTTGCCCACACTCCGTTATCAGGAGGAAGTTGATACCCGCCTTCTAAGGCTGATGCGATACCGGTAAGCACAGCGCACATTGCTAGCTGCACAACCGTCATGGCGTAAGCATCGCGACCGCTGCTCCATTTACCCAACGCAATAATGTGTGCACCAAATGCAAAGGCACTACCTAAAACAAGAAGCTCACCTAATCCAATCGACCAACCTTGTAGTGAAAGTAAAGCCAAGCCAAGAGTTGCAACGCCAACGCATCCCCAAGTAATTAATGTGATGCGGGCCTTCAAAACTATTGCTGCAATCAAAGGGGTAAAGACAACATATAGACCGGTGATAAATCCGGTGATTGCAGCACCCGTAAGTTTTAAACCAAGGGTTTGCAAGATGTATCCGCTACCTAAAAATAGACCCGCAGCCGATGCTCTCAGCAATAAATCCTTGTTAAATAATTTGATGGATTGTGGACGAATTAAAATCATTACAACCACGGCGACAACAAATCTGCTGAATAAAAAGTTATTAACTGTTTGACGCTCGATTGCATCCTTCATAACTACGAAGGCAAGGCCCCATGCAGCAGAAACGGATAACAATGCCCACGGAGCAAGTTTTAAATGCAGTTGATGACGAGCAGACATTAGCCGCGTAATTTCTTCAGTAACGCAACTTCCTTGCCATGCTCGGGTTCCATTCCTGGTGTTTCCAGAATTAGGGGAGCGTTTGCTACTGCAGGGTGAGATAAAAGTTCCTTGAATGGATCAACGCCAATATGGCCCTCACCGATGTTTTGGTGGCGGTCCTTTAGCGCTCCGCAGACATCCATCGAATCATTGGCATGTACTAACTGGAATCGCTCGATGCCAGCGATTTCGACAAGCAAATCAATTGTCTCTGTCATTCCACCTTTTACCGAGATGTCATGGCCGGCAGCAAAGACATGGCACGTGTCTAAACAGATGGCCACCTTTGGGTGATACTCCAACGCTTTCAAATACATAGCAAGATCATCTAACTTCTTAACAAGTGATTGACCTTGTCCAGCTGTTGGTTCTAATAATAAATATGGCGCATCTGCACCAAGTGCGTTCAAAATAGGCATCATGCCTTCATGAATTTGCTTCCATGCCTTTTCAACATGGTTCACATCAACTGCAGATCCTGTGTGGATTACTACACCCAATGCACCGATATCTGCGCCTCGTTGTAGCGAATACTTAGTTGATGAGAGCGAATTTAAATATGTTGCTTCAGTTGGCGAACCCAAGTTAATTAAAAAAGGTGCGTGAACATAAGTTTCAATATCTAATTCAGCAGCCTTGATCTTAAAAGCTTCATCGAGTTCTGGTTTAGCCTCTGGTTGCGCCCATGTACGAGGACTTGATGCAAATACTTGAATCGCTTCTGCGCCGATTTCTTGTGCATATGCAATTGAGCGCTTAGCCATGCCGCCAGTAGTCGGGGTATGGGCACCGATGCGAGGTTTCTTAATTGGCGTAGGCATTGGGTCACCCTACGGTAATCGTTACCAAACTTCCACGTAATACCTTGGTGTTTACCGCAGGTGAAACTTTTTTCACAACCTTTTTCTTGGCATTTCCAATTGTTACTACCTTGACCTTTAAACCAAGGGATTCCAGCGTTGCCTTACCTGCGCCAGCTTCCATAGTGATGATTGTTTTTGGAATGAATGTATAGCGAGGTCCCTTTGAAATAATGATTGAAACTTTGCCGCCTTTATTAGCAGTTGCTCCACCTGCAGGGTTTTGCGAAACAACAGCAAGTTCGGGAGTTGTCTCGCTATAGGCATAGGTAGGTTCAACATTAAAGCCAGCCGCCGTTAATTCATTAAGTGCTTGTTCGCCACTCTTGCCAACATATGAAGCAAGTGCAACCTGCTCGATGCCTTTAGAAACATTCAAATCAACAGTTGAATCCCGCTTCACAGATGAACCTGCTGCAGGTGTTGAGGAAATAACAAATCCCTTTGGGATATCTGGATTAAACACTTCAGTTATGGTGCCAACTGTCAACGGAAGTTTAATAATTGCCGCCTTCGCAGCTTCAGGAGTTAATCCAGTGATAGTAGGAATTGTGTAACGCTCAGGGCCTTTTGAAATAATTAACTTAACGCTGCCACCAGCATCTACTTTTCCGCCACCTTGTGGGACAGATTCAATAATTTTTCCCTTAGGGATATCTTCATCAAATCTGTTCTCGAGAACAACTGCGGTTAAACCCAGTGGAGTAAGGGATGAAACTGCTTCGTCATAGCTTCCGCCAATTGTTGAAGGAACGACTACACGTGATCCTGGACCAACCAATGTCCACCAACCACCAACACCAAGTGCAACAGCCAAAATTAAAGCCACTTTGCGATTTCTGCGGACACGCTTGCTGGCGCGCTGTTTCTTTTCTTCTTGTTTCCTAATCTCACGTGTGCTTTCTTTAACTTCAACCGTTGCTTCTTTAACCGGCTCCTCTTTAACCTTCTTACGAGCTTTCTCTCGGATAGGTTCAACCGGTAGATCTAACCCAAGATCTAATTGATTCTTTTTTGGGTCCAATTCAATCTGAATCTGCTGCAAACGTTCCAGAAATTCTCCGGCCGTGCGCGGGCGATCATCAGGGTTTTTGGCTGTGGCACTTGCGATCAAATCATCTAATGCTTGTGGAATCTCTTTACGCTTGCTGCGAAGATGCGGGATTTCTTCGTTAACGTGCATATAGGCAATTTGAATTGGTGAGTCACCATTGAATGGTTTTTCACCGGTAAACATTTCGTAGGCAACAATTCCGGCCGCATAGACGTCGCTGCGTGAATCTGCGATTCCGCGTTGGACTTGCTCGGGGGACAAGTAGGAAACACTGCCCAAAATCACACTGGATTCAGCTGTCATCGTGGAGCCAATTAATTCTCCACGAGCTAACCCAAAGTCTGCAATCTTGATCCGTCCATCTTTAGAAATCAAAATATTTTCGGGCTTTACATCTCTGTGCACGATTCCTAAATCATGGGCAGCGGCTAGCGCTGACAGAATTGGTGTCATGTAATTAATCGCATCTTTTATTTCAAAGCGACCGCGTTCATTTAAGTATTCACGAAGAGTATGACCGTCAATTAATTCCATGACAATAAAGACCGCTGGTACTCCACTTTGATTCCACCCTTGATCCTGCACTGCAACGATATTTGGATGGGAAAGTGCCGCTGCTGCTTTAGCTTCTCGAATAAAACGAGAGACAAACGCTTCATCCTGCGCCAAATGCGCGTGCATGATCTTTACTGCAACTTTGCGATCTAGCCGGGTATCTAGCGCTTCATAGATTGTTGCCATTCCGCCATTAGCGACCTGACGCAGTAATTGGTAGCGCCCATCAATGAGCTCACCGGTCAGATCGGACATGTGCAGATTTTATGGAGTGCACCTGTGACAGGTGCATTGGGCGCGCCCAAAACTGTTATGAAGTGAGTTTAAACTCGCAATTTTCTCGGGTTTCATCTCTTGCGAAGTGTTTATCTTGATCAACCTGCCATTGACGCATCTGAGCCTCAATATGTGCTCCATCTCGATCTAAGACGCGTTGCAAACCGATCTCGGGTTCGATATCTAGCCAATACGTTGTTGCGCCAGTTTCGCGCACGATTTGTTGAGCGGCACCAACTCCTTCGATTATCAAATAGTCGGTGGGTGTAATTCTTTCTTCTCGATCAAACTGCATTGTGTGCCAGTTAAAAATCTTGATCACAAATTCTCGGCCCGCAAGATGCGCAGTTGATATGCGGTCCAATATTTCAGACAAAGCATTACTAAGAGCGTTATCCCACCCGTTGTACAAGTCATCCATGTGAATAACTCGTACAGTTCCATTTACTGATAACTCTGCCTCCAGTTGTGCAGCAAAGGTAGTTTTACCAGCACCTGCTGGACCGTCAATTGCGTACAGAGCCATGCCAACGCTTCCATCCGAGCACAGCTATTGCCGTAAACATCGCATATAAAACTGCAGTAAACCAATACCCAAGAATTGCATATTCAATTGTTCCTACAAGATCAACAATCAACCAGACAATCCAGGATTCATACTTTTCGTACACCATCATTACCTGTGCAACCAGACTGCCAATCAATAAAAACGCGTCAGACCAAGTAGCTGCCGCACCAATGTTAGATAACACTGGTGATAAAACTGCAACGCTTACAAAAGTACCAATTGCAATGTACCGGCGATTACGCCCTGTCATAGTTCCAGGAACCGCACCCGTTGGCGCCCAATCCTTCCAACCGTAAACAGCGGCAATAATAAATACCAACTGTAAAACTGCACTTGCAAAGAGATCTACTTGATAAAAGAAAACACCGTACAACGCACTGCTAAGCGCCCACCAAGGCCAAGTAATTCTTTTTCCTGTTGTGCCCAGCCACACACCAACAAAGGATGTAAGCGCTGCAACGAATTCCAAAATCGAGACTTCATAGCCCCAGGCGGTAAATAAAATGGTTGACATGATTTTCCTTTCCACATCCGCATTACCGGATGGGTCAATCGGTCGGACTGAATTTCAGACCCTCTCAGCCGTTACGGCTCCCGTGGTTAATACTCTAGCGTGAAATGAGTTGGCGCTTTATGAATGCAGCACCTGCAACACGAATTCGACGAGCCGTTGATGTCTTTGCTCGCTGATTAAAAATGTCATAACCAATCTTTTCTACCTCATCCACGATGCCACAGTACAAAGTACTTGCAGCTTCAATACACGGGCGACTACTTGCCTCAAGCATGGCAATCCCAGGAGCCGCTTCTGCTTGCAGCTGGCGCACGCGCGCAATTTGAAACTTGAGCGCTTCAATAATTTCTGGTGTTAAAACCCGCTCTTCTAACATTTCGCGGGTAACTCCACATTGAGCCAACTCTTTAATCGGCAGATACACCCGACCACGATCTAAATCTTCATCAACATCTCGAATAAAGTTAGCTAGTTGAAAGGCAATTCCTAACTTCTTGGCAGCCTCAAATGCATCATTGTGTAATGGGCCAAGAATAGGAACCATTTCAAGGCCAATGACAGCGGCCGATCCGTAAACATATTCCAGTAAATCCTCATATGTTTCATATTCCTGCACCGTTAAATCCATTGTCATCGAATGCAGAAAGGCTTCAAAGTGTTCGTGCGGAATATCAAAGCGCTTGACTGTATCGATTAGAGCACGACCCACATGATCATCACTAGTACCTTTTTTCAGATCAGCTAAAACACCGTTTCCCCAGGTGCTCAAAGCTGCCGCTTTTTCTTCAACACTTAGTTCTGATGCTAAATCATCAACAATCTCATCGGCATAACGCGCAAAGCCATACAAAGCATGAACAAAGGGGCGTTTTGCTTTGGGTAGCAAAAGTGTTGCAAGGTAATAAGTCTTGCCATGTAATGCATTTAACCGCTTGCACTCTTCGTATGACGCACGAAGGTCAGGATCAGCAATTCCGGCAGCAGTTAATTCATCCACTTACTTGACCGGACCCACGATGCGTTCTGCAGCAAGTCTTCCTGAAATCAAAACCATTGGGACGCCAACTCCAGGTTGAGTTCCAGAACCAGCAAAGACAACGTTTTCAATTCCAGCAGCCATGTTACGTGGTCTAAAGGGACCGGTTTGGAAGAAAGTATGCGCACTAGCAAATGGTGCACCCTCTTCCATTCCCTGATTTTTCCAATCAAGTGGAGTAGTGATCACTTCAGTTTCAATTGCATCACCAAAACCGGTGTAGCCACGCTGTTCTAGAGTTTCGACCATGTGATCACGGTATGGCTTGGCTTGTTTGGTCCAATCAATATTTGCAGTCAGATTGGGAGTAGGAAAGAGCACGTAGTAAGAAGTCTTTCCGGCAGGTGCCAATGCTGGATCATCAAGTGAAGGAATTGTTACGAGAACACTTGGATCGCTCATTAACTGCTTCTTCTTAATGAGTTCATCAAAGACGCCATCCCATGACTCACCGAAGTGAATGTTGTGGTGGGCTGCAAAGTCGTACTTCTTAGATGATCCCACCAACATAGTTACACATGAAGGAGAGTAATTCAGGCGCTTTACGGACAAAGGTGTTTTACCTAAAAGATCGCGCCACGCAACAGGCAAATCAGGGTTCAAAATAACGGCATCGCATTGGATGCGCTGTCCATCTTCTGTGATGACAGCCTTTGCTCGTCCGTTTTGTACATCAATACTTGAAACTGTTGTGCTGTATTTGAATTCCACACCATGCTTTTGGGCAGCAGCTGCCATAGCACGCGGTACTGCGTGCATTCCACCCTTAGGGAAGAACACACCATTTACTGAATCCATATAGGCAATGACTGCATAAATCGCCAATGCTTGCTGAGGGCTAACTCCGGCATACATCGCCTGGAATGAGTACACCTTCTGAAGACGTGGATCCTTCATGAACTGATTTACTTTTGGAGAAAGTCTGCGGAAACCACCTAGCGCAATTAAACGTGCAAGATTTGGCGTTAAAAGATTAAACGGTGAGTCAATGTTGCGATCAATAAAATCATTCATTTCATACTTATAGAGCTTGGTAACAAACTCTACGTAGCGGGCATAACCAGCTGCTTCTTCTGGGCTGATCTTGTCTGCGATTTCAGCTTCCATCTGTGCAGTGTTTGCATGCACATCTAGTTGTGTTCCATCTGCATAAAAGGCGCGGTACAAAGGAGAAACAGGCATGAGTTCAACCCAGTCCTTCATATCTTCTCCGACGCAACTAAACGCGTCCTGAATTAACGATGGCATTGTTAAAACAGATGGGCCAGTATCAAATGAGTAACCATCTTTCTGTAATAGCCCGCTTCGACCACCTGGCACAGCTTCACGTTCGATAACAGTTACCTTGCGACCGGCACCAGCTAAGCGAAGCGCCGCACTTAGTCCTGCATATCCTGCTCCAACGATGACAACGTGATCGGTTGGGCCTTTAACACGTGCGGGCATTACGAACTCCTCTTAGTAGCGATCTTTGCAAGCTCAACGAGCAGTGCATTTCCATCTTTCGTAAAGACCGCAGATTGCGCCGCGGTTAATGCTTCATCAGTTAAACGTTCAATAGTTGCTTCAAGTTCTGCGCGCGCCCCCGTGGATTCAATGATTTCTTGCAACGCTGCGACACCTTCTGCATCTAGGTCAGGCTTTCCAAAGTGCTTACGAGCAATCTCGCGTTGAGATTCTGATTGGCGATCATTTGTCATAGCGATTAAAACTGTTCGCTTACCTTCGCGCAGATCATCACCGGCAGGCTTGCCCGTCACTGATGGATCACCAAACACTCCAAGCAAATCATCCCGAAGTTGGAAGGCCTCGCCCAATGGAAGTCCGTAAGCAGAAAGAGCGGCAAAGATTTCGGGCGATGCGCTATTTGTCATAGCTGCGCCTAGGTGCAACGGACGCTCGATTGTGTACTTGCCAGATTTGTATCGAGCAATCTTCATTGAGCGATCAACACTTGTGCTCTTTTGTGTTTGTTCATGAATATCTAAAAATTGTCCGGCCATTAATTCAACACGCATTTCGTTGTAATAAGGAAACACGCGAGCAAACTGTTCTGTGGTCAATCCAGCACTATTTAACATTTGATCAGACCACACAAGTGCAAGATCTCCGAGCAATACAGCTGCAGATAATCCGTATTGAGGCGCAAAGCCATCTAGTTCTTCTCGAACATGGATTGTTTCAAAGTGACGGTGAATTGAAGGTTTACCGCGACGAGTATCTGAACCATCCATTAAGTCATCATGAATAAGTGCGCATGCTTGTAATAGTTCAAGTGATGCCATTGCGCGGACAACAGGTTTTTCTAGCGATCCTCCAGCTGCTGCAAAGCCTGCGTAAGCAAACAAGGGGCGAAGTCTTTTTCCGCTGTCTAATAAGAAAGAGGTTAGTGCGTCAGAAACAGGGGATAGCTCTGCCGAAATCGAATTGAGATAGGCACTTTCAAAGTTGAGAAAGATAGCCAACTCTTCTTCAACGGCGCTACGGACGCTTGTTAACGTAGCTTTTGGCTCTGAACTCACTCGGTAACGGTACCCTCACCCAGTGGTAGTTCGCACTTCGTACTCATTCGAGTTCTTCCCTCCAAAGGATGTTGAGGGTGAAGAACGGTTGTGGGCTGCCATCGATGGCCTTAAATCAATAGCCCCTGACTTTGTTTCTGTGACGTATGGCGCCGGTGGATCCACCCGAGATCGCTCGATTCGAATTGCGCAAGAAATCACACAGCGCACTGGAATTTCAACCGTTGCTCACCTGACATGTGTTGGATCTACTCGCGCCGAATTGATTGCAATTTTGCACAGTTATAAAGAAGCGGGCATCACAAGTATTTTGGCACTTCGCGGAGATCCAACTGGTGGACCAAGTGCGCCATGGACACCTACACCTGGTGGCCTCAATCATGCAGATGAGTTAGTTCAATTAGCCGATGAGTTTGGTGGATTCACAATTGGTGTTGCCGCTTTTCCCGATGGGCACCCAGCATCAAAAGGTGATTTTGAAAAAGATATCGATGTCCTGATTCGCAAAGAAGAGCTAGGTGCAACCTTTGCTACAACTCAGTTTTTCTTTGAAGCAGATCGCTATATTCAATTAGTTGAGCGTCTTGCAGAACGTGGATCGAAGTTAGTCATTATTCCCGGCATCTTGCCTGTGACAAATGTGAAGTTGCTCCATCGAATGGCAGAACTTGGCGGAACTCCGATTCCACCGCAGATCTCAGATGCATTTGCAAAGGTTGAAAATGATCCAGTAGCCGTGCGTGCGTTAGGCGTTGAGATAGCAACATCACTGTGCCAGCAACTATTGGCAGCAGGGGCACCAGGATTACACTTTTATACAATGAACAGCTCTACTGCTACCAAAGAAATTGTTGGAAACTTAAATGCTCAGTAAAGATGAATTCAAGGCAAAGTGGAGTTCTTTGCATAGCGATGCTGAAACAACAGGGGTTGTCGGTGCATGGCTACATATTTCCTACCGATTTGGTTTGATCTGTACATTGCTGCGGATTTCACCAAATACGTTGACGATGCTTGGTCTGCTCGGCGCGGTTGCAACTGCATTAACTGCGCAATCTCCTTGGGCGATTCTTTTCTTAGTATTTTCTTTATTCTGCGATGGTATTGATGGAAGCGTTGCCATTTTCCAGCACCGCGAAAGCAAGTTCGGAGCGACCCTTGATTCAGTAGTTGATCGCATCAGCGAAGCGCTGTGGTTCTATGCCCTGTATGCAATAGGTGTTCCAGCCTGGATTCCTATTACTTTGTGGTGTGTGGCTGCTTTTCAAGAGTATGCCCGAGCTAAGTTAGCTTCACTTGGTGTCAGTGATATCGGAGTTGTTACTCCTGCAGAACGCCCAGTGCGCGCAAGCTACTTATTTATCGTGCTGATTCTTAATCAGTTATCACTGCCAGGTGCAACACAACTTTCAATCGCATTCCTTGTAATTCAAATCTATAGCTTTGTTAGTGTCGTGCGTTTTTCTCGTAGCCAATTGCTTCAGTAACTAAATCACCACTAATACCTACCAAAGGTAACCCGCCACCAGGGTGGGCAGATCCGCCCACTAAATACAAACCTTTGATCGGTGAACGGTTCCTTGCTCTCATAAATGCTGCGCGTGCTCCATTACTAGAAGTTCCATAAATTGCGCCGCCTGGTGCGCGAACAGCTGCTTCTAAATCTGCAGGTGTTCTAATGGTTAAAGATTCCAAGCGATCACGTACTGAAATCCCACGCGCTTCAATTTGATCGATAATGATATTGGCATACTTGTTTGCAAATTCTTTGTTATTCCAATCAAATTGACCGTGGGTTGGCGCGTTTACAAGCACAAACCAGCCTTCAAGGTTTTCATCCTTGCTCATTAATTCATCCTGTGGTGCACAAATATAGATCGTTGGCTTTTCTACCGGTTTACCATCATTAAAGATTGCATCAAATTCGGCATCGTAGTTTTCTGGAAAAAGGATTGTGTGGTGATTTAACACGTGTGCTGGGTCTTTGCGCATACCCAGTAACAGTGAAAAGCCAGCTACCGAAACATCAGCGTTTGCAATGTTCTTACGTGCTTTCTTTAATGCGCGCTTATGCCCAGTAATTAATCTGTTATAGACCAGCGACGCATCAGCATTTGCAATGACTGCATCTGCTGCAACGATTGTTCCATCAGCTAAAACCACACCTGTTGCTATTTTACCGGATGTTTGAATGCTGGCAACGGGGGAGTTCAGGTGAAAGGTAACGCCAACATCTACTGCTCGCTGGTGCACCGTAGTTGTTAGATTTCCTAGGCCACCCTTTACATGCCAAGCACCAAAACTTTCTTCGACAAAGGCAATTGTCGAAAGTACGGCAGGTGCCTTGCGTGGATCAGAGCCGCTATAGGTGGCGTATCGATCCATGATGAAACGAAGGCGTTGGTGGGTCAGGATTTCATCAGAGTGCTGGCGCAGCGTTTTCCAAGGGGCAATGATCTTCATGTCGCGCAGAAAGGTGATGCGCTTGATCAAAGAAAGCGGCGATTTAAGTTCGGATTCGACAAAGGGAACACGGCTCACATCCCACATGCGTTCTGCGCGCTTCATGATTCGATCCCACTGGGCTGCGCTTTCAGCACCAAAGCTACCTGTGATTGCATCCAATGTTTCTTTGCGGGAAAGATTGGAAAACTTTACTTTGCTGCCATCTGCAAAGCGATAATCAAAGGATGGATTGACGGATTCAATAGGACAGACAAGGCCCATAGGTTTTCCGGTGCGCTGAAAGAAATCTTTATAGACGGCAGGCAGAGTCAATAATGATGGTCCGGTATCGAATGCAACTTTTCCAATCCATTCGGTGCGACATTTTCCACCGACTTGATCTGATGCTTCATAGACAACAACTTCGTGGCCACCGCGTGATAAGCGGGCAGCAGCGGTCATTCCGCCCATACCGGCGCCAATCACCACGATCTTCATACCGTGCGACCCTTCCATTGAATGCTTCCGCGTCTTAAGTATGAATAAACAATCAGGTAAACCAGTGCAAGCACAGATATTGGATGCAACACACTGTCTAGTACACGGCCACGACTTTTAATTGCGCTGAATACGCGAGTTCCAACAATGGCGGCAAAACCAAGCCAGCCATATGGATTACCAAGGATGCCAAGAATTAGTGGCACAACACAGATTGCAACAAGAAATATCACCACAAATACAGCACCAAGGATTGATCCGAATGCTTGGTTCAATGATTTTCCATAGCCGGCTCTGATTTCATCCCATGATGCATACATTCGAGTCTGTGCGATATCAGAACCATTAATAACTGTTCCAGATGATCCATTCTTAACTAACTGGCGAGCCAAGAACACATCATCAATAACAGCGTGCTTCACAGATTCATACCCACCAATTGCTGCAAGTGCTGTGCGGCGCACAACAAAGAACTGTCCATTAGCAACAGCCATAGATTGTTGGCTTGAGCTTTCGGCATACCGAAGGGGAACTGTTGTGAGCCAAGACCATTGCAGCAGCGGTTGGATCAATCGCTCAGCAAAACTCAGTGCAATCTGACGCGGGTACGGTGAAACAAAATCTAATGCAGCACTATTTAACGCTGACACTGCTTTATTGACCGCATCATTGCTCAAACGCACATCAGCATCGATTGAAACGAGAATCTCTTCATTGGAGGCATCAAATAGTTGCTGGAGCGCCCAGGTTTTTCCGATCCACTTATCGTTTAGAACAGCACCTTTAATCACTGTAAAACGTGAATCAGCCTTAGTAAATCGCTGCAGCAGTTCATGTGTTTGATCTTCTGAGTTGTCATCTAGTAGATAGAAATGAAATGAACCTTCTTGGGCTGCCAAGGTAGCAACTAAGCCTTCTACGTTTTCAGCCTCATTACGCATAGGAACGAGCACGCCAATAGTTTCGGTTAACACTGAGGTGCGTTTAGGTGTGCGAATCTGCACATAGTTAACAGCCGCAATGGTAAGCAGAATTAGTGGCAATAAGAAAAAGAGAATCATGTAAGAGTTACGGTCTTCCGACCCAACGGTTAAAAAAGTATGGGGTTAGCAAAGTACCCATAATTAATCCTGAAAAGAGGGCTATTCCTGGTCGACCAAAGAAGAAGAGATTTCCAACAATGCCAGAGAAAAGAGTCCAGAAGAGCAGTATGTCTGCAGCGATTAGCGAACCGCCAACTTTGCGTCGATCCCGCGGTGTTAAAAAGTGCAACATCGTCATTAAGAACATTCCAGATAACAACCAGCCAAATGTGTTTGAAATTGGTATCTCTGGTTGAAAAGGAACGTGCGAGCCTTTAACAACCCATGTCCAACGACCAGCAGAAACCATGAGTGGATCTAAAAACAAATCCCACGCCATCATCAATAAGCCGCCATATAAAAAGACCCATGACTTTCCAATACGACGAGCCGCAACTAAACAAGGATGAGCGATCATTACCCATGCAAAAGGAACAACAAGTGGCACAGAAAAAATCTTTGGACCCAATGTGTGCGAATATGAATACTCACCAAATGGCCAGCTCGTCGTAACTCCAAGTTGTTCAATAAAGAATCCGAAGATGACAGTGATGCCCAACATAGTCCAGCCATAACGTGCTCCGTAAGAAGCGATTCCATGCAGAAACATCGCAAAGGCTGCCGTGTAAACGGAAGCAATTGTTATGACTCCAAGAAATCCACCGCTTACTAATGGATAAAGAATTTGCATTATGACAGTCGCACCAAGTGCGACACCCATTACCTTGATCAAGAGGGGAGAAGCGCCGCCACGTGCTCTGCGTCTTGGGGTGTAATGGCGGATCGACATAGGTGTAAGTCTGCCCTATTCCTGTTTTATCTAACAGTTAGGCAATTGAGCCGCGCATATCCTTGACTGCAAAACGCGCAAATAGCTCTTCTGAGTACCAGTTATACGTTGCAGTATCCGCGATCGCCTTTTGATGAGCAGCGCCCTTATACGCAAACTCTCGAATCGCAGCAGCAGATTCCCATAAAGAAAAGGTGCCCTGTAATCCGATTGGAGCTTCACCAATTCCGATAGCAGCAATTAATCCTGGCGCTGACTTTAGCGAAACTGTTACTGGGGGCACTGAACTCCAGAATCTAAAGTTTTGGTGCCACTTAATCCGTGCACGAGTAATTGCGGCAACAGGACCGTTCCAATCTTTAACTGATGCAACAAAGGGTTCTTGGCCAGCCCATTTGCCGTGAGATGAAATAGGTTCAAGAACTGCACGAAATTCTGCAACACTGTTTTTTCGCCACTGCTTGACGACAAAAGATTGATCAAAAGCATCTATGTCATGCACCTGTGCAACTAAACCCCAACGCAATGTATTGGCATCTGCTGGCGTAAATGTTTCGCCTTTACCGGTACCTAAAGATTTGAAGAAACCTACGTTGCTAGAGCGACCTAAAACAAATCTATCTAGCGCCATTGATATGAAAGCAAAGGGAACTGATGCAGGCTTAATTGTCCAGAAATAAGCAACAATCATTTGGATGGCGTCTCAATCAGGTCCCACTTGTTGCCATATCTATCTTTGAAAACAACTACTTGGCCATACGCTTCTTGACGAGGTTGCTCAACAAATTCAATTCCACGCGCTTTATAGTTTTGATACGTTTCGTCAAAGTTCGTTGTATACATAAAGAATCCAACTCGACCACCGGTTGAGTTACCAATTGCAGCTCTTTGTTGATCTGTCGCAGCCCTTGCTAACAAAATCTTTGCGCCATCTTTGCTGGGAGCAACTACAACCCAACGCTTTTCAGCTGTCATCTCTTTATCTTCTACCAAGGTAAAGCCAAGATCATTGACGTAATGTGAAATCGCTACGTCGTAGTCATCGACAACAATTGCGATCATCCCAAGAGTATTCATATTTATTCGCCAACGACCATTGACTTAGCACCAGTGCACTCAATTAATTCTGCATAACTTGTTGGATAAACAGCGTGGGGGTGACCAGCAGCTGCCCACACAACTTCGTAGTCATTAAGTGCTTCGTCAATCAAAATTGTT
The DNA here is from genome assembly GCA_037132355.1 of Actinomycetes bacterium. GTDB lineage: Bacteria > Actinomycetota > Actinomycetes > Nanopelagicales > Nanopelagicaceae > Planktophila. The sequence continues at coordinate 25,571 of JBAXPH010000010.1, forward strand.
GCCGCCGATACCCAGCCAATCGGGGCTACTCCACCAATTGAAAACCCAGACTTTTCCTTAACGTAATCAGCATCAACGCGGCCAAGCTTTTCAATACCTAGGTTTTTAGCAACTAAATCAGTATCAACCCGGTGACGCCCACTTGTAATGATCAAAAGTGGTGATTCATCTGGAAGTTTAAAGATCAGTGATGATGCGATCTGTCCGACTTCAATGCCGAGAGCTGTTGCTGCTTCTTGTGCGGTGCGGGCGCTATCTGAAAGAACGTGAACTTCACCTTCGAGTCCATGTTCGTGCAAAGCGGCAAGTACCCGCTTTACCGCTGCTTTTTCTTTTACGCCTTCCACCTTCCTAGATTATCGAACTATTGAAGTACTCTCAGCACGATATGACTACTGATTTATATGCGCTGGGCATTAGAGCGCGAAATGCTGTGTGGGCATGCTTCTTCTTTTTAGGATTCTTGGGTCTTGCTTGGATTCCACGTATTCCGGAGATTAAGACTGCACTGAACTTAAGTGATGGTCAGTTTGGTCTTGTCTTGCTATCAAGCACTGTTGGTTCAATTCCTGGTGCGCAACTGGCAGGTCGAATGGTGCACACCTATTCATCAAAGTTAGTTGTTCAAATTTCTGGATTCTTGCTACCCGTAGGTGTTTTAGTAGTCGGTCTTGCTGGCAATGTTCAAACTCTGGTGCTTGGTTTATTTATCACAGGATTCAATGTGTCGTTTATGGATATTGCGATTAATGGCCAAGCTATCGAAATTGAAAAACATACCAAGGGTCGCTGGATGTCTAGTTTTCATGGATTGTGGAGTATTGGTGCATTTGCGGCGACCTTGATTGGCGGATTAATTGCACATTTTGTTTCACCGCGCGATAATTTAATTGCCATTGCAATCTTTGGCTTGATTGTTTATCAGTTTATTGCGCATTTCTTATTGCCCGCAGAGCACGATGGCCACTTGGGCGAACCCGGAGAAGGAGATGCCGGCAAGGTTGCACTGTTTGGAAAGCAATCTTTAATCCTATGGGCACTTGGTATTGGCTTAATGTGTTCACTTATTCCAGAAGGTGGTGCCTATGAATGGTCCGGAATCCTTTTGCAAGATCACATGGGGATTGGCAAAGGCTTAAATGCAGCAGCTGCAACAACTTTTTCTTTAGCAATGATTGCAAGCCGCTTGTTAGGCGATCGCGCATTTGAGAAGTGGGGCCATGTAAACACTGTTAAATATGGTGGATACTTTGGTGGCGGGTTGTGGGGGATTGGTTTGTTAGTTGGTATTCCACTATCCCATTCCCATCAAATGTTGGGCTTAATAGTTGTGTGCACTGGCTTTGCAGCTGCAGGTTTTGGAATGGGCCCATTTTTCCCTGCATTTAACTTAGCCGCAGCATCTATTCCAGGCATCGCGCCATCTGTTGGTTTAGCTCGAGTTGGCTTAATTGCTATTGCCGCTTACTTTGGTGGACCAACGATTATTGGCTTGATCGCAGAAGTTACTTCGCTACCGCTGGCTTTTGCCTTCCCGGTACTGCTGTACATGGTGGTTGGGCTTCAATCAAAATACATCAAGGTGCGAGCGCTTAAGCAATAACCCAAGTTTCCACAAGTGTGAAGATTGCAATCGCGTATAGCAAGAATGCAAAAGATTTACGCAGTACAACTGGATTCATCTGACCGCTCTTAATAGAAGCGAAGCGCGCAACAACAACAGCTGCAATAGCCATAGCAATAGGCACAGTCCAAGTAACTAAAGACCAACTTTGGTAGTGACCAAAGAATGCGGTAATTGAATTAATCGCGATGATTGCAAGTGATGTTCCGGCAGCTTTTCCTTGCGGCACTTTGAAAAAGAGGACCAGAACCGGGATTGCAAGAAAGCCTCCGCCGATTCCAAATAATCCAGTCATCGATCCGATAACGAGCGAGATAACTATCAGCCACAGGAATGGAACCTTCTTTTCAGTTCCTGCAATTGGCTTGATCAACATAGATGTTCCTGCTGTTAGTAACACCATTGAAAAACCTGTTGTTATTACTGAATCGCTCAAGCGATGTGCAATGACTGAAAAACCAAGATTGGTGACAAGTCCCAACGCCCAGATAATTGCTGCTTCTCTAAACAAGACTTCCTTGCTTTTTATCTTTGGCAGCAAGCCCGAAATCGCAGCACTTAAGACAACGGCGATGGCAGCTGTTGTTGCAGCTTGAGGAGTGAAGTTAAAGATGTACAAAAGAATGGGGACCGACAACATGGCCCCGCCAGCACCGATGAATCCAAGGACCGCCCCGATAAAGGCTCCGGCCAACAACCCACCAATGATTTCCATGGGGTAAGTGTGGGGCACCAAGGCCCCCTGCCAGCCGAGGCTCAACACGCTCACGCACTTGCTATTTGTCGGTGGCAAGGGCTATTTTTCGAACATCTGTTCGAATACCCACAGCCTTGAAAGGTAGCCTCAAAAATGTCAGCCAGCCAGGTTAACTCCGCCCTCGATGTGACTATCGATGGGGCAACAACTCCTATTGAGTTCACCTATAAAGGAAAACGCTTTCGCATTCATGCGGTGTTATCTAGATGGTGTGAAGCAGGTGGCTGGTGGAATCGCATTAGCGATGGCAAGTATCGCCCTGATGATCAAGCACGTGCCTTGTGGCGGGTAGAGGCAGCTCCTATTGGCGCGCTAACAACCTTTGAACTAGAACGTGATGAAGTAACAGGTCAGTGGATTATTCGTAACGTATGAGTTTTATTCACCTCAATGTTGCCAGTGGCTATTCATTGAAATACGGAACAACACAACCTAGCGATTTAGTACAGCGCGCTGCAGAGTTTGAAATGCCGGCGCTGGCATTAACAGATCGTGATGGGTTAGCTGGTGCTATCCGTTTTACGCAAAGCTGTGTTGATTACGGGATTGCACCGATCATTGGTGTCAATTGCGCAATTGACCTGGGGAATGCAAAAGGTCGCATCACATTACTGGCACATAGTGATGGAGGATGGCGCTCGCTATGCAGGTTAATGACATCGCTGACAATGACAAGTGATACCCGCGTTCCAGTTTTGACCTTAGATTTCTTACAACAGTTCAGTCAATACAGCACTAATGTCTATGCGATGCATGGGCCAGAATCACCCATTAGCAGCGCAATCCAAAACCATCGCTTTGATCAAGCGCTTTCTATCTTTAATCAAACCCGTGATCTATTTGCCAATAATGCAATTGAATGTGTTTCACATTTGGTAGCAGGCCGTGGTCCGCGATCTACCGAGCACGCAGCCCGTTCCTTAATCTTTGCCCGCGATAATGATTTAGAGGCTGTTATTACCAACGCTGTGCGCATGAAAGATCGCACCGATGGGCCAGTTGCCGATGTTCTAGATTGCGTGCGCCAGTTAGTTCCGCTGCATGATCGCCATATAGAACGCCGTAACGCTGAAGGCTTTTTAAAATCTAGTGATGAAATGATTTCATTAGCAGCAGAAATCGCGCGAGCTGCAGGGGAGCGCACACCCCGAGCATTACTAAAAACAACCCGTGAATGGGCAGAGCGCTCTTTGCTATCGCCCCAACGAGATATTGGATTGGGATCTGCGCACCTGCCAGGACCACATGTTGTAGGGGCAAATACCGCCCAAGAAATGCGCACATTGCTGCGCACCCGTAGCGAAGCCGGCATTAACTGGCGATACAACAGCAGTGATCAAATCAGTAAAGCACGTGCACGTTTAGATGATGAGTTAGCAACAGTTGCAACACTTGGATTTGAGTCATACTTTTTAACAGTTGCAGATATTGCAGACATGGCCCGCAATGCTGGCATTCGAGTTGCAGCACGTGGCAGTGGTGCGGGCTCATTGATCTGTCACTTGTTAGGTATTTCAGGGGTTGAACCCATGCAGCATGGTTTGTTAATGGAGCGTTTTTGTTCACCGTTACGCCGGGCCCTGCCTGATATTGATATCGATGTTGAATCTGCGCGCAGGTTAGAAATCTATGACATGGTCTTTAAGCGATATGGCGATAGCAATTGGGCCACGCCTGCTAATCAATCACGATGCGCAGTTGTTTCAATGGTTGATACCTATCGCGCCCGCCATGCAATCCGTGATGCAGGAGCCGCCCTTGGTTTGCCGGGTATGGAGATAGATATGTTGGCAAAATCAATGCCACATGTGCGTGCACGCAATATCGCAAAGACCCTTGAATCACTGCCAGAGCTTCGCCGTCTTAATACCTCTGCGCCATTAATGGCAGCAACAATTGAGATGGCACAGCGCCTAGATGGTTTGCCCAGACACCTTGCGATGCATCCATGTGCCATTGTTTTATCAGATGGTGGTTTTCTAGATCGCGCACCTTTAATGGCAAGTGCCGGGGGATATCCCATGGTTGCCTTCGACAAAGATGATGTTGAAGCGGTGGGTTTGTTAAAGCTAGATGTGCTGGGTGTTCGCATGCAATCAGCAATTGCCTATTCCATGAAAGAGATCGAACGGGTCCACGCAGAAAAAATTGATATCGATGCTGTGCCACTAGATGACACAGCCACCTACGAATTAATTCAATCCACCAAAACCCTTGGCATCTTTCAGGTAGAAAGCCCGGGACAGCGCGAACTAGTTGGAAAGCTTGCTCCTAAAAACTTTACCGATTTGATTATTGATATTTCACTGTTTCGGCCAGGGCCAGTTAAAAGCGACATGATCACGCCATTTCTAAAAGCGCGTCATGGGTGGAGTTCGGCACAGATAATTCACCCTGATTTATATGAGATTTTGGCCCACACCGAAGGCGTTGTTGTCTTCCATGAACAAGTTATTCAGATCATTGCAACGATGACTGGGGTTTCCTTGGCAACGGCTGATGAAAAGCGCAGATCCTTAGGCGAGCGAGTTGGCCAACAAGAGGTCTGTGATTGGTTCTTTCCAGCTGCAACTGCCAAGGGATATGAACTACCGATTATCAATGAGATCTGGGATGTGTTGCGCGCCTTTGCATCCTTTGGTTTTTGTAAAGCACATGCGGCCGCCTTTGCTATGCCCACATATCAATCTGCCTGGCTTAAAACGCATTACCCAGCAGCATTTCTTGCAGGCGTCCTCACCCATGATCCTGGGATGTATCCCAAGCGTTTAATTGTGGATGAGGTCAGACAAATGGGAATTGCAATTGCACCCCTTGATGTGAACGCATCTGATTCTTCCTATCGGGTTGAAGATCATGGCAACGCAATTCGTATCGCCTTATCAACTGTTGCTGGCATCAGCGACACTGAGGTGCAATCGATTATTGCTGGCCGTCCCTACATTGACTTGAACGATTTTGTACGACGATCAGGATCTAGTACCCCAACTACAGAAAGCATGATCTTGACCGGTGCATTTGATTCATTGCATATTGATGTTAATCGCAGAGATCTCTTGCTGCATTTTTCTGATCTACAAAAATCACCAAGTGCTAGCGTCTCTGGCGCACAGATGAACTTGGGCTTTGATCCACCTGCCTTAATTAGCAGCGGCCTGCCTGCGATGACAGCAGCAGAGAGCGTGAAGTATGAAGTTGATCGACTAGGTATTGATATGTCCCGTCACATGATTGAGTTCTATGGCGACTTTCTTAACTCAATCAGTGCTGTGCGATCTAGTGATTTACTAAAACAACGATCTCAATCATCAGTTCTTGTTGCTGGTATCAAGGTTGCGATGCAGACACCGCCGGTGCGCTCTGGTAAACGAGTTATCTTTTTAACACTAGATGATGGATATGGGCTAAGTGATTCCACATTTTTCACCGATGTTCAGGGTGAATACGCCAATGTTTTGTACTCCACATCGCTGCTACTTGTACGGGGCATAACCCGCAGAACTGGGGCCAGGGGAATATCGATAAGAGCCACCGGGGCATGGGATTTACGTGCTGCCTACGAAAGTTGGAGCACCAAACAAAGTACGCTCGCAATATGACAACAGATGAGAAGCCAACACAGGCAACGATTCTGCATGTAGATATGGATGCATTCTTTGCATCCGTGGCCGAAAAAGATAACCCCGAATTAAAAGGCAAAGCGGTTGTGATCGGAATGGGTGCCCGCGGAGTTGTCTCAGCTGCCAACTATGAAGCACGCAAATTTGGAATTCATTCGGCAATGCCGGTGGGACAAGCACGCCGATTAGCACCACATGCAATCTTTCTACCTGTTGATATGGCCCGCTACCA
>JBAXPH010000011.1:0-31452 GCA_037132355.1 Actinomycetes bacterium
ATCTGCCAGATCTAGATGGCCTAGACGAGATCCTCGATTCGCTTACTGACTAGCCTTTCCGCTACCCTTACCTTCTGACTGTCGGGAGGATAGCCATGGCCCAAATGAGGCTTAATAAGATAATCGCTGATGCCGGTATTACTAGCCGTCGCGGAGCTGATGAACTAATCGAAGATGGCCGAGTTGCCGTCAACGGAATCGTTGTTCGGGAGATGGGTAGCAAATTCGACCCCGAATCAGATCAAGTAATGGTTGATGGTGAGACAATTACACGAACTTTGACTAAGTCTTATCTCGCACTTCATAAACCCAAAGGGGTTCTGTCTACCATGTTCGACCCCGAAGGTCGTCCTTCTCTGGATGACTTTATTGACCTTCGCAAGGAGCGTCTCTTCCATGTGGGTCGCCTGGACAAGGACTCCGAAGGTCTGATTTTGCTCACAAACGATGGGGATTTAACCTTCAGAGCTACCCACCCTTCCTTTGGACTTGAAAAGACCTACATCATTGAATTTGATGGAATTTTGCCTACCGGGGTTGATAAGGTGCTTTTAAAGGGGGTCGAGCTCGAGGATGGAATGGGTCGAGTTTTGACCTTCAAGCAGCTCTCTCCAAAGTGGATTGAAGTATCAATCCATGAGGGTCGCTATCACATCATCCGGCGACTGATGGAGGCGGTAGGAGTAGATGTCCTGCGGTTGATCCGAACCAAGTTCGGTCCGATCTCCTTGGGCGATACCCCCGAAGGTCGCTGGCGAGACCTTAACGATGGAGAGTTGATGAATCTACGAAAGGCTTTAGATCTATAACCTTTTAACCATAAATAGATAATATGTCTAGTACCTATTTATAGTTTTATAGATAATTTAGGGAGAAAATATAAATTTATCGATATTCATCACGCTCAACTAGGTGTCATGATAGCGATTTATCGATAATTGTTTACGCTATGCGACGATGAAGTATCTCGGCAGGTCTAGATAGCAAAAGGTACGAAAAGGCTTAATGGTTTAACGGTTTTATCGACAAGCAAGTTTTTAAATGAACGCTAAAAATGGTTAGGAAAGGTACCCTTATCTCATGGCATTACGCGCAATCCGTGGAGCAATCCAAGTTCCGGCCAACACAGCGGGCGACATCGCCGCAGGTGTTCAGGAACTTATTGCCGCGATCTTGAAGGCCAATGAGCTAACCCCTCCAGAGGTCATCTCAGTCTTTTTCACGAGCACCGTTGATTTAGATGCCGCCTTTCCAGCTGCGGCATGTCGGGAGATGGGCTTTGCCAATGTTCCACTTATCGGCTCAGTTGAGGTCGCCGTACCTGGAGCTTTGGACAAAACTGTTCGGGCAATGCTCCATGTTGAGACAGCGCGCACGCCTGAGCAAATTACCCACGTTTATCTTCATGGAGCAGCCTCACTACGTAGAGATATTGCCCAATAATGCTGACCAAGGTGCGCATAGTTGGCTCCGGATTAATAGGAACCTCTATTGGTTTAGGGCTGGTTCAGCGTGGAATCGCTGTTGAAATGGTTGATTCTGATTCTTTGGCACAGTCTCTGGCCAAGGATTTAATCGGTGGGGTAGTAGTGGTTGATCCCGAGCTAGTGATCTTCGCTCTTCCTACTTCAGGACTGTCCTACGTCATTCAGGGGGAGATTGCTATAAACCCACAGTCAACGTTTATGGATGTTGGTAGCGTTAAGAATGAAGTTGTAGTTCAAGTTCAGACAATTGCAGGGTTATCTACAAGGTTTTTGCCCACCCACCCCATGGCGGGCCGGGAAATCGGCGGTGCAGGCTCTGCAAGAGCCGACCTGTTCCAGGGGCGCAGTTGGATACTTACGCCTGAAGCAGATTGTTCTCCAGAGTCGAAGAACCTAGTCCTTGAGTTGATTTCGATCCTTGGGGCAACCCCAATTGAGCTTTCCGCCCAAGATCACGACGCCGCTGTAGCGAGGATTTCACATCTGCCCCAAATCGCTGCATCGTTGGTGGCTAAGCAACTTATTGGCACCCCAACTGAATGGATGGAGTTGGCGGGTCAAGGGCTGCGAGATACAACGCGTATTGCAGGCTCAGATGAGAAGTTATGGAAAGACATCATTCATAGCAATCGCGCTGAAATTTCTGAATTACTAATAAGTCTACAAAACGATCTAACCCAGATGATTGAATCACTAGATGATCCAGTCAAGATTGCAGAGTTAATCGCAGCGGGGCGAGACGGCAAAGCAATGATTCCCGGAAAGCACGGCGGTAAAGCGCGTGAATATAGTTTCTTGCCAATTGTTATTGATGACAAACCAGGACAACTTGGCGCAATTTTTAATGAATGCGCTGCGATGCAAGTAAACGTTGAAGATTTAAACATTGAGCACTCACCTGGTCAATTAAGTGCGCTGATTACGTTGTCATTATCTGCAGCTGATGCTGAAAAATTGTCGTCACACCTAAGCTCGATCGGATGGAACGTTCATCCGATTCGTAAATAGAAGTAGGCTAAGCATATGGGCATAATCGTTGCAATTGATGGCCCGAGTGGCGCAGGTAAATCAAGCACAGCGAAAGCAATTGCAGTGCGTGCCGGTTGGAATTATTTAGATACTGGTGCTTTATATCGCGCTGTTACTTGGCTTGCTCTCGAACATAAATGCGAAGAAGCATTCTCAATCTTGCAAGCCATTAAAGATCATCCAATTAGATTTGATGCAGATCCACAGTCACCAAATGTTTTCGCGGGGGATACTCAGATTACGCATGCAATTCGTGGAACATCTGTTACTGAAAATGTTTCCCGTATCAGTGCAATCCCCGAGATTCGTCATGAACTTCTTAAATTGCAGCATTTCATCATTGACTCAGCAGAACGAGGAATAGTTGTTGAAGGCCGCGATATCGGAACTGTAGTTGCGCCCGAAGCAGGCTTGAAGATTTACTTAACCGCAGATTTGGACGCACGTGCCGTTCGACGTGAAACTGAAACTGACGATAAAAGTGTTGATGTTAAAGCTTCCCTAGAAAATCGCGACACTGTTGATACAAATCGCACAGTTTCACCCTTAACCAGGGCAGCTGATGCCGTTGAAGTTGATTCAACATATTTGGATTTAGATGAGACGATCGAGCGCATTTGGGAGCTATTAAAGAAGCGCAATTTGTTGGGTTTACCGATCGTTGCAATTTTGGGTCGACCGAACGTTGGCAAATCTACTTTGATTAATCGTTTCTTGGGACGACGAGAAGCGATCGTAGAAGACACCCCAGGTGTAACAAGAGATCGCGTTCAGTACGAATGCGAATGGGGCGGACGGCGTTTCATCATCATGGATACCGGTGGTTGGGAAGCTAAGCCCGATGGAATCTCTGTTCAGGTAAGCGCTGGATCAGAGTTAGCAATGCAGGAAGCAGATGTACTCGCTTTTGTTGTTGATGCGCAAGTTGGTGCACTTGATGAAGATGACACGTTGGTTCAACATTTGCGTAAGGCTAAGAAGCCTACGATTTTGATCGGCAATAAGGTTGACGGAGAACGAGAAGAGGCAGAGGCTCATAGTTTATGGAGTCTTGGTTTAGGAGAACCTCGATTTGTATCGGCTCTGCATGGCCGAGGTAGCGGAGATTTGCTAGATCACATAGTTGCCGTATTGCCTGAAGTTGGACGAGCACAGAATCAAGATGGTTATCGAAAAGTCGCCTTGATCGGTCGACCAAACGTAGGTAAATCGTCGTTGTTCAATGCAATCGCAGGGGAATCATTATCAATTGTTGATGATGCTGCTGGTACAACAAGAGATCCTGTTGACTCTCTACTTTCTTTTGGTGGATCGACGTGGAGATTTATCGACACAGCTGGTTTAAAAAAGCGTGCTAATCAGGATTCTGGAACTGATTACTACGCGTCACTTAGAACAGCAACCGCGCTAGAGCGTTGTGAAGTTGCAGTTGTTGTATTGGATGCTTCAGAGCCGATTACAGAACAAGATCTTCGTGTCATCACAATGGTGGAAGAGGCTGGTAAAGCCATGGTGATTGTGATGAACAAGTGGGATCTGGTTGATGAAGATCGACGCAATCAATTAGATCGTGAAATCGATCGTCACCTAGACCAGGTCGAATGGGCACAACGAGTAAACATTGCGGCTAAAACCGGATGGCACCGTGACCGATTAGCACCGGCCCTTCGCACTGCACTCGACAGCTGGGAACGACGAGTACCTACGGCAAAGCTCAATTCATTCTTGGGAGCACTTATCGGTGCGACGCCGCCACCTGTTCGCGGTGGAAAGCAGCCAAAGGTTTACTACGCGACGCAAGCAGGTATTGCACCTCCTAAATTTGTGGTGTTTTCTAGTGGTTGGATCGAAGCTTCGTATCGTCGCTTTATTGAGCGTCGTTTGCGGGAGGAGTTCAAATTCCCGGGAACCCCGGTTCAGGTGGCGGTTAGAGTAAAGGAGCGCGATAAGGAATGACTAGTTCAGTGATTAGCGTTCCCAACGCTCTCACCTTTCTACGCTTTCTCGGCATCCCACTTTTTATTTATCTCACCATTCACTTAGAAGCAGATGGCTGGGCAATAGTTGTCCTGATCATTGGGGGAGCAACTGATTATTTTGATGGGAAATTAGCAAGGGCATGGAATCAGACTTCGCGCTTTGGAGAGTTAGCGGATCCGGCAATCGATCGATTGTATATTTTTGCGATCTTGATTGTCTTCTTGATCAGAGACATTGTGCCAACGTGGATGATCGTCATTATTATCGGACGGGATCTGGCACTTGCTGTAATTACCATAGTGATGAATCGCAGGGGAATTCCTCCTTTCACGGTTACTTACTTAGGTAAGGCAGCCACCTTTAATTTGATGTACGCCTTCCCATTTTTACTGTTAGCCCAATCTGACGGCGCCGCAGGAACGATTTCATTTGTGTTGGGGTGGAGTTTTGCCATCTGGGGCATTGCCCTCTACATTTCGACAGGTATTAACTATGCACGCCAAGGCATTTGGCAGATAAGAGGAAACCATGTCATCAATTCCTAATGAGTTGTCCTATACAAAGGAACATGAGTGGGTTTCGGCTGTTGAACAGACCTACACAATGGGAATCACTGACTACGCCCAAGCAGCACTAGGTGACATTGTTTATGTGCAACTTCCTAAAGTTGGTGAAGCAGTTGTTGCTGGAAAAGTTTGCGGCGAAGTTGAGTCAACGAAGAGTGTTTCTGATATCTATGCACCGGTAACTGGAACAATTGTTGCGATAAACGATTCACTATCGAATTCGCCAGAAACTATCAACTCGGATCCATATGGAGTCGGTTGGTTGGCAAAGATCGAGGTCACCGCAGCTCCGTCAGACCTACTTTCGGCTGCCCAGTACGCAGAAATTACCGCTTGACCTTATTCCTCTAACTCTCTAGTGTCACCCTTAAGTTGACGGTGAGGAGGTAGAGACAATGGCTGCAGAGCAATCGCAGAATGAGTTAACTACCACGCTTCATCTTGGAGTTCGAGAAGTTAGCAATTCCCCTGCTAACTATTTGGAAGAACAGATGGCGCTGATGACGCCAGAAGATCGTTCAGTTTTAACTGAAATTCAGAACTCCAATGGAGAAAAGGCGATGATCGTAATCGCTCGAGGAGCCCACAAAGGCTCCCGTTTCTTGGTCACTGCAGAGGGCGCAACGATTGGCCGATCTGGAACCAATGCCATCTTCCTAGATGACATAACTGTTTCTAGAACTCATGCAACGATAGAAAAGAACGGAAATAGTTTTGTTTTAAAAGATGCAGGTTCTTTAAACGGTACCTACATCAACAACGTTTCGGTTACAGAACATTCACTTGTTTCAGGTGATGAGTTCCAAATCGGAAAGTTTCATTTACTTTTTATTAGCACGAACAAATAGATATTTAGTCACCAAATAACTAGGGGAGTAGTCATGGCTGTACCAGCACGCGCGTACTTAAGCATCGGTGAAGTTCTCAACCGTTTGCGAGGAGACTTTTCAGACATCACGATTTCAAAGATTCGCTTTTTGGAATCTGAGGGTCTGATTGAGCCACAACGTACGCCTTCTGGTTACCGTAAATTCACCAGCTCTGACCTAGAGCGCTTGCGTTACGTGCTCTTGGCCCAACGCGATCAGTATTTGCCATTGAAGGTAATCAAAGACAACCTCGATGCAATCGATCGTGGCTTACAACCAGCTGCTGTTGGCGGAGTCCCTCGTCCAAATATTGGGCTAGCAACAATTGATGGAGAAATGGCACCCAGTGCATTTGGTGAAGTCAGTGAGATGCGCCTATCTCGTGAAGAGTTATTGAAAAATAGTGGATTAGCGGAAGAGCATTTGGTCGAACTGGAAGGTTATGGATTGATCGCACCTCGTGGACGTCATTACGACGGAGATGCACTTGCGATTGCAAAGGCTGTAACAGAGATGGGCGGCTTTGGTATTGAAGCTCGTCATCTACGTTCATTTAAATCAGCAGCAGACCGTGAGATTGGTTTAATCGAGCAGGTCATTACACCGTTGACTCGACAGAAGAGTGCCGAGTCAAAGGCACGGGCCCAAGAAGTTCAGAAAGAAATCGCTTCACTGTCTATTCGCCTGCACGCAGCACTTGTGCGCGGTGGCCTCAATCGCCTTCGCTAACAGAATAAATATCTGATGTTGATACCTATGGAGGTCATCGGCGTTCGCGTCGAGATGCCTTCGAACCAACCCATTGTTTTGCTCAAGGAAATAGATGGTTCTAGGTTTTTGCCAATTTGGGTTGGTGCGGTTGAAGCAACTGCGATTGCATTTGCCCAACAAGGTGTTGAACCACCACGCCCGTTAACTCACGACTTAATGAACAACGTGCTAGATCTCTTGGACGTCACTCTTACTGCGGTACATATGACGGAAATCAAAGATGGGGTCTTTTACGCCACGATGCTTTTACGGGATTCCACCGGGGAGCAGCGGACGATTTCAGCCAGACCGTCGGATGCCATAGCTCTTGCCGTGCGCAGTCACAGCAACATCCTGGCCACCCAAGAGCTCTTGGATGAGATAGGGATCGAAATTCCTCAGGGCGATGGGGAGAACCAAGAGGTTGAGAAGTTCCGCGAATTCTTGGATCAAATCAACCCCGAGGATTTTGTGGGATAGGCTAAACCCTCAACCTAAAGTAGAGGTTTGGGTCGTGTCGTTCCTAGGAAGAAGGGCAATGCGGGTTTACATTTATCCCACTCCCCAAGAGAAATGAGCCATTCCCCGTGAGCCCAGAAGAGCTAGAGATCGGCTACAGAGGCGCTACTGCATGTTCTGCTGCAGGGATTACATATCGCCAATTAGATTATTGGGCACGTACCGGATTAGTTGAGCCAGGCATTCGTACTGCAAGTGGCTCCGGAACTCAACGCCTGTATGGCTTTCGTGACATCTTGGTTTTAAAAATTGTTAAACGTTTGCTTGATGCTGGTGTATCACTTCAGAATATTCGTACAGCTGTTGATCATTTGCGCAGCAGGGGAGTTACTGATTTAGAAAGAATTACCTTGATGAGTGATGGGGCATCGATTTACGAGTGCTCAAGCCCCGATGAAATTATCGATCTTTTGCAAGGTGGCCAAGGAGTTTTCGGAATAGCCGTCGGCAAGGTGTGGCATGAGGTTGAAGGTTCTCTGTCTGTGCTTCAGGGTGAAATCAACGGCCATGTCGTAGGTGGGCAAGATAACGACGAACTCTCACTGCGTAGAAAGAGCAAAGGCGCTTAATCTCCCTTATTCTTCATCCCTGCCCTTGCACTTATAGGCGAGAGGCTTTGAACAGGATGAGGTTTCGCGATGAGTCGTTCGTTTGAGGATCGCCATATTGGTCCAACCTCACATGATGAGGCCACGATGCTGCAGGCATTGGGATACTCAGATTTAGATTCTTTTATCAAAGACGTTGTCCCGGCAAACATTGCTATAAAAGGTATTATTGAGGGCGCGTTAGATATCGGTAAGAGCGAAGTTGAAGTAATTGCCGAGCTGCGTTCAATTGCATCTGAGAACAAAGTCTTCTCATCTCTGATCGGCACAGGTTATTACGGGACCATCGTTCCACCTGTAATCAAGAGGAATGTTCTAGAAAATCCATCGTGGTACACCGCGTACACGCCGTATCAACCAGAGATTTCACAAGGGCGTTTAGAAGCACTATTTGCTTTCCAAACTATGGTGTGTGAGTTAACTGCACTAAATATTTCTAACGCCTCGATGCTAGATGAAAGCACTGCAGCAGCAGAGGCTATGACACTCGCGCGCCGTGCTTCGAAGCTAAGTGATGACGCTGTGTTTTTGATCGAAGAGCATGTGCACCCACAGACAAAAGCAGTCGTAATTACGCGAGCAAAACCGCTTGGTATCAAAGTTGTAGAAATTGATTCGGGCCATGTGGTGCGCGATGGCTATGACGGTGAATTCTTCGGTGCACTGTTGCAGTATCCGGACACAACAGGAACAGTTATTGATTACACAGCTTTTGCAGAGTATGCGCATTCGCGCGATGCATTAGTTATCGCGGCTACAGATCTTCTTGCCTTGACCTTGCTCAAAGCTCCGGGGGAGTGGGGCGCAGATATCGCCGTTGGAACAGCTCAGCGCTTTGGAGTTCCAATGGGATTTGGTGGACCACATGCAGGTTTTCTAGCGGTTCGAACAGGTTTAGAGCGCTCGATGCCCGGCCGTTTAGTTGGTCAGAGTATTGATGCAACAGGTAAGCCAGCATTTCGTCTAGCGTTACAAACACGTGAGCAACATATTCGTCGTGACAAGGCGACTTCAAATATCTGTACGGCTCAGGTGCTACTGGCAAACATGAGTTCTTTTTATGCGATGTGGCACGGACCAGAAGGTCTTAAGCAAATCGCAGAACGAGTCCACGGTTTCGCTGCGCGACTACACGCTGCAACAAATGACAGAAGTGACGTCATTTTCGACACTGTTCATATTGTTGTTGAAAACGCTGATGCTATTCATGCAAAGGCTGAGGCGAAGGGAATTAACTTCAGAAAGATCAGTTCAACCGAACTACGTGTTTCCTTTGATGAACAGACCACAGAAGAACTCTTCGTAAAGGTTTTGGAAATATTTGGCGTGAAGGATGCAGCAGGGGAGAAGATTCCGGCACAATTTCTGCGAACAAGTAAGTATCTAACTCACCCTGTTTTTAATACCAATCACAGCGAAACTGCAATGATGCGCTACCTGCGCAATTTAGCAGATAAAGATTTAGCACTTGATCGCACAATGATTCCGTTGGGTTCTTGCACAATGAAATTGAACTCTGTTACAGAAATGGAAGCTGTGACCTGGCCAGAGTTTGCATCGTTGCACCCATTTGCACCGGCAGACCAAAACGTGGGTACTCGAAAACTGATTGATCAGTTGTCCAAATGGTTAGTGGCAATTACAGGCTATGACGCGGTATCGCTTCAACCTAATGCTGGAAGCCAGGGGGAGTTCGCTGGGCTACTTGCAATTCGTAATTACCATGATTCACGTGGAGATCAGAGTAGAAATATCTGCTTGATCCCATCTAGTGCTCACGGAACTAATGCAGCCTCTGCTGTGATGGCGGGTATGAAGGTTGTTGTCATTGATTGTGATGAAAATGGAAATGTTTCAGTAGAGGACATAAAGGCAAAGATTGCAGAGCATTCTGGCGCACTTGCGGCCCTGATGATTACTTACCCTTCAACTCACGGTGTATTTGAAACTGCAGTCTCTGAAATATGCGCATTGATCCATGATGCTGGTGGTCAGGTTTATGTAGACGGCGCAAATCTGAATGCATTGGTGGGTGTTGCACAACCTGGAAAATTTGGCGCTGATGTTTCTCACCTAAATCTTCACAAAACATTTGCTATCCCACATGGTGGGGGTGGACCTGGAGTAGGTCCGGTAATTGCGCGAGCTCATCTTGCACCGTTTTTACCTAACCATCCGATGGATTCGCTAGCAGGACCAGCAACCGGTCCTGGCCCAATTTCTGGTGCACCGTTTGGTTCGGCGAGCATCTTGCCGATTTCCTGGGCCTACATCCGTTTGCTAGGGGGAGAAGGGTTAACCCACTCAACTCAAGTTGCGATTTTGTCTGCTAATTACATGGCACATCGACTTCAAAATTCTTATCCAGTGTTGTACACCGGTGCGAACGGTCGTGTTGCACATGAATGCATTTTGGATATTCGCGGACTGACTAAAGATTCTGGGGTCAGCGTTGATGACATCGCAAAGCGGTTAATGGATTACGGTTTCCACGCACCGACAATGTCATTTCCGGTAGCTGGCACATTGATGATTGAACCAACCGAGTCAGAAGACATACGAGAGATTCATCGATTTATTGACGCCATGATTTCAATTAGAGCTGAGATCCAAGAAGTCATCGACGGCACAATAACCATTGAAGCTTCGGCTCTGCGCCATGCACCTCATACCGCTCTCTCAGTCGTCACAACTGACTGGGAGCGCGAGTACAGCCGTGAAAAGGGCGGATATCCGGTAGTTCTGGAAGGTTTAGTGACGGGCGAATCAATTGGTTCCAAGATGAAGTACTGGCCACCAGTTGGTCGAATCGATGGGGCCCACGGAGACCGTAATCTGGTCTGCGCCTGCACACCGATGGATGATTATCGATAGCAGGGGTTGTTTACCGTTTCTAATGTTACTTTACATAATGTAACTTATCGGCGTTAGATATACGCTCGGCGGGCAACCACCAGCAACCAAATAAGCGTGAAAATGCCCGCCCAATCCCCATAACGATCCCGCGGCGAACTATGTTCTATGAGTCCAACATCAGCAAATACATGATCGGTTGTTCCCATTGATGTTTGCCGAAGTATTTTGCCGTTGAAATCAATTATCGCCGAAATTCCAGTTGTCGACACGGAAACAACATTTCTGGAGTGTTCAATAGCGCGAATTCTCGTTATCGATAATTGCTGAGCACTTTCTGCTGATGTCCCAAAGGTTGCACTGTTGGTTTGAACAACCAAAAGATTTGAAGATTTTGCTGCATTTGCAAGGATTTCATCATCTAATAGTTCAAAACAGATAACTGGTGCGACCTTAGCCTGACCTATCGTGAAGATTTTCTGCCTATTTCCTGGATAAAAATCATCAACTTGGTTAACGAACGGCGAGATTTTCTTAGCTATAAAACGCAATGGCATGTATTCACCAAAAGGCGTCAAATGTTGCTTAACATAAATATCCTGAGTCTTATCGCCCCACAAAATTGATGTATTTAGAAGTTTTTCACCTTTACCGGTGATTGCCCCAATAATTAAAGGCTTATCGAAGGATTCTAATTGTTCATAGACATCTTTGTTCGTGTATGGATCTACATCAACCGCATTTTCTGGCCACACGATAAAGTCGACTTTTTTACCCTGAGCTAACGCAAGTTTTGTTTCATTTAGATGATTATAGAAAACTTGTTTTGCTCTTGCGTTAAAATCCAAACCCAATTCTGGGACATTGCCTTGAATCATGAGAACGGATGTTTGACCTACCGTCGAAATATTATTTGGGATCACCAATGCAAAGAATGGAACTAGGAAAATGAATATTATTCTTTTGTTAACGGCGCAGTAAACAAAGGCGGCAATAAGTACTGTTATGCCCGAAAGTGAAATGGCTCCCCCGCGAGATGCGATATTCGCATAAGGCGCATCAGCCTGGGAGTAAGCAACTCTTGCCCACCCAAAACCACCAAATGGAAATCTATTTCGAATTTCCTCAAGCACCACAAAGATCAATGGATACGCAGCTATCCCCCATCGGCCTACTAGCGCTAGTGGCAGATACAGCGAAGAAAGTCCCACGGATAAAATGATCCATGGCGTTGAACCAACGTATGTGCTCGTCCAATGTAACAAAACTGAATTGAAAGTGAAGGCGAAAATAAAGGTTGATAACAGTTTTCGATTGGTTCTATCTATCGCGTACATATGCACTGTCAAGGCGATAGGAGCTAGCCACCACTTACCTATTGGTTCAAATGCCCCGCTTAACAACAAACCTGCAAGGCTTGAAAGAAGTAGATTTACCAACGAACTTTTACCAACCTAGCGCGCTGATCAATCGATCAACGCTTGCACCTAATCCATATTGTTCTTTGAATTGATAAATCTGTGAAAGCTCCTGTGGGGCTTTGGGAATCGAGAGATCAACCTTCGGTAATGGAGCATCACGCGCTACTCGGACTAACTTTGGTGCGATCTTTAAATAATCAGCGCCCGCAATTATCTTCTTAGCAAGGGCCGGCGGCAAAGATTCGTGTGCAGCATGTGCCGCTGCTAATGCTTCTTCGACAGTAGCAAAGTGGTTTGCAATAACGGCCGCCCCTTTTTCGCCAATCCCCTTGACGCCCGGCAACCCATCAGATGGATCTCCGCGAAACATTGCGAAAAGGTCATAGCGATCACCAGGAATTAAATATTTATCGGCAACATATTTTATATCAACTAGATCATGCTGTGAAATTCCTTTAGCAAGATAGACAACTTTAATATCCCGTTTGTCATCAACCATCTGAAATAAATCGCGATCACCGGTAACAATTCTTATGGGTCCTTTTTCAACCTCTGCATACGTTGCCATTACGTCGTCGGCTTCGTAATCATCTACGCCAACAACAGGTATTCCAAACAAATCAAGCAGATCAAGCAGGATTGGAATTTGTGGAGTGAGCGTTTCCGGCTCTTCTTCTTCCTCGCTATCTTCTTCTAGACGGTTAGCTTTGTATTCTGGAAATATGTCCACTCTCCAACTTGGACGCCAATCACCATCGATGCAAGCCACTAAGCGATTTGGTTTGTAAACATTCATTAGCCGGGCTGTCATATCAATATAGCCACGAACTGCGTTAACTGAAGTTCCATCTGGGGCCAACAATGTGTCTGGCATTCCATAGTAGGCGCGGTACCAAAGCGATGCACTGTCTAAAAGCATCAATGTCATATTTCCCCCATTAAATAAGCAACCACACCGCGATCGATACGCTTGACCGCATCTTTACAGATGGGTCGCAACTTATCGCTTGCCCCTGCAATTTGATTGAGTAGATCGATTAATTGCTTAGTAGATCGAACAAAATCGCCAACAGACATATCAGAACCCTTAAGGACGCTGTTAAGTGAATTGCCGCTCGCCCATTTGTAAGAGATGAAGCAAAACCCAGCATCAGGTTCGCGTTGAGTTTTGACACCAAAGTTACTTTCGATCTCTTCGAGTGCGGCCCACAAAGAAATCATCTCGGTGATAGTTGATTGCACTTTTTGGCTTGGCATCTTAGGCGCCATATTTTCGGCAGAGCGTGACTCAAAAATCACGCATGAAACAACCGATAACAGTTCGGTGGCATTTAATTCATCGAATAATCCTCGGCGAATTGATTCAGTTAAGAGCAGGTCGGATTCAGCGTAGATCTTGGTAAGAATCTTTCCTTGAGCTGTTGGCTTTTCTCCCTGAATGTAATCAAGATGATCTAATACTCGACAAATTTGGTCAAAGGTTTTCGCAATCACATGGGTACGACTTTCAACTCGTGTCGTGAGTCCTTCATTTTCTCGTGTAAGCCGACCCGCACGCTCTGCCAATCGCGCGTGATCTTCTCTCTCGGCGCATCCATGTGAAGGATGGTTTTTCATCGCCTTGCGCAAATCAGCTAACTCACCTTCCATATGTCCGCGTTGTCTGTTATCAAAAGTTTTGCGTTGATCCCGTCGGCTTAGCAATACTTCTACTTCTTTAATCGAACGACGCAATCGTGCATATTCAGCAAAATCGCCAAGATGACATTGAGATTCTCGAATTAGCTCTTCAATTGCAGATTCATTTTTTCGAACCTGTCTTGTAAGACCCACGACAGCTCGGTCCGCCTGGAACTGGGCAAAAGATGATTCCAAAGATCGTCGGGCGCGTTCGCGACCGAACTGTGCAATCAAATTTATTGACATGTTGTAGGAGGGTGAAAAAGAGGAACGAAGTGGATATGTTCTCGTAGATGCCAAACCAGCGGCAGATGCTGAATCAACAGTTGGGGACCATTGGATGACCGCATTTCCTTCAATATCGATTCCACGTCGGCCGGCACGACCCGTGAGTTGCGTGTACTCCCCCGGAGTTATTGGAACATGTGCTTCGCCATTGAATTTAATTAGTTTTTCCAAAACAACGGTGCGCGCTGGCATATTTATGCCAAGAGCTAAAGTTTCAGTGGCGAAAACCGCCTTTACTAAACCACGTTGAAATAGATCCTCGACCGCTCCTTTAAAGCTTGGTAATAAACCAGCATGGTGGGCGGCTATTCCACGTTCGAGCGCGCCGAGCCACTCCTTGAAGTTAAGAACTTCCAAATCTTCTTCGGCAATGTGTTGTGTGTACCGAAGAGCAGTTCGTTTGATTTCTTCTCGCTCTTCCGGTGAGGTTAGGCGCAACCCAGCCTGCAAGCATTGCTTCACCGCTGCATCGCAACCAATGCGAGAAAAAATGAATGTGATCGCCGGTAAAAGCGCTTCACCTTGCAGTTTTTCAATAATGTCAGCTCGTGACATCCGATCACTCGGTTCGGCGATACGTCCTCTTCGATTTCTCCCGAGTGACGCGCGTTTGGTCATTTCTCGTTCTCGATTCAGGACTTCGGGGTTAACTCGTCCGGGAGCATCGAAAAGATCTAGTAGGCGGCTACCGATTAACACATGTTGAAACAGTGGAATGGGACGAATTTCGCTAACGATAACTTCGGTTTCTCCACGAACTTCACCAAGCCATTCACCGAATTCCTCAGCATTAGAAACAGTGGCTGATAGTGAAATTACCTGAACACTTTCCATGAGGTGAATGAGTACTTCTTCCCAAACAGCTCCACGAAACTTATCGGCTAGGTAATGCACCTCATCCATTACAACACAGCCCAGATTTGTCAGAGTGTTAGATCCGGCATATAACATATTGCGCAGAACTTCGGTAGTCATTACTAGAATTTCAGCTTCGCCATTGATACTGGTATCGCCGGTTAAAAGACCAACTCGATCTTCGCCGAACTTTGCTACAAATTCGGAGTATTTTTGATTCGACAAGGCTTTTATCGGAGTCGTATAAAAACATTTTTTTCCTGCCTGCAGCGCATAGTAAGCAGCGAATTCACCAACAACTGTTTTTCCCGCACCTGTAGGAGCGGCAACTAAGACACCTTTACCGTCTTCAACAGCATGACAGGCGGCTATCTGAAATGGATCAAATTCAAACTCAAAGGTCAACAGGAAGTCAGTTGTAATCGGATGTTGACCTCGCAATTTTGCCGCTGCGTAGCGTTCGGCAGGTGTAGTCATGCGACCCACGTTTGTACTGCGTCGCGGATACATTCAGCCGATACCGGCAACTGACCGATGCGTTCTCCATCTGAATATGCGATTGCCTTAGATTCAATACGCACGGATTTGCTCCGAACGATTTCCACCGCAGGGTGGGATATATGCGTTCCAGCAAAGACTCGAGGAAAGACCTTTACGAACTCTAACTTTGAAATTGGATGCAAGACCATCACGTCGAACAACCCATCCTTGATGCTCGCATTGGGACAAACAAGCATTCCTCCCCCGTAAGAACGACCATTTGAGACAGCTATCAACATCGCTTCGGTTGAAATCGTTCGGTCGTCCAAGGTGATTTCATAATGTCGTGGTCTAAAACGAGGTAGTTCAATTGCGATTGCAGCGTTGTACTTCATGGGACCCTTCGGCCAATTCATCGTATTCGCCTTTTCATTGACAATTGAATCAAAACCCGTGGATAAAATGGCACCAAACCATTCACCATCAACAAGACCTAAATCAATTGATGAAGGCATAACTGAAATGACAGCGCTTAACTGTTCGTCAATTTGATCTAAGCTCCACCCCAGAGTTCTTACGAAATCATTACCAGTCCCCGCAGGAATTACGGTGAATGGAACTTGAGCTGGAACGACTACTTGCAAAATAATGTGTAATAAGCCGTCGCCCCCAACGGCAATGACACCATCGCAATTCGGATTCTTGGTAAGAAAAGTTCGCAGGTGATCAGCTAATGCAATCGAAGAATTTCCGGTAACTATTGTGTAATCGATTCTTCGCTGATTCAAGAATCCCGCAACATAGGTCCCTACGGTTGAGCCTCGACCCTGTCCAGCAACAGGATTAATTACCAACGCCCACATGCGAGGACCCTATCGGCTAATCCTCGATAGATGTTGGAGACTCAATACTTGAGACACCGGTTTGAATACTTTCAGCCTTTTTATCTCGACGTTTATCTACTAATAGGGCTATTCCACCAGCTAAGAAGTACAGCATGATCAATGGCACGGCTAACAACATCATCGTGAATGGATCTGCCGTTGGTGTAAATGCCGCTGTAAACAAAACTATAGAAAATACCCAACCGCGCCATGGTTTCAAAATTGTCTGTCCTCGTAAGAAACCGATCAAATTGAATGTAATCAAGAAAATAGGCAACTCAAATGCAAGTCCAAACAACAAAATAATTCGCATCACAAAATCTAAATAGTCATCAAACCTAACTAAGTTGTTGAGTGCGTTTGGCGTGAAACCGAAAAGAACTTTGATTGCGACAGGTAAAACCAAATAACCTAAGGTCGCACCGATTGCGAAAAATGGAGTAGCAGCAGCAATGAAGAAGATCGTGTTCCGTTTTTCTTTTCTATGTAATCCAGGTGCGATAAATGCCCACAATTGGTAGAGCCAGAAAGGCGCAGAAAGAATCACTCCAGAAAGTAGAGCGACTTTGATCTGCAAATTTAGCGGGCCAAGTACACCGTTGATGTACAACGAGCCACAGCTGGCGGAACCAGCGGCTTGGGCAGCTTTGAGATCGCACACTGGCTGCGCCAACGTTGTAATGATCGTGTTGTAGAAATACCAACCAAAACCAGAAGCGAGGAAAATCGCGACAGATGCGCGAAAAACCCTTTTACGAAGTTCTCGTAAGTGATCTAGTAACGGCATCCGCGCGTCTTGAGTAGACGCCATGGAGTTACTTCTCTGTAGTGCCTTCTTCGTTGGCTTTCTTCTCTTCTGCAGTCATTTCCTTCATTTCGCTCTTGAAAATTCTCATCGAGCGACCGAGGGAACGTGCAGAATCAGGAAGGCGCTTTGCACCAAACAAAACGAGGACAACAATGAGAAGAATCAAAATATGACTTGGCTCGCGTAGAAACATCCTTCAAACTCCCTGCAGATTGGTTGGACTAACGGGGTTAGATTACCCCAGCACCTTGGCAATTGGTAGGCGGGGTTACTCAGCTTTGTAACGATCAAGCAACAGTTGAGCGCTTTGAGCCACTTCGGCTCGGATATCCAATGGCGAAATCAGAGATACGGCACGACCCGAGGCCATCACAGATCGTTCGATCCACTGACGAGAGTACGAGGAAAGTTCTATCGTTTCACCAACATGAACATTTGAGACAGCAAAACGCTCTGTCATATCACGTGAAGAGTGCATGACTGTGATCGAAAATGACACTTTTGTATTCTCTCGATTGCGACTTTCTACAACCGGTTCAATGTCAATGGGTTGGGCTTCAAGGATTCGATCTACGCGAAATTCACGGGAATCCTGCGCCGTGCAGCAGTACCCCCGAAGATATTGGTGCTTATCAATTGTTACTAATTCGTACGGAATGACATCTCGAACCGTTACTTGATCCTTGTACATTGAATGATATTTGATTACGAGCCCACCATTTGCATGAATTGCATTTGCGATACTCAAGGCTACCGTCCCTGATGAGGATGGAACCGCCGATAATTTAATCGGGACACCTAGGACTTGGGTCAGCTGCATTTTTAGAGAATCAATTGCTGTTAAGAGATCCTTGCGATGATCCGGAAGTGAAGAAGCAACTAGGTCAAGCCCAAGTAGCAATGCGACCCCCTCTTGAAAGGTGATACTTCTTGGTTTGGATAATGTTGCAGCATTTCTAATGCTGACAAAGCCTGACTCGAATTCGAGATCCATCAATTCAAGCGGGGTGTACCCCGGTAAACCGCACATCCATAGAGTCGTCAAATCGGCGCTCATTTGTGCTTGCGAAACATCAAAATGCTTGGCCAACTCTTTCAATGCTATTCCCTGATGAGTATTGAGATATGGAACCAAGTCCAACAATCGAGCAGTTCGCAAGAGTGGGGCAGAAATATTCTTACTCATGATTTCTTACCAAAGCTTCTAGTTCTCTCATTACATTCTGTTTAAGTTCGGAAGGTTCTTGAACGAAGACATCTTCTCCATGCCACAAAATTTGAGCGGTCATCGATTCCATGGAAAATAGTGAAATTTTTATTTGTTCCCACTCCCCTAGATCTTTGACAATTGTTCCCATAGTCCTGAGCAAATGGGCTTTACCTTTTCGGATATCGATTATCGCGAAATGACGTGTTGTTGTGCCATCCGTTTGATCTAATTCAAATGCAACCGGGAATTCAAAGTGTTGATCGTTTTTGCGCATTTGAATCGAACTTCCAACTCGATCCAATCTAAAGGTACGAACCTCCTGTACTTCTTGATCAACTCCAGAGAGATACCAATACCCAGCTTTAGTGGACAATGCGATTGGAATAATTGTTCTGGGCTCCACGTTTAAATCGGTAGAAATATAATCAAAAGACAAAAAATTCGTACTTGCGATCGCTTCAGTGATCATATCTAAGTCCTCGGAACTATTGGACAACTTGGGCGATAACCCTGGAATATCTATCGGGTCGGCGGGAACGCCAAATGCACTTAGCTTCAAGATCGCACTTTGTGCTGCATCTGCTAACGCTGCACCCTGCCACGCTTCGGCAGCCAGTGAAAGTAGTGAAATTTGAGTTGGTGTTATTTCTCCAAGATCCAATTGATAGTTTTCAGACCTTATTCTGTAACCAGATTCATCACTGAAGAGTGGATCGAAACTTCCAACATCGATAGTAATACCCAAACTTCGTAGATCATCTTTATCTCGCTCAAACATTCGTTCTTTTGTATCCGCACTGCCTTCGTAGCCGTCAACGGTTCTAAATATTTCTGATTTTGTCAGGTACCTCTTTGTTGCTAATAGAGCGATCGTTAGATTGATTAATCGTTCAATCTTCCGAGACACCGTAGGCACCTTTCGCCGGACGTCGACGACGGGCAAGCACCTCAACTCCCGGTGCCATGCGACGACTTTGAATGAGGAAACCCGTATGTCCGATCATTCTTTGCTGTGGACGAACCGCCAAGCCTTCGTGATGCCAACCTCTGACAAGAGTTTCGGAGCTTTCTGGTTCAGTAAAGCGACCATCTTCTTTGAGCGCCTCTGCGGTTGCGGACAATTGAGTGGTTGTTGCGACATAGGCCAAGAAAACTCCACCAGGACGTAATGCTTTGGCGGCGGTATCAACGCATTCCCAAGGTGCGAGCATGTCTAGAACAACACGATCAAATTCGGAATCAAAACTTTGATCTTGTAAATCACCGACTACTAAACTCCAATTTTCGGGCGCACCTTCGAAGTACGCATCAACATTACTGCGCGCATTGTCTGCGAAATCTGCCCTTCGTTCCACCGAATGTACTTTTCCTGTAGGCCCTGTTGCTCGAAGCAACGACATTGTCAGTGCTCCGCTTCCGACACCTGCTTCCAAAACTCGTGCGCCTGGATAAATATCAGCTACTCCAATAATCATTGCCGCATCTTTTGGGTAAACGATTGTTGCACCGCGCGGCATTGTTAAAACGTAATCAGCTAACAGGGGCTTGAATGCAGTGAACTTCAATCCTGCCGTTGTGCTGACAACTGAACCTTCGGGCATTCCAATCAGATCATCGTGAGTAATCCAACCCTTGTGCGTGTGCCACTCTTTTCCGGGCGTGATGGTAAAGCTATAAAGCTTGCCCTTTGGATCGGTCAATTGAATGCGATCGCCGGCTCCGAAATACCCAAGGTTAGACACGGGAGCATCTTAGGCGAAATTAATACGGCAAGTACGAGTATCTTCAGCCAGGTGAGTAACGAACAGTCTTTGCGGTTATCGCCAAGTGCGGTCAGTGAGTATGAAAACTGCCCACAGCAATACAAGTACCGCAAGATCGACAAGTTGCCAGAACCTCCTTCCTTGGATGCCGAACGAGGAACATTGGTACACACAGTTTTACAGGATCTCTTTGAGATTCCAGCGGCTGGTCGAACCGTTGAATCTGCTGTTGAACTTCTTCCTTCGCGCTGGAGTGCGCAGTTGGCGGACAAGCCAGCGCTGCTTGAAATGGTTACAAACGAGAAGGAATGGCTGGACCGCGCATCGGCACTCTTGACTACCTATTTTTCATTGGAAAATCCGACAACCTTTGAAGCGACACATCGGGAAATGCATTTAGAGAACGATTTTGATTCAAACATCTATTTGCATGGTTACGTTGATCGCTTAGATATCGCACCAACTGGTGAAGTTCGAATAGTTGATTACAAGACTGGAAAAGCACCTAAGCCCGGATGGGAGGAGAAAGCACTCTTTCAACTTCGCGTCTACGCGCTTCTGTATTGGAAAAATAATGGTGTGCTCCCCCGACTTTTGCAATTGATCTATTTGGGTGATGGAAAGCTTGTTAAAAGTAACCCAACAATGGCCGAATTGGAGTCAACTGAAAAGGTTTTGCGCCGCGTAGCAAAGGATATTTTCATCTCGATTGAAAAAGACTATTGGCCACCGAAGCCTTCACGTCTTTGTGATTGGTGCTATTTCAAAAATATTTGTCCAGCTCACACTAGCTAGATAACAGTTGCGAAATCCTTTTTTAGATCCTTTAATTTCGAATAGGACAACTGTTCTAGCGATTTAATAATGCGAACTCGCTTAGACTCTTCGACTGTAACAAGATGCGGGACACCGATCAAGTAAGCCCCGCTTGCAACAGCTGCGTTCATACCGGTTAATGAGTCTTCGAAGATCAGGCAATTGGAAATATGCGACCCACTCAACGATGCAGCCTTTAGGTATCCCTCTGGATCTGGCTTTGTCTGTGTGACATCGTCTGCACTGATTGAAAATGGAAATAGATCGTGGCCCAAGTTATCTAGGACAGCGTCAACAATATTTCTAGGACTGGCAGAAACTAAGGCGGTCTTGACTCCGTGCGATTGAAGTTCTCTCACTAAATCGATAGCTCCCGGCATGGTCGGAGTATTGCCACGCATTCTTGCGACCTGCGTATCGATCAGGGCTTGAGTGAAATATTGGGGAGATTGTTGCTGGGCACACTTATCAAACATGTACTGGCCCACTTTAGAAAGTGGTCCGCCAAGACAAGCGATCTGATCAACTTCTAGCCAGGTATATCCAAAGGGTTTAGTAACTTCGACTTCGGATAAAAACCATTCCGGTTCAGAATCAACCATGAGGCCATCCATATCAAAGAAAACTGCTTCGAAAAATTCACTCATTTGCTGTACTAATTAGCGTTAAAGTATTTTGCTTCAGGATGATGAACAATGATTGCAGAAGTCGATTGCTCTGGGTGAAGTTGGAACTCCTCGGAAAGCTCAACACCTATCCGCGCAGGTTCTAACAATTCGCACAACTGGACTTGCTGTTCCAAATCCGGACACGCTGGATAACCAAATGAGTACCGAGAGCCTCGGTAACCCTGATCCAAAATTCCTTGCAGATCGGCAGAATCTTCAGATTTAACCTGTAGCTCTTCTCTCATTCGCGCGTGCCAATGTTCAGCAAGGGCCTCAGTTAACTGAACTGAGAGGCCGTGAAGCTCCAAGTACTCACGATAGTTGTTGGCTGCAAACAACTTTGCTGCTGCTTCGCTGACAGTTGAACCCATGGTGACTACATGGAATGCAACCACGTCTGTCTTTCCTGACTCTTTAGATGCGAAGAAATCACTGATACAAAGACGACGATCACGACTTTGACGTGGGAATGAGAAGCGAAGACGCTCTTTGCCTTTGTCTGGCCCTTCATGATGCAGGATTACCAAATCATTTCCTTCGCTATAGCACGGGAAATATCCGTATACGACTGCCGCGTTTAACCAACCATTCGATTGAACTTGATTGAGCAGTGCACGTAAACGCGGACGACCTTCTTGCTCAACCATAGTTTCGTATTCACCACGGTTTCCCTTAAGTCCCCACTGCCCAACAAAGAGTGCGCGTTCATCGAGCATCCCGGCATAGTCTGAAAGCTGAATACCCTTGATCACACGTGAACCGAAAAATGGTGGATTCGGAATTGAATTATCTGAAGCAACATCACTTCGACGTGTATCGACAGGTGCTTCTTCAACCTTGGTTCGAGTATTGGCCACACGACGCTCTCGCAGTGGGGGCAACGCCGCACCCTCTTCCCCGCGTTTTACCGCCATGATTGAATCCATTAAACGTAATCCTTCAAATGCATCACGGGCATAACGCACTTCACCCGGAAACATCGATGCCAGATCTTGTTCAACATAGGCCCGAGTTAACGCTGCTCCACCTAACACAATTGGCCAGCGCTGATCTAAACCGCGTGCGGTTAACTCCTGCAAATTTTCCTTCATGATTACAGTTGACTTAACAAGCAAACCACTCATGCCTATCGCGTCAGCGTTACTGTCGGTTGCACCGTCAATAATCTGATTAATCGTTTGCTTGATTCCAATGTTTACAACGCGATATCCGTTGTTAGTCAAAATAATATCCACCAAATTCTTACCGATGTCATGGACGTCTCCGCGGACCGTTGCAAGCAACATTGTTCCGCGACCTTCATCCCCTGATTTCTCCATAAATGGTTCAAGTAAAGCAACCGCAGTCTTCATAACTTCGGCGCTTTGCAATACGAACGGTAGCTGCATCTCGCCCTTACCAAAGAGTTCTCCAACAACCTTCATTCCTTCGAGTAAATGAGAGTTGATGATCTCTAGCGGCGTCATACCTTCAGCCATTGCTGATTTCAGATCATCTTCTAGGCCGACCTTGTCGCCATCGATGATTCGACGGTGCAAACGCTCGAACAACGGCAAGGCAGCCAACGCCTCAGCACGAGCGTTTTTGCTAGTAGATAGCTCGACTCCATCAAACATTTGCAAGAATTCCTGCAAAGGATCATATGTGCACTCGTCGCCATCGAAAACTCTGCGGTCATAGACAAGATCTAGCGCGACCTGCTTTTGTCGCTCATCTATGCGTGCCATCGGAGTGATTTTTGATGGATGAACAATTGCCGAATCAAGTCCTGCCTGTACACATTCATGCAAGAAAACAGAGTTGAGAACTACTCGAGCGGCTGGATTTAAACCAAATGAAACGTTACTTACGCCAAGGGTCGTTTGCACCTCAGGGAATTCAAGTTTGAGTCTCTTAATGGCTTCAATAGTCTCTATTCCATCCTTGCGAGTCTCTTCTTGTCCAGTAGCGATTGGAAAGGTCAGGCAATCAATCAAAATATCGCCAATGTTCATTCCCCAGTTGTCGTGCAGGTCATGAATCAAGCGACGCGCAATTCGCAATTTCCATTCAGAATCACGAGCTTGTCCTTCTTCATCAATTGTTAGAGCCACCACACTTGCACCATGTTCCACAACTAATGGCATGATTTTGGCAAATCTAGAAGTTGGACCATCTCCATCTTCATAATTGACGGAGTTAATTACACAGCGACCACCGAGATGTTCAAGACCTGCTTTCAGTACAGCGGGTTCAGTAGAATCTAAAACGATTGGCAAAGTACTTGATGTTGCAAAGCGCGAAGCCAGTTGACTCATATCCGCTGCGCCATCTCGACCAACATAATCAACAGATAAATCCAACATGTGCGCACCATCTCGGATTTGATCGCGAGCGATCTCGACGCACTTTTCCCAGTCTTCGGCTAGCAATGCATCGCGAAAGGCGCGTGAGCCATTTGCGTTCGTGCGCTCTCCAATGGCCAAATATGTTTGATCTTGTCTAAATGGGACATATTGATACAGAGATGACGCACCTGGATCAAGTGATGGTGAGCGGTGAATGATTTTTCTTGTACTTAACTTTGCAACAACCGATGCTAAGTGTGCCGGCGTTGTTCCGCAGCATCCCCCAACGAGGGAAATTCCATAATCGGTTACAAAGCCATCCAAGGCAGTTGCAAGTTCATCTGGATTCAATGGATAGGTCGCGCCATTTGGGCCAAGTTGTGGCAATCCTGCATTCGGCATAACTGAGATCGCGACCTTTGCATTTTTGCTCAAATAGCGAAGGTGCTCTGACATTTCGGCAGGTCCTGTTGCACAGTTCAAACCGATTAAATCAATGCCCATCGGTTCTAGTGCATTCAATGCAGCACCAATTTCCGAGCCCATCAACATCGTCCCTGTTGTTTCAACTGTTACCTGGGCAATTAATACGATGTCATTGATCGCCTCTTTAATCGCTTGCCGACATCCATTAACGGCGGCCTTTACTTGCAAGAGATCTTGTGAAGTTTCAACAAGTAGTGCATCACACCCGGCGTCAGCTAATCCTTTTGCAGCCGTGTAGTAAGCGATTCTGAGGTTGTCATATGTTGTATGACCAAGACTAGGTAGCTTCGTACCTGGTCCTAAAGAGCCTAAAACAAAGCGAGGCTTGTCAGGTGTAGAAAAGGCATCTGCAGCTTCACGAGCAATTTTTCCACCCGCAAAAGCCAGCTCATAGATTCGGTCTTCGATTCCGTAATCAGCCAAGTTGGACCAGTTCGCACCAAAGGTATTTGTCTCAATTGCATCAACACCTGCTGCAAGATATTCGTCGTGAACCGAACGAACAATGTCAGGACGACTTACATTGAGGATCTCGTTGCAACCCTCGTGATTTTGGAAGTCGTCGAGCGATGGATTAGCCGCCTGGAGCATGGTGCCCATCGCGCCATCGGCGATTACCACCCGTTCAGAAAGGGTACGCCGCAGCAAACCATCAGCTTTATTCGGCGTGTTCATCTGCCCAAGGTTACCGTAAGGTTGCTTTCGTGGAGATTCATCACATACCGATATTGCGCGATCCAGTTATGGTCGTAGCGTTTAGTGGTTGGAATGATGCTGCAGAGGGTGCATCGGGTGCTTTAGAACACTTGTTAGCTGCCTGGTCCGAGAAAGATGACGATGTCGTCCCACAACTTATTGCCGATGTGGATGCTGAAGAATTCTATGATTTTCAAGTCAATCGACCACAGGTTTCAATTGATGATTCATCTATACGAAGCATCACCTGGCCTGGTACGCAAGTCTTTGGATTAGCCATTCCTACAATGCAGCGAGACTTAGTAATTGTTACCGGTGTCGAACCATCAATGCGTTGGAAAAGATTTACCTCAGATCTTCTAGATTTGGCCGATGATCTAGAAGTTTCCTTAGTGATAACTCTGGGTTCGCTCTTAGCCGACTCTCCTCACACTCGTCCGATCACAGTTACGGGAACAGGTGCACATCCAAACATTGCCGATCGATTGGGTGTATCGGTCTCAAAATATGAGGGTCCAACAGGGATCCTCGGAATAATTCAAGATGGTTGTTTGCGTCGCGGGATAGACGCTATTTCACTTTGGGCAGCGGTCCCTCATTACGCGTCTAATTCACCATCACCCAAAGCTTCGTTAGCTCTTATCAACTCCTTGGAAGATTTTCTGGATATCTCTATTCCGTTGGGCTCATTGCAAATTGAATCCGACGAATGGGAAAAATCAGTTGATCAGTTGGCCGCAGAAGATACCGATGTAGCCGACTACGTTAAAGCCTTGGAAGAAAGTAAGGATGCAGCAGAGCTGCCCGATGTTTCAGGAGATTTGATTGCAAAAGAGTTTGAAAGATATTTACGCCGACAAAGCGAAGATTAAATCTGCAAACCTAGTAATGCATCCAAGACGACCAAAAGAGATTCAGAATCGCCTCCTGTATCACCCGCACGTGTTCGACCGATCCAATGATTCAAAGCAGCTATTACCGCTTGTGTGTCTAAATCATCAGATAACAAAGTAACGATTTGTTCAATCAGATTTTTAGTAGGTGCAATTTCGGGTAGAGCTAAACAAGAGCGCAAGTTGGCCAAATCAAGCTCTGCTTCAACCAGAAGCTGATCAGTCCACATTCGATCAGAACGATAGTGATTCTTCATCAGTGCCCATCGAATCGCCATTGGATCTCGCCCTGCTGCGACTAATTTCGAAACAAAGACCAAATTTCCCTTGCTCTTGCTCATCTTTTCGCCGTCTAGTCCAATCATTCCGGCGTGAACATATGTACTAGCTAGTGGTTTGCCTGAAAGAACTTGTGCCTGTGCTGCACACATTTCGTGGTGAGGGAAAATCAAGTCAGAACCACCACCTTGAATATCAATTAAAGATTCGTCGGCTGATGAAGGTTTCAGATACTCAATTGCAATAGCAGTACATTCAATGTGCCATCCTGGTCGACCAACTCCAAAAGCTGAAGGCCAACCGGGTTCATTGGGGCGTTGCGACATCCACACTAAGCAATCGAGCGGATCCTTTTTGCCAACACGGGTTGGATCTCCCCCACGTTCTGCAAATATTTCCATCATGGTTGCCTGAGATAGATGAGACCGCTCACCAAAATGCGTGTCCGAATGAACTCTGAAGTAAAGGTCCTGATCAACAGGATAAATGCTGTCCTGTGCAGAAAGTTTTTCTATCGCCGCAGTTACAAGTGGAATTGCATCAACAGCGCCTATGTAGTGTGCAGGTGGAATCACTCGAAGATTAATCATGTCGCCTCGGAAGAGGTGGATTTGCTTGTGCGCCAAATCAGTCCAGTCAACTCCATCGCGATGTGCACGTTCCAATAATGGATCATCAATGTCGGTAATGTTTTGCACATAACGTACTTCAGAGCCACCCGCACGTAAATATCTGTTTATCAAATCGAAGGTTAAATATGTTGCGGCATGACCAAGATGAGTTGCATCGTATGGTGTTATTCCACAAACATACATTCGGTACAAAGGTTTTCGTTCTAGAGTTTCTTTTTCACCGGACTGTGAATTTGTAAGCGTAAGAGTAGGAAGAGTGATCGAGGTATCGATTACTGGGATTTCAACATCGTTCCACGATTTCATGTCGTTATCGTAATCCCAAAATCAAAAGGCAGGCCACGGAACCGCAGGCCAATCGGGATTAGGCAAAGGAAAAGTTCCGGAATCCAATAGCTCCGAGATCCGTCGAATCGTTTCCGCAATTTCAACATCCGTTAAGAGCGGTGAAAGTTTTTGCCCTAATCCCCCAGCCATCTCAGATTTTGCATTTTCAAGAATCAGAAGTTCGCCTTCGGTAAATGTTTCACCAGCCCACTGCCAAAGAACGGTGCGAAGTTTGTCCTCCTCATGAAAAGTAACTCCGTGATCGCAGCCAAATAACCTTAGATCATCAACCGGCAAGAGGTGACCTACCTTGCGATCAGTGTTATTGATAATCGCATCTAGAAGAGCCATGGATCTTAATTGCGGATGATCAGTAGCAAAGAATTTTGCTAAATCGATGCTTTCATCGATATCAACCCATTGTTGAACCATTCCAAATCCATAAGGACCATCACGCAAGATAGTTAAGGGAATTAGATTAAATCCAAGATGTTCGCTAACTAGATAGGCAGCATATTCGCGATGTGCCAAACATCCATCGGCGAAATCCCACAAGGGACGCTCGCCCGCTATCGGTTTATAAATACATACAACTGATTGATCATTTAGTGTCGCTGTGGCATACAGGGTAGCGTTCGATGCATCGACCAATCGTCCCGTGACAACTAACTCTCCGCTTGCGAGAATCAATTCCTTATCGTCGATAGCCATTTGCCCTCGGACATAAATGCCCTCTTGGATCGATGGGCATACCGCAGAATGGACATGGCACGCGCCCTGCATTTACGACCGCCTTGGATCTAATTGCAAACGCTGCAGCCATTCCAACAGATAAGTTGATCTCGAGGCGCTCCCCTTCCGCATCTTCCTCATCATCTTCAAGTTCGAAAAATTCGACACAAATCAGCTGTGAATCTTCATCCCACGCTATTGAGATTGCGCCTACTTGAAATTCTGCATCTACCGGAGATTCCAGTGGCTTATCGTCTGCGGCGACTTTTTCGATGGTGATAAGTGGACTGTTCTTGCGAATTTCAGCGATCATCATGTCCATGCGCGCACAAAGTGCCTGCACCTGTGCTTTCTCAACTGCGACCGAAATCAATCGCGAGCCAGAACGGGCTTGAAGATAGAAAGCACGTTGTCCTGGTTCACCTACTGTGCCGGAAATGAATCGTTCTGGTCGCGTAAATTCGTACTTCACTTTCCAGCCCCACCACCCAAAAGATTTTTTGATCTCTTTGGGGTAACAAGTAAGTCGGTGATAACGGAACGAGAATCATTCAGGAGAAGGACTCTTGGCTTTGTGGTTGAAAAATCAATAATTGATATTGATGCTGGGTCGATGATGATTCTTTGGAACTCATCCAGATGCATTCCTAAGGCTGAAGCGACTATAGATTTAATGACATCACCGTGACTAACGATCACAGCTGAACCTTTTGCTTTGGTTGAAACAGCCTGATGAACAGATTTCATAGCGCGGGCCTGCATTTGCGCAATCCCTTCGCCTTTTGGAAAGTACATGCGGCTCGGTGACTCTTGCACAATTTTCCATAATTTGTTTCTACTTAATACTGCTAACTTCTTTCCGCTCCAGATTCCATAATCAACTTCAGTGAGCTCTTGATCGATGATGGGCTCGAAATTGGGACGCTTAGGCAACACACTTGTGTTAATCCACGGTGCAATCGTTTCAAAACATCTTTCCATCGGGCTTATTCGAAGATCAGAAACAGGAAAACTTCCTAACCGTTTCGCAAGCTCCTCTGCTTGCTTCAAACCTTTTTCGGAAAGATGGACATTCGGTAATCGTCCAGAAAGAATTCCGGCCGCGTTGGCTTCGGAATGTGCATGTCTAATCAAAACCAATCGCATAAATCCAAGGCTATCGCAGCTTTTCGCTATCGCTATTGCTAAGGTCGCCCCATGGAAATGCGCAGAGCGGGTACGAGCGGACTATCGATCTCTCGCTTGGCTCTTGGCACGATGACCTGGGGTCGTGACACAGATGAAATCGAGGCGGCCGACCAATGCCGAGCATTTCTAGATGCTGGTGGAAACTTCATCGATACCGCTTCGACATATGGCGATGGGGATAGCGAACGCGTTATCGGAGGACTTGTAGGAACCCTTTTCAATCGCGATGATGTGGTTATAGCAACCAAAGCAGGAATTGGATTTGCGGACGGGGCGCGAACTATTAACGCCTCCAGACACACGTTGATAGCTGAACTAGATCGTTCCCTTGCGCGACTTGGTTCTGATTTTGTGGATGTGTGGCAAGTTCACGCCTGGGATGACTCAACTCCATTGGACGATACTTTATCGGCGCTGGATTATGCATACACAACAGGGCGAGCTCGATACGTTGGAATAAGTAATTATTCAGGATGGCAAATCGCTCGGGCTGCAACAAAGCAACAGTCTAATTCAATGAAAGCTCCATTAACAACAGTTCAATGCGAATACTCATTATTAAACCGCGATGCAGAAATCGAAATTCTCGATGCAGCTCAGGAATGTGGGCTTGGGTTCTTAGCGTGGGCACCATTGGCTCGTGGTGTTTTGACTGGAAAATATAGAAAAGGAATTCCGAGTGATTCACGCGGTGCTGCACCGCATTTTGCAAAACATATTGAGCCGTACTTAGATTCACGCAGTTCACGAATCGTTGAAGCGGTAGCCGTTGCGGCAGACGGATTGGGATATTCCCCGCTCGAAGTTGCGCTAGCGTGGGTAAGAGATGCACCAGGAGTAACGAGTTCACTGATTGGGGCTCGAACTGGCGCACAGCTGCGAGGTGTGCTCAAGAGTGAAGAAATTTCATTGCCAGACATTGTCCGGAATGCCTTAAACGATGTGAGCGCTTAAACGTTTTCTAAAAATTCTTTTAGGACACGCGCCCCAAAAGTTAAACCCTCTACTGGTACTCGTTCATCGACACCATGGAACATTGCCATGAAATTGAAATCAGCATCCAATTTCAATGGCGAGAATCCGTATCCAATAATTCCAAGATCTGCCAGAGCTTTATTATCTGTACCCCCACTCATTACATAAGGAACAGGTATTGCCACTGCATCCTCTTTAATCAACGCATTGCACATGGCTTCAACAAGATCACCCTCGAACGGAACTTCCAACGCCTTGTCACGCGTGATCGTTTCAACCGTTACATGATCGCCTATAAGTGTCTTAATAGTTTCATTGAGTTCATTTTCAAATCCAGGAATAAAGCGACCATCAATAACTGCACTTGCTGATCCAGGGATTACGTTAGCTTTGTACCCAGCCTCCAACATGGTTGGGTTTGCTGTGTTCTGAAGCGTTGCTCCGATCATGCTTGATGCGAAACCAATTTCACTTAACAAAGGACGAAGATCTGTTTCGTCGTATGGCTTACCTGTTTCATCAGCAATGCGCTTGAAAAAGGCCTTTACCGTCGTACTGTAGCGCTGCGGCCATTCATATCGGCCAATCTTGGCAACAGCCTCAGTCAATCGAGTAACGGCGTTTTCAGCATTCATCATAGATCCATGTCCAGCACGACCATCAGCTGTCAATCGCATCCAATGAATTCCTTTTTCGGCAGTTTCTATGAGATACAAACGTTTGCCACCGGCAACAGTTACCGAGAATCCACCGACTTCTGAAACCGCCTCTGTGCACCCGTCGAAAACTTCTGGATGATTTGCGACCATCCAGTGAGAACCAAAAATACTTCCTGCTTCTTCGTCAGCAAAAAACGCGAGAACTATGTCTCGTTCTGGAACGTAACCAGTACGCGCCCAATCGCGAACAGTTGCAATGATCATTGCATTCATGTTTTTCATATCAACTGCGCCGCGACCCCAAATAAACCCATCTCTAATTTCGGCAGAAAATGGATCGACCGACCAATCATCGGCGTTAGCTGGGACAACATCTAAGTGCCCATGAACAACTAATCCGGGACGGTTTGGATTTGACCCTTTGATCCGAGCGATTACATTGCAACGTCCCGGTGCTGCTTCATATGTTTTTGACTCTATGCCAACTTCACTCAACAATTTAACAACGTGTGCCGCAACATCTTTCTCATCACCTTTTCCATCGCCAAAGTTAACGCTTGGAATACGGATTAATTCTTGGCAAATTCGAATCGCCTCTAGTTCAAGTTCTGAGTGTGTCGTTGTGGTCATTTCGCTATTCTCTCACCCAATTGCTATTCTTTCCGAACACTTAGTCCGGGTGGCGGAATTGGCAGACGCGCTAGCTTGAGGTGTTAGTTCCCGC
>JBAXPH010000012.1:0-29640 GCA_037132355.1 Actinomycetes bacterium
CTTCACGAATACGAGATAACAAGAACAGCTCGTAGTCCATTGATAATCCAAAGACCACAACTGCGATCAAGATAACAATCGATGTATCTAATGTTCCAGTTAGTGTGAATGAGCCGACTAACCACTGAAGATGACCATCAATAAAGACCCAAGTGAGGGCACCCATCGTTGCGCCGAGAGATAAGAAGTTAAGAATGACAGCCTTAATTGGCAAGATGATTGATCCTGTAAAGATAAAAATCAGAATAAGTACCGAAAGGATGACCCATCCCAGCGCCCATGGCAGGGTTTTCGAAATACCATCTTGTGAATCTGTGTAATCAGCTGCTACGCCACCGACAAGTGTTCCTGCAGGTGCCTTAATATCTCTGATTGCATGAATCATTTTTTGAGCTTCAGGTGTCCGCGGCAGCATTGATTCGAATGCAACGACACGAACATCTCGTCCAATTACATTAGGAGGGCTAACCATAACAATTCCTTGTACTGCTTCTACTTGTGCAGAGTACGCATTGATCGCATCTATTTTATCCGCACCATTGCGAACAATAATTTCAACCGGATTTCCTGTTTGGCCTGGGAAGCGCTCTGCCATCATCGCTGTTGCAATTGCAGCACGATTAGAAGCTGGCAACATTCGTGAGTCACCTTGTGAAAATTTAATATTTGTAATTGGTGAAGCAAGCACTCCAAGAATAATTAAAGAAAGAACAACCACTGCTGTTGGACGCTTCATCACAAAACGTGCAGTTTGTGCCCAGCGACCATCTTCCTTTGGAGTAATTGCGGAACGACGAATAACACCCTTATCAACTTTGTGTCCGATCAAAGCCAAGATTGGTGGCAGACCAAAGAGTGCGCCAACAACAGCAAGTGCCACAACTGATACTCCGGCATAGCCAAATGATTTCAAGAATGGCAGTGGGAAGAATGTCAGCGATAACAAAGTAACGAGGACTGTCATTCCGGAATAAAACACGGTCTTGCCTGCCGAAGCCATGGTTGTAATGACAGAATCTTCAACACTCTTGCCATTGTGTAATTCTTCACGAAAGCGATTAACAATAAGCAGTGCGTAGTCGATTCCTAGTCCAAGACCCATACCGGTCGTCAGATTCAGAGCATAAATACTTACACCTGTGAAAAGTGTAAATAAATAAAGTATGAAGAATGCACCCAAAATCGCGGCAACACCAACTATTAATGGCATTGCAGATGCAACTAGCGCACCAAAGACAATAGCTAACAAGATGAAAGTAAGTGGAATTGAAATTGCCTCAGAGATTGTTAAATCTTTCGAGATTTTTTCAGTGATGGCGTGTCC
Source organism: Actinomycetes bacterium (assembly GCA_037132355.1). GTDB lineage: Bacteria > Actinomycetota > Actinomycetes > Nanopelagicales > Nanopelagicaceae > Planktophila. The sequence continues at coordinate 1,325 of JBAXPH010000012.1, forward strand.
AACTACACCGACTCCGCCGGCATGCAAAGTTAAACCACCAACTTCTCCATCGTAATTTTTGCTAAACAGCTGGCCCATTTTTTGGCTTTCGGGTGAAAATGCATCTCCGTTTCCATAGACAAGGATGTAGGCAGCCTTTCCATCGATGGATTTAAATGCTGCCTGCTGTCCCGAGCTCCAGAATGAAACCGTCTTTGAAACATTTTTTTCTTTAGAGATTTTTGCTTCGAGCGCTAGTGCTTTTTGTGTAACTTCAGGATCAGATACATCCTTTGTTCCGGAATCTACAAGAAGGACAACAACAGGATCAGAGAGTTTTAATTCATCATTCAAATATTTGTAAACCTTGTAAGAATCACTTTTAGGGTCTGAGTATCCAGCTGAATCAAGTCGGCTAAAGACCATTGATCCAATTCCGCCTGCCACAAGAATGCCCACGATGAAAAGCACAACTGCGCCTTTACGGTGCTTCACAATAAACCGGCCTAAATTCTCAAACATGTTCTTCTCTTTCCTTTATCGATGTAGAATTAATTCCATGAGCGATCTCTTTCCTAACGTCACTTCAGATGAGATCGATCCCGAAGCAGCTGCCGAGCAAGCTCGACGCGAAGCAGAAATTAAGTCAGACAAACCTCCACATCACGAGGATTAATCAGCCTTTGGTGCTGGCGCAGCTTTCGGCACATCAGCAACTGTGGACTTATTAGCGGAATCAGTTTTATAAAAACCCGATCCCTTAAATACAACACCGACCGCGGTGTAGACCTTGCGGATCTCACCCTTACATTGCGGGCATTCGGTCAGTGAGTCATCAGAAAAGGATTGAATCGCCTCGAATTGATGATCGCAAGCGGTGCAGGCATATTGATATGTAGGCATCACAGGCTCCATTCTGAATTGAGGCTAGGCAGTCAGTGTAAAGAAGTGAGACGATAGGCGCGAATTGAGGAGCTTCCCAAGCCCTAATGAAAGGAAACTGTGAGCCGCTTACGTATTGCAGCGATTCTGCTACTTACATTTCTAGGGGTGGCAAGTGCCACTGCAAATACATTAGTAAGTACCAATCCGATTAGTGGTTCTACTCTTTCAGTTTCCCCTACAAATGTGACAGTTACTGGTCAAGTTACTTTGTTGGCGGATGCACCCGATGCAAACTCGATTACGGTGACAGATCCCAATGGAGTTCGTGTTGATGATGGCACCATCACAATTTCAGATAAGAGTGCAACGGTTGGCGTCAAGCCGCTTATTGATTCTGGAATTTATACAGTCAAGTACTCATTAGCATCCGAAGCCGATGCACCCCTTGAAGGCAGTTTTACTTTTAAGTTTCAGTCTCCGAGTGTAATTTCCACAGCAAATCCAAACCCTGAACCAAGCAAATCGCAGACACCTGCCAGCAGTAGCTGGGGAACAAATATTTTTGTAATTATTTTACTTGTTGCCGCACTTGTAGTCACTGTTGGACTTTCCCTATATGCACGTAAATTATTTGCTGATCGATGAATTTTTTAAGCACAACCTTTAAATACCTAAATTTGCTTGGTGGTTTTGCAACCATTGGGTCACTTTTAGCGATGGGGTTCTTGTTATTAGATGTTGAGGGCAAAGTTTCATCTTCTGGCGAAAAACTTCGTACTCTCTTAAAAGCATCTTCAGGCATTTGGTTTGTCGGCGTTATCGGTTTAATTGTTGCCACTTTGGCCCAAATCTTGAACTCATCTATCTCTGTTGCTCTGGACCCGACTGTACTTCGATCCTTTGTTACTCAAATTACCTTAGGTCAGTATTTAGCGTTTGAAGCAGTCATTGCACTGTTAGTTTTTCTGTATTCGTTTCAAGCGAGAAAAATTCTGAGCGTAATCCTGTTACTCATCATGTCACTTGCTGGATTGATCGCTCCGGTATTTGAAAGTCACGCAGCATCTAGTGGTTCGCATTCCCTTGTCATTGGTTCACTCGTAATTCACGTTATTGCACTATCTATGTGGGTTGGCGGAATCCTTGCAATCGCAATGCTGTCGGCTGCTGATCGTGCAATCGCTGTGCCTCGCTTCAGCCAATTAGCGCTATGGGCAGCAATTGCAGTTGTTGTCAGCGGAACTGTGAACGCTTGGACTCGACTAAATTTCGCAACCGCTTGGAATTCCACATATGCGTACATTGTCATTGCAAAGACCATCGCAACACTTGCATTGGTGGCAATTGGTTACTTGCACCGAAAGAATCTTGAAGGTAAAGAAGCAATTAACTGGATTGGATTTGGAAAGCTACTGACAACTGAGGCAATCATTATGGTTGTTACCGTTGCGATGGGGTCGTGGTTATCTAATACAAGTTCACCTAATCGACCAGGGTTAGTAAAGTTCGATCCAGCTGTTGCGGTTGTTGGATTTAGCGCACCACCTAAACCAACATGGTCAAGAATTTTCTTAAGTTATGAACCAGATGCATTAATTATCGGAATTTTAGTATTGATGGTTGCGCTCTATGTAAAAGGTGTAATGGTCTTAACAAAGCGTGGAGATAAGTGGCCAGTAGGTCGCACTATTTCATTCGCACTTAGTATTTCTGTCATTGATTTTGCAACAAGTGGGGGATTAGGCGTCTATGCGCAATTCTCATTTTCGTATCACATGTTTGCACATATGCTTTTGGGAATGATTGCGCCAATTGGGCTAGTTCTTAGTGCACCAATGACATTAGCTTTACGAACACTGCCTCAGGGTCGAACACCTTCTGAGCGGGGTGTCCGAGGTTCTTTATTGGCGGCATTGCATTCTAAAATCGGAATGTTCTATACCAACCCAATCGTTGCATTATTGATCTTTGATGGTTCTTTGTTTGGTTTGTATTTCACAAATGCCTTTGCCGACTTAATGCAAAGCCATGTGGGTCACTTGTTTATGAACCTTCATTTCTTGGCCGCTGGCTTTTTATTCTTCTTTGTAGTGATTGGTATTGATCCAAATCCTCGTAAAATTCCTCACTTAGTTCAGATAGTTGTCTTGTTTGCAGCTATGAGTATTCATGCATTTTTCTCCGTCGCTTTGATGTCCACGACGACGTTGATAGACAAGGGCTACTTCGCTTCATTACGTACTCCGTGGCTTACCGACTTATTGGCAGACCAAAAACTTGGTGGTTCTATCGGTTGGGCAATGGGAGAAATCCCAATTCTGATCGCATTAGTTGCAACCTTTATCAATTGGCTACGTGATGACACGCGTGAGGCTAAGCGAATTGATCGAAATATTGTGCGTCAAGCAGCAATGGGACAACCAGATGATTTAGCAAACTATAATCAGTACCTACAAAAGTTGGCACAACGAGATAAGAATGAGTCCTAATGGAAAACCTATTTGATCTACCATCTGAGTACAAAGAGCTTCGTGCAAGCGTGCGCGCACTTTCCGAAAAAGAAATTGCACCACATGCTCAAGCTGTTGATGAAGATCATCGCTTTCCGGAAGAGGCAAAAGAGGCTCTGCTTAAAAGTGGTCTATACGCAGCTCATGTTCCAACCGAATTTGGTGGCGATGGAGCAGATGCACTTGCAACTGTAATAATTATTGAAGAAGTAGCTCGTGCTTGCGGTTCCTCATCATTGATTCCTGCGGTCAACAAGTTAGGTTCAATGCCATTAATTTTGGGTGGCAATCATGAGCAAAAGCAGCGTTGGTTACCGCGCTTAGTTAAGGGCGAAGGATTTTCGTACTGCCTTTCAGAATCAGAGGCAGGATCAGATGCATCTGCAATGCGTACCAAGGTAGAGCGATCTGGTGATGGATGGGTCCTCAACGGAAGCAAGAAGTGGATTACAAATGCTGGCGAATCCGAGCTGTATTCAGTGATTGCGCAAAGTGACCCTTCAAGTGGAACTAAAGGTGTAACTGCATTCGTTGTTGAAAAATCTGACCCTGGTGTTTCATTTGGTGCACCAGAAAAGAAAATGGGAATGCGCGGTTCTCCGACCCGTGAAGTTTATTTTGACAATGTTCAGCTAAGCGATGATCGTCGCATCAGCGAAGTTGGTCAAGGATTTGCTTTGGCAATGAACACACTTGATCACACTCGAATCACTATCGCTGCACAAGCTATTGGTCTGGCACAGGGTGCTTTTGATGTTGCAACTAAGTATGCCCACGAGCGTCACCAATTTGGCAAGCCAATCTTTGACTTCCAAGCAGTTCAATTTATGTTGGCTGATATGGCTATGAATATCGAAGCTGCACGATTGCTTACTTATTCTGCTGCAATCAAAAGTGAAAATAACGAAAAAGATCTGCGCTTTTTCTCAGCAGCTAGTAAGTGTTTTGCAAGTGACATTGCTATGAAAGTAACGCAAGATGCTATTCAGGTACTTGGCGGTTATGGATATGTAACTGATTACCCAGTTGAACGCATGATGCGCGATACAAAATTGACTCAGATTTATGAGGGTACTAATCAAATTCAGCGCATCGTAATGGCGCGCAACTTACCTAACGGTTAAAGCGCACAACGATCGAAGGCGACGCAGCAGCATCTAGTGGGATGTCATGTGTTTCGTGTGGCAACTCCTCGCTGTTTAATTCACCCGCGTACACCAAACCAATTTTCCACGCTTTAAAATGTGGCAAAGCGCGATCGTAATATCCACCACCCTGTCCCAATCGATATCCAGATTGATCAATGCGAAGAGCTGGAACAACGACGACAGAAATATGTGAAAGATCTTGCAGCGCATCACCTAGTGGTTCCAAAATTTTCTTTCGAGTTATCAATTGATTGGGATCACCATTCCACGTAACCCATTCCAGTTGATCGCCACTAATGCGGGGCAGGACTACGGTCTTTCCAGCTCTCAGGAATGCTTCGTTGATTTCAACCGTACTTGGCTCTAAGTCGTAGGAAACATACGAGGCGATAGTTGAGGCTGCGACAATTTCTGGTGCTTTTAAGATCACATTAAAGTTACAGGCGATATATTTCTGAGAACGCTCGCGACGGGCTCGATCGCGTAATGCTGTTTTCTGATCTGTCATTTAAATCTCCCGTTAAATCCCAAAGATCAAACTGTTCAACAAGTAGGGTGTGATTATGTCAGAACACACACGAGTAGATGAGTTTCTAACCTCATTACTCGCCATCTGCAAACCACTAGAACCATTTGAAATGCCTTTGCTTGATGCACATGGCGCCACACTTGCTGAAGATGTTTACGCAGGAGAACGGTTGGTTCTTCGCTCCGGTACTCGCATTCGCTCTACTCAAATTGGCTTAGCGGCATCAATTGGTCGAGATCATCTACCTACTCGTCCACATCCACGCGTTGTTGTCTTATCAGCTGGTCCTGATTTAGTTGAACCAGGTCAAGCTCTAAACAATTCAAGCGATGAGTATGAAACAAATTCGTGGCTATTAACAACTGCTGTACGCGAAGTCGGTGCTGTTGCCTATCGCGTCCATTCAATTCCAGATGATGAAGCACAATTGCAAAAGGTTATTGAAGATCAATTAGTGCGCGCAGATCTCATCATTATTAGTGGAGAACGAAATGATGATTCCTTCGACCTAATTTCCCGCACACTTTCTGGGTTGGGTGAGATAACTACAGTTGACGTAGCGATTGAAGCAAGTGGCCGCCATAACTTCGGAACTATTGGCCCAGACAACATCCCAGTGGTGACTTTGCCTGGTGATCCAATTGCTGCTTACATTTCATTTGAACTTTTTGTTCGACCAATGATTCGAACAATGTTGGGGGCAGCAACAATTCATCGTCCGTCTGTTAAAGCTGCACTTGAAAAGCCAATTGCATCTGCAGCCGGAATGCGCTCTTACATTCGAGCAATTTTGGCCGATGATGGAAAATCGGTAACTCCACTGGCTGATCAAGACGAACAATCAACTTTGTCTGATGCAAATGCATTTATTGCGGTTACTGAAACCGATACATCCCTTAAAACTGGTGATCAGGTTAATGTTGTAGTTCTTGAGCGCCGATATATCTAGTCTCATGAGCACTCGCTGGCCTGTACTTCTAGAGGACGAGCAGATTTATTTACGACCCTTGCGTTTTCGAGATCGCACAGCATGGAATCGTGTGCGAGCAGAAAATCGCGAATGGCTATCTCCTTGGGAAGCTACAATTCCTTCAATAAGCCACGAGAGTTATAAAGAGCTTCCGTCATATTTTGAAATGGTGAAAATTCTCAATCACGAAGCCCGCCATGGTCGCTCATTTTCCTTTGCGATCTGGCATGGCAAGAACCTAATTGGCCAGATTTCGCTGGGCGGAGTTATTTACGGGGCAATGCGAGGGGGACATATTGGATATTGGATTGATCGAAATTTTGCCAATCGCGGCTACACAACCGCGGCTGTTGAAATGCTTACGCAGTACGCCTTTGAGGTTTTAAAACTGCATCGCGTTGAGATAAATCTGCGACCAGAAAATGCCTCGAGCCGTCGAGTAGCTGAAAAAGCTGGCTTCATTTTCGAAGGCGATCGTCCTCGGTACCTGCATATCGATGGCCAATGGCGCGATCACATCTGCTTTGTTAAAGAAAATTCTGCGATTAAGTAGCGCTTAAATCCCATAAAAGCATCACCCCTTCCTTTAGATTTACCCATCATGACTTCGGGACTTATCTATATTGCGATCATCGGTATGTGGGTCGCTTATTTTGCACCCCGTTGGATTCATGATCGAAATGAGTTCTCAGGAAAATCAGTTGAACGTTTCAAAAGTGCCTTGCGTGTAGTTGCAAATCAATCTCCACAAACCACAACAACTAGTGGAGCTATTCATATCGATCTTGATCGCGAAGCAAAAGTTCGACAAACTCTTTTGCGTCGAAGAATCACATTTGTATTAATCGCTTTTTCACTCGTCACAACACTTATAGGTGGAATTATGAATACGATGCCATTTATTTACGCAGCGGTTCCAGCATCTGGAATATTGATTTACATTGCAAATGTTCGGCGTTATGTAATTGCTGATCAACTGCATAAGCGTCGCGTAACGCAGTTGCATCGTCGTAGTTCTGGAGTTTCAGCAGCAAATTTGGCTGAAGTTGTGCAACCAAAACCAAGCACAGAACACTGGATTCCATTGTCAGAGCGCGAATTAAAAGGTGTTGTTATTTTGCCTAAGGGCTCCGCTTCAGTTCGAAATGCATGGGAGCCAACTGAAGTTCCTGTTCCAACGTATGTGAACGCACCTAAGGCCGTTACTGCGAAGCGAGTCATTGACCTGACTATTCCTGGACAATGGAGCGAGGAACAAGAACGCCTAGAGCGAGAAGCACTTGCGGCTGCATCACCATCTCGCGATGAAATATTTGATCAACAGCTAGCTGATGAAGCAGTAGATCGATTGAATCAAGCCCGCGCTGCTAACGAATAATTAAATCCAAGAATCAAACCACATGCGAAGGTGCCAATCTTCGTAGGAAATGATTTGGCCCGTAAAAAGCGGCAAGAAATAGAGAAAACACAGCACTATCAATGCGAAAGTCCCAGCCACAATTGATTGTGAAACAGCTGGCTTTAATCCGCTATCAAGCAATAACTTAGTGCAGTGCACGACAGCTAGAATCAAAAACGGCTCAATAATGATTGCGTAGAAAGAAAAAACAGTGCGCTGTTGCATTGCAAACCACGGTAGATAACCTGCTGCTACGCCAAGAACAACAATATTTGCAGCAGAGTCGACACGATGATGTAGTAAAGACTTAATCCAATAGCCAACGACTATAAATATTGCGACAGTGCCTATCCACCACAAAAATGGTGTGCCTAAAGCCAGAACTTCTTGAGCACAATCTTTTGCGCCACAGTCCTTTGGTGTTGCATAAAAAAACGAGGTTGGTCTGCCCATTATGAGCCAGCTCCAAGGATTTGCTTGGTACGGATGCTTTTCCGTTAAGCCAGTATGGAAGTTGAGCATTTCTGAGTGATAGTGAAGCCACGAAGAAATTGGATTTGCCGACCAGTGGCGACTCCAACCCCGATCAGAAACAAACCATCCAGTCCATGTGAATGTGTAAACAACTACTGGTAGAACTCCGTATTGCAAAAACTTTGCTGCAATCGGCTTTAAAGATTTCCTAATGTCGTGTGTAACTAAAATTTGGTACATAGCTATCAAACCAATTAGCCCAACAAAATAGACAGCACTCCACTTGCAACCAATTGCTAATCCAAATGCAATACCTGCCCAAATGTGTCGACTGCGATGCCACAGCAGAACACCAAGTAGCGTAAAGAATGTTAAGAACAGATCCAACAGCGCTGTCCGTGAATGTACAAGCAGCAATCCATCGAGTGCCATCAGTGCCGCGCCAATTGCAGTTAGTAATGGTGAATAAAAGAGAACATGCACCAAGCGAGCAAACAGAAGAATTAACATGGTGCCAAATAGTGCTGATGCAAAACGCCAACCAAATTCATTGTCCCCAAATAACTTGATTCCGCTAGCTATTAGCCATTTGCCTACGGGTGGATGAACTATGAATTCTGGATTAGCGCCATCTACTTCTACGCCATACTTTAAAAAATCACGTGCACCATTAACGTAATAGACCTCATCAAAAACAAAACCCTTCGGCAACCCAAGATTGATTAACCGCAGCACAAATGAGGCAAAGGCAATCAGTAGTGGAGCAATGGCAGCCATGGGACAAGAGTATGGGCGTTTACTCGCAAATACTGAGAGGATTAGGCCATGACGCTCATCTTGGCAGCTACACCTTTGGGAAATCCTGGGGACGCCAGCCCACGATTAAAAAGCGCAATTGAAAATGCTTCGATTATCGCTGCAGAAGATTCACGCCGTTTTCATCGTTTGTGCGCAGATATACAAGTCACTTTCACAGCCCGCGTCCTTTCATTCTTCGAGGGAAATGAAGAAGATCGCACCCGCGAATTAATTGCTGAACTAAAAACTGGCGCAACGGTGTTGGTCGTTTCAGATGCCGGAATGCCAACTATTAGTGATCCGGGTTTTCGATTGATGCGAGATGCAATTGCTGAAGGTATTGAAGTTTCTGTTATTCCTGGACCAAGTGCGGTCACAATGTCAGTTGCGTTATCAGGTTTGCCAACAGATCGTTTTTCATTTGAGGGATTTCCGCCACGAACAGCTGGTGCGCGATTAGCAACATTTGAAAAACTTAGATTTGAAGAGCGCACTATGGTTTTCTTTGAAGCGCCTCATCGACTAGCTGATTCATTAGTTGATGCAGTAAATGTTTTCGGTACCGATCGGCTTGGTGCAATTTGTCGTGAAATGACAAAGCGATATGAAGAAACAATCCGAGGCAACCTTGGGGAGCTGTCTGCATGGGCAGCTGCTAATGAAGTCCTTGGAGAAATCACTCTTGTGATTGCTGGTGCCGTTACTGATTCAGCATCTTTGACGGCAGCAGACATGGTTGGACGAGTCCGAGAATTTGAGGCCGCCGGAATGGATCGAAAGTCAGCAATTGCTACGGTTGCCGATGAGTTTGGCATCGCAAAGCGTCTTGTTTATGCCGCAGTCGTTGATGCCAATAAGATGAGCCAGTGACTAAGTCTTTCTACCTAACGACGCCGATTTATTACGTCAACGATGCCCCTCATATCGGGCATGCTTATACGACCGTTGCTGGCGATGTTTTAACTCGTTGGCATCGACAAAAAGGCGAATCAGTCTGGTTTTTAACTGGAACAGATGAACATGGTCAGAAAGTTATGCGTACCGCCGAAAGCAACAATGTTGCACCGCAAGCGTGGGTCGACAAGCTTGTTCAAGAGGCATGGAAGCCAAATTGGGAACATTTAAATATTGCTAATGATGATTTCATTCGCACCACAGAAAAGCGTCACACGGAGCGGGTTCAAAAGTTTTTGCAATCTCTCAAAGACTCTGGCCATATTTACGCCGGCAAGTACGAAGGCCCTTATTGCGTTGGTTGCGAAGAGTTCAAACTTCCTGGCGACTTAATCGATATCGATGGTGCTAAGTGCTGTCCGATTCATAGCAAGCCAATTGAGTTAGTGAATGAAAACAATTGGTTCTTCAAACTCTCTGCTTTCGTTGAACCGCTGCTTGCTCATTACAAAAATAATCCCGAGGCTTGCCAACCTGAAAGTGCTCGCAATGAAGTTGTTTCATTCCTTGAAGGTGGAGTTTCAGATCTTTCAATTTCTCGTTCCACATTTGATTGGGGTATTCCAGTTCCGTGGGATACAGATCAAGTTGTCTATGTTTGGTTTGACGCCTTACTCAACTATGCAACAGCGGTTGGATTAACAGATGCGCCAGATTCAGAAGGCGGCAAAAAGTTTGCGCAAACGTGGCCAGCAGATGTTCACCTAGTTGGAAAAGATATTTTGCGGTTCCACGCAGTTATTTGGCCAGCGATGTTGATGGCAGCAGGCCTCGATGTGCCAAAGAAAGTTTTTGCTCACGGCTGGTTGCTAGTTGGTGGCGAAAAAATGAGTAAGAGCAAGTTGACGGGTATTGCTCCTAAAGACATCACAGATCACTTTGGAATCGATGCATTCCGTTATTACTTCTTGCGTGCAATCCCATTTGGAACTGATGGTTCATTTTCTTGGGAAGATATGAGTGCCCGCTACACATCTGAGCTAGCAAATGACTTTGGAAACCTGGCCTCTCGCAGCGCAGCAATGGTTGAAAAGTACTGCGCAGGCGTACTGCCAGCAGTTAGCCATGATGCAGGACTTGAAGCAGCTTTAGTTGAAGCGGTAAAAAAAGCTGACGCTGCAATGTGCGCCCTTGATTTCCAAGGCGGAATCTTGGCAATCATGGAATTTTGCAAGCAAGTAAATGGTTATGTAACAATCAAAGAGCCATGGATTCTTGCCAAAGATCCTGCCAACCAAGCACAGTTAGAAGAAATTTTATATAACACCGCTGAATCATTACGCGCTCTTGCTGTTCTTTTACATCCTGTAATGCCGCAGACCTGCGAAATTTTGTGGCAAAGCCTTGGCGCACAAACAGCACTTGGAGATTTATCTGCACAAAAGATTTCAGATGTTGCAACATGGGGCCAGCTACCTGCGGGTGCAATTGTTACTAAAACTCCAGTTTTGTTCCCACGTCTAGAAACTCCCGCCTAAACACCAATGGCTGATCGCCACAATCGCGATATCGATAGGCCTCGCGCACCGTTGCCGCAAGCCCTACCGGTTCCAACAGTCGATGCACATGCACACATGGAGATCGTGACCGACGCTGCCTTTGATTCACAAGAAGTTGCCGATGTCATTGCCGAGGCAAAATCTGTCAATGTTGATCGCATTGTTCAAGTTGGCTACTCAGCAGAACAATCCAAATGGTGCGTTGCAGCCGCAGAAAAGTGGAATACATCTGTCTTGGCAGCCGTTGCATTACATCCCAACGAAGCACCAGTTGTTGCAGATTTGGAGGGTGATCTAAAGATTATTGAAGAACTTGCACAACATCCACGTGTTCGTGCAATTGGTGAAACAGGACTGGATTACTTCCGCACGCCACCGGAGCTTCGAAAGCGTCAACAGGATTCTTTCAAGTGGCATATCGAATTAGCAAAGAAAACAAATAAGGCTCTTGTCATTCATGATCGTGATTCACATGAAGATGTGTTATCAGTTTTACTTGAAGTTGGAGCCCCAGAAAAGACTGTCTTTCATTGCTTTTCAGGCGATGTCGAAATGGCTAAAACCTGTATCGAACGTGGATACATTCTTTCCTTTGCTGGCACGTTGACCTTTAAGAACGCCCCAGCTTTGCGTGATGCGGTAAAACTTGTTCCGATTGATCAGTTATTGGTTGAAACAGATTCGCCATTTTTAGCGCCTTCACCGCATCGCGGAGCAAGTAATACACCAGCACAGATCGCAACAATTGTGCGTGCCATGTCAGCAGAGCGAGATCAAGATTTAGCAGAGCTTGCAACAGCACTTGGTAATAACGCCGAACGAATCTTTGGATCGTTCGCACCATGACCTTGCTAGGTGCGGCACAAATCCGCGAACTTGCTGCGCAGTTAGATTTAAAACCGTCTAAGTCGCTGGGACAAAACTTTGTGATTGATTCAAATGTTTGCACAAAGATAGTTCGCACCGCAGGTGTTACACAAGATGACATTGCCTTAGAAATTGGGCCAGGTCTTGGATCACTAACACTTGCAATGCTTGAAATAGCAAAGTCTGTTATTGCAGTCGAAATTGACCCGCGACTCGCACAACAGTTGCCGATCACAGTTGCTCAACACTTTGAACATCCAGAAAAGCTAACGGTCATCAATAAAGATGCGTTAGCTGTTCATGAACTGCCGATCGCACCAACTGTTTTAGTTGCAAACCTGCCATATAACGTTTCAGTACCTGTTCTGCTTCATCTGCTCGAAAAGTTTCCTTCAATTCGAACTGGCGTTGTTATGGTGCAGGCTGAAGTTGCAGATCGATTAGCAGCAAAGCCTGGTGGCAAGGAGTACGGAATTCCAAGTGTTAAAGCTGCATGGTGGGCTGATGTAAAAAATGTCGGAACAGTGTCACGGTCAATCTTTTGGCCAGCACCAAATGTAGATTCCAAATTAGTGGGTTTCACACGTCGTGAAGCAGCAGGCAGCGAAGATTCTCGTGCGAAAGTCTTCACGATTATTGATGCGGCCTTTGCCCAACGTCGAAAGATGCTGCGATCAGCCCTTTCTAGTCTGTATGGATCATCATCGGCTGCCGAAGCTATTTTGATTAAAGCCGGTATTGATCCGACACTTCGTGGCGAAGCATTACAAGTTGAATCTTTTTGCAAGATTGCAGCCGTTGCGCCTGACATTTTCTAACAGCAGTTATAGGGTCACCGCATGCCAGTAAAAAGTGTGACCGTGCGCGTACCTGCAAAGGTCAACCTTCAGTTATCTGTGGGGCCCAAAGAGGCCGATGGCTATCACAATTTAGTTTCAGTTTTCCAAGCAATTTCAATCTTTGATGATGTAACAATTAAGTTGGCAGAACCCGGTGCGGGATTAACTATTGCAGTATCTGGCGAACAGACTCATGGCGTACCTGAAGATGCAAATAATTTGGCTGCAAAAGCTGTGGCGCTAATTTCAAAAGAGTATGACCTAACAGTCGATGCACACATCGAAATTAAGAAATCGATTCCAGTTGCAGGCGGTATGGCAGGCGGTAGCGCAGATGCTGCAGCAACAATTGTTGGAATCGACTATTTATATTCATTGGGGATGTCTCGCGAAGAAATGGTTGAGATTGCGGCACAAATTGGAAGCGATGTTCCTTTCATGTTAAGTGGAGGAACCGCAATAGGCACTGGTCACGGTGATCAATTAACGGCGGCGTTATCTCGCGGTACGTATCACTGGGTGCTTGCACTATCTACACATGGTTTATCAACACCGGCTGTCTACGCCGAATGCGATCGTTTGCGCGCCGAACTTGAAATTATTGAACCGCAAACGCATGAAGGATTAATGCAAGCATTATTGGCAGCCGATGCACCCGAAGTTGGAAAATCACTCGTTAATGATCTACAAGCTGCAGCATGTTCTTTGCGCCCAGCATTGCGTTTAGTTTTAGATGTTGGTCAGGAATACGGCGCACTTGGCGCAATAGTTTCGGGATCGGGCCCAACCGTTGCATTCTTGGTTGCAGATGTTGATGCCGGCCTTGATTTAACCGTGGCATTAACGGCCAGCGGGGTTGTAGGCAGCGTTGTGCGGGCATATGGTCCTGTGGCAGGGGCGAAAGTAATCTCCTAATTGGGCGCAGTTGGTCACAAGCACCACCATTTATGAGGGAGAATATGCGTTCCGCCATTGTGTAGTGGCTAGCACATGGGCCTTTGAAGCCCAGGGTCCAGGATCGATACCTGGTGGCGGAGCCACCTAGTTCAACTCAGTTCACACACCGATAGACTTCAGTTGTGACCGTACAAACCGTGATTGTCCTAGCCGCAGGCGAAGGCACACGTATGAAGTCGGCAACTCCTAAGGTTTTACACAGCGTTGCAGGACGATCGCTACTTGGACATGTTCTTCACGCAGTTAATCATCTGAATCCAACGGAACTTCGAATCGTTGTTGGCTCAGGTCGCGAAGCGGTTGAAGCGCACATTGCAGATATTTCTCCAAAGGCAACAACTGTTTTCCAGGAACGCCGCGGTGGCACCGGACATGCAGCGCAGTTAGCGCTCGCCGGTACAACACCTAAAGGAACCGTTTTAGTTTTAGCTGGCGATACACCACTGCTTTCTGGTGATTCATTGGCACAGTTTGTAGCAGCCCATACATCTGGAAAGTTTGCCGCATCTGTTTTAACTGCTGAGCATCCAGAACCAACAGGGTACGGCCGCATTGTTCGTGACGATAGCGATGAACTGTTGCGCATAGTTGAAGAAAAAGATGCAACAGATGATGAAAAGTTTATTTATGAAATTAACAGTGGCGTGTACGCCTTTGATGGCGAAAAGCTGGCTGCATCAATTGGCAAGCTAACAACAGCAAATGCACAAGGCGAGTTGTACTTAACTGACGTTATTGGAATCCTAAAGTCTGCAGGCGAATCTATCGCCGCAATCATGATTGATGATTTCACTGAAACTCTTGGTGTTAATGATCGAGTGCAATTGGCTGAAAGTGCCGCAATGCTTCGAGATCGCATTAATGATCAATGGATGCGCGCTGGCGTCACAATAATTGACCCAACAACAACCTGGATTGATGCAAACGTTCAACTTGCTAATGATGTAATGCTGCATCCAGGTACTGCTCTGCTTGGATCGACAAAGGTTGCAACAGGGGCTGTTATTGGACCTCGCACAACCTTGACTGATTGCGTTGTTAAAGAAGGCGCACAGGTCCTGGAGTCAATCGCCACTCAAACAGTGATCGGTGAAGGGGCCACAGTTGGCCCATTTACCTACTTGCGAGCCGGAACTCAGCTAGGTGATGCAACTAAAGCTGGCGCATTTGTTGAAATGAAAAATGCAGTTGTCGGTACAGGTTCAAAGATTCCGCATCTGTCATATGTTGGTGATGCAACAATTGGTGAGGGTAGCAATATTGGCGCTGCAACAATCTTTGTTAATTATGACGGCGTTGAAAAGCATCACACCACAGTGGGCGATCAGGTCCGAATCGGCAGCGACACAATGCTTGTGGCACCGGTCTCAATTGGAGATGGTGCATATACAGCGGCTGGATCAGTTATTACAGAAGATGTTCCTGCCGGAGCAATTGGTGTTGGCCGAGCAAAGCAAAGAAATGTATTAGATTGGGTTCTGCGCAAGCGCCCAGGAAGTAAATCCGCACAAGCCGCCGAATCACGGAATAGGAAGGGCTAGATACATGAGCGAGATCCGTTTATCTTCTGAAAAGAAATTGCGCTTATTTGCAGGCCGTGGATTTCCCGAACTAGCTGATGAAGTAGCTGCCGAACTTGGTATTCCTTTAACACCAATGTCTGCATATGATTTTGCAAACGGTGAAATTTTTATTCGCTTCGAAGAATCAGTTCGCGGTTGCGATGCCTTTGTTATTCAAAGCCATACCGATCCAGTCAATAAGCAGATCATGGAGCAGTTGATCATGGTTGATGCTTTGAAGCGCGCATCTGCAAAGCGCATCACAGTGGTTACACCTTTTTATGGTTACGCGCGACAAGATAAGAAGAGCCGCGGTCGCGAACCGATCACAGCACGTTTAATGGCAGATCTATTTAAAACAGCAGGAGCTGATCGTTTAATGGCTGTTGATCTGCATACTTCACAAATCCAAGGTTTCTTTGATGGTCCTGTAGATCATTTGTTCGCACTTCCAATGCTTGCAAATTATGTTGGCAGCAAGGTTGATCGCACACGCTTAACAATTGTTTCTCCTGACTCAGGCCGTGTTCGCGTTGCAGAGCGTTGGTCAGATCTACTTGGTGGTTGCCCAATTGCATTTATTCACAAGACTCGTGACCCACGCGTTCCTAATGAATCAATCACAGGCCGCGTCGTCGGTGATGTTGTTGGACAAACATGCGTCGTTATTGATGACATGATCGACACTGCCGGAACTATTACTAAGGCGGTAGACGCGTTATTTGATGCAGGTGCTGCAGATGTAATCATCGCTGCAACGCACGCGGTATTTAGTGGTCCTGCAGTTGATCGCTTAAAAAACTGCCGTGCATCTGAAGTGGTCATCACAAATACTTTGCCAATTTCAGAGGACCAAAAGTTCGATAATTTGACCGTGCTTTCAATTACTCCGCTGCTGGCCCGCGCGATCCGTGAGGTCTTTGAGGCTGGATCAGTTACAAGCCTGTTTGATGGTCATTCCTAAGCCTCAATTTGCTTCAATGCTGGCCTAAAAGATACTGTTCGACCTGTTCCGGCGAGGGTAGCGAATAGCTTTCCGTGATCGACGGGTAAGGGATTTTTCTCCTGCTGGAACTTTGTGTACGCACCGAAGAACCAGGACTACTAGGAGATAAAAAATGGCAGAAGTAAAGATCGTCGGAACCACTCGTACTGAATTTGGTAAGGGCGCATCACGTCGTGCACGTCGCGATGGTTTAGTTCCTGCTGTTATCTACGGTCACGGAGAAAAGCCACTACACATCACTCTTCCTGCAAAGGAACTTGGCGTTGCTCTAAAGCAGTCAAACGTTCTTTTGGACATCACAATTGATGGCAAGAATGAGTTAACTCTTCCAAAGGTAATTGTTCGCGATTTCCTTAAGCAGATTCTTGAGCACGTTGACCTAGTGTTGGTCCGTCGTGGCGAAAAGGTTGTTGTTTCAGTTCCTGTTCACACAGTGGGCGAGCACGATCGTGATGGAATTCTTGAGCACGTACACAACACAATCGATGTTCGCGTTGATGCCTCATCTATCCCAAGTTTCCTAGAAGTAGATATTCAAGGTCTTGCTTCAGGTTCTTCAAAGTACGCATCAGATGTTGTACTTCCAGCAGGCGTTGAACTTGCAAGTGATCCAAAGACAATCGTTGTTCACTTGTCTGAGAAGTCAACTGCAGTTGTAGAAGAGGCAGTAACACCTGCAGCAACTGATGCTGCAGCACCTGCTGCAGATGCAGAGAAGAAGGACGCTTAACCCTTAGGCTTTGTTGTTATGACGTGGTTGGTAGTGGGTCTGGGTAATCCAGGAGATCAATACGCTGCCACTCGTCATAACATCGGCCAGATGGTGATTGATGAGTTAGCTCGTCGCCATTCAATCAAGTTTTCATCACACAAATCCCGCACAGATATTGCCGCATATAAATTAGATGCTGGCACGCATTCAGTAATTCTTGCTAAATCAAAAAGTTATATGAATGAAACAGGCGGTCCAATTAAAGCCCTTGCTAACTTCTATTCAGTCGAGCCAGAAAACATAATTGCTTTGCATGATGAATTAGATATTCCCTTTGCTGCTATTCGGACCAAGTTTGCAGGTGGCGATAATGGCCACAATGGTTTGAAATCAATGACATCTGCCTTTGATGGCCCTGATTATTACCGAGTTCGCTTGGGTATTGGCCGCCCCATGGGTCAGCAAGATCCAGCAGATTTTGTGTTGAAAGCATTTTCAAAGGTCGAACAAAAGGATTTAGGCGAATTTATTGATCGCGGCGCAGATGTTGTCGAATCTCTTATTACAAAGGGTTTAGAAGCAACTCAGTCTGCCCACAACAGTTGAACTAATCAGCCAGTATTACGAAGGCCAGCAGCAACACCGTTAATTGTTAGCAATAGTGCACGGCGCAGCACCGGATCTGCTGACTCACCAGCATCGCGAACTCGTTTTAGCAGATTGATTTGCAACAAATGGATTGGAGAAAGATAAGCATCGCGAACTTGCAATGTTCTGGCCAAGATTTCCTGATCGCCAAGCAAAGCCTTCTTGTTAGTTAGCTTTAAGATCTCTGCAACAGTTAATTCAAATTCTGTTTGGATCTCATCTAAGAAATGGTGCAATTCGGCCGGAACAAGTGTTTCGACATAACGCTTTGCAAGAGCTAAATCAGTCTTCGCAAGTGTCATTTCAACGTTGCTAATAAATGTTGTGAAGAAGTGCCACTCTTTAAGCATCTGAACTAAGAGATCAGAGTGTCCAGCTTCGCGTGCTGCTTTAAGTCCGGATCCCACACCAAACCAACCAGGCACAATTTGGCGCGATTGCGTCCACCCAAATACCCATGGAATCGCACGCAGTGAATCAAGTCCACCTGCTGCATCTGGGCGACGTGAAGGACGTGAGCCTAAGAACAGATCACCAAGTTGTTCAACTGGTGTTGATGAATAAAAATATGCAGGCAAATCAGGTTGTTCAATCAACGATCGGTAGCGCTTGAATGATGCATCGCTCAGCAACTGCATGCAATCGCCCCAGGCTTTTAACTCAGCTGGGCTTTGACGTGGACCGCGATTTAAAACAGTCGCTTCCAAAGATGCGGCCAAAGTTAACTCAACATTTTCGCGGGCAAGTGAAGGAAGTGCGTACTTGTCGCTGATAACTTCACCTTGCTCTGTCATCTTGATCTGACCATCAACTGATCCCCAAGGCAATGCAATCAATGCATCATATGTTGGCCCGCCACCACGGCCAACAGAACCACCACGACCATGGAACAAACACAATTTTACGCCGTACTTCATTGCCACATCTCGCAATGCACGCTGTGCGCGGTGGATTTCCCACTGGCTAGTTGCAATACCGGCATCTTTATTAGAATCTGAATACCCAAGCATCACTTCTTGCACATCTCCGCGTAATGAAACTACTGCGCGATATGCAGGATTACTTAAAAGCTTTTCCAGAATTTCACCTGCAGCGCGAAGTTCGGCCACAGTTTCCAGCAACGGTGCAAAGCCAATCGTGGCCTTCTTATCCTTTAGTGAAACTAAACCAGCATGCTGAGCAATAACAACTGCTGCAACCAGATCATCTGCACCCTTTGTCATCGATACGATGTAGGTCTCGATAGCCTCTGGTCCAAATCGAGCAACTAAATCATTAATCGCTACGAAGGTATCTAACGTTTTCTTTCCTGAAGCATCCAATTTCGATGTGTCAAAAATTGTTGCGTCAGCTAGTACTTTTGTTAGCAATTCAAACTTTTCATCATGAGACTTAGCAAGATACCCATCTACGCCAGTGATCTGCTTCAAAACATTGTGATGTGCATCTGAGTGCTCGCGAACATCCATGGTTGCGTGGTTGATACCAAAGGCTGCAATTGTGCGAATAGTCCGCTCAAGTAAGCCTGTAGCAATCAATTCGCCTCGGTGAGCCATCAACGAATCTCGCATCAATACTAAATCTGCCAACAGCTCGGCAGTGTTTGCGTAATCGCGATGAGGAACATGTGCTGCGCCCTTTGCATGGCGATCTCGTGTGGCTGCCAAACGGTGCACGATTGCTGTTGCCTTTAAGCGATATGGCTCTTCAGAATTTAGGCGCAAGAAGCGTGGTTCAAATTCAGGGATATTTGCTAAATCTTTTTCAACTGATGCGGAAAGTTCAGGTGTTGCCCCAACAATCTTTGTCGATACGGAAAGCATCTGACGTAAATCATTCATGGCGGCGATAGTGACACGAATTGCATGGCCAACCTGTAACACCATGGCATCGGTTGTTACCTGCGCGGTGATGTTCGGGTTTCCATCGCGATCTCCACCGATCCAGTTACCAAAGGAAAGTGGGCGCGCTGTGATTGGCACATCAACATCAATGCGCTTCATTTCTTTGGCAAAATCATTAAGAACCTCTGGAACCGTCTGCGTGAAGAGATCATCCAGGTAGTACAAAGCGTTAAGTGCTTCATCTAGCGGTTCTGGTCGGCCTAAGCGAAGTTCATCAGTTTGCCACAATAGATCGATTGTTTCTGCCAAACGGTCTTGCTGTGAAGGATTTCGTGGATCATCTAGTAATTCTGCGATGCTTCCTAGCTTGTTTAACACCGAACGTCGTGCTGCTTCGGTTGGGTGGGCGGTGAAAACTGGTCGCACAGACATTGCACTTACCCATTGCGTAATCTCTTCTTTACTTAATTCGTGTCCAGGTGTTTGCGCTTTTAAGGCTTCTTCAATTCGATCAACTGCGCGCGCAAGCCACGAACCGCCTGTTACGCGAGCTTCGGCTAAAACTCGAGCTCGGTGAACTTGTTCGGCAACATTTGCTAAGTGAAAATAAGTACTAAATGCGCGCACTAACTGAACAGAGTCTTCTACTGAAAGTTTCGCAAGAATTTCTGCGCCTTTACCTTCGCGAACAGACTTTCGTACCTCTTCTACTAAGGCTAAAAGTTCGGGACCTTCTTGGCGGACAAGTGTTTGACCAAGCAAATCACCAAGGCGGCGCACATCGCTGCGTAGTCCTGCATCATCTGCAGCGATAGGGCTCTGGCTCATTGGGCAATCCTCTCAGGTATGGAGGTGTGCTCAAAACAAATTACACTTGCCATATCAAGCCCCTCCATTTGGACCCCCCTCCAAAAGGAAATGGGGCCTTAAGGCATTGGAGGCACGCATGCGCGGACTTATTCCCGTCCTGCCAACTGCGCCCGATGCATCTCATATTGTGGCACCGCAATCGATGTATCCATTTTTACTTGCCGTGCGCGCTTCATCACATCCGTTATTAGTTGTTACCAGCTCAAGTCGTAGCAGCGAAGATCTTGTCAACGAATTACGTGAACTCTATGACGACGTTTTGGAATTTCCAGCCTGGGAAACATTGCCTCACGAGCGCTTAAGTCCACGCAGCGACACCGTTGCTAAGAGAATTCAAACTTTGTATTCATTGCATAATAATCATGCAGTAAATCCAATTGTTGTGACACCTGTGCGCGGTGCGATTCACCGAATAATTAGCAACCTTGCGTCAACGCCTTTAATGAAATTGGAAATAGGAAAAGAACAATCACTTGATTTATTGGTCCGCCACTTATCCTCACTTGCTTATACGCGTACTGACTTAGTAGAACGCCGCGGAGAGTTTGCCGTGCGAGGTGGAATTGTTGATCTCTTCTTGCCTTTAAGTAATCATCCAATTCGGATTGACTTCTTTGGTGATGAAATTGAAGATGTCAGCTATTTCGAAGTTGCAGATCAACGCACATTTGCACCTGTTGTTGGCAGCGTGGAGATTTACCCTTGTCGAGAAATGCTTTTGACTCCAGAGATAAAGCATCGGGCAATAGAGATCAAGGACAAGTATCCAGCCG
The DNA here is from genome assembly GCA_037132355.1 of Actinomycetes bacterium. Classification (GTDB taxonomy): domain Bacteria; phylum Actinomycetota; class Actinomycetes; order Nanopelagicales; family Nanopelagicaceae; genus Planktophila. The sequence goes on from JBAXPH010000012.1 coordinate 22,548, forward strand.
CTGCCGAAATGCTAGAGAAGATAAGCGAAGGTATTGCCTTCGAGGGAATGGAGTCCTTGATTCCATTGCTAATTGATGAGACAGAAACACTGTTATCTCGAATGCCGGCAAACACACAAATTGTCTTTATCGATGAACAACGCATTCGAACCAGAGCTGCAGATTTGTTGGCAACCAACGAAGAGTTTCTGAATGCATCGTGGTCAAATGCAGCGTTGGGTGGAATTGCACCACTACATGATGGTGCCGGCACATATATTTCGTGGGATGAACTAAAGGATGAGATTTATAAATGTGGATTAAATACCGCTGAATTGAGTCCTTTCGGAACGGACTTAGAGAGAGACACACTCTTTTTAGATTATGCACCAATCGATCCAATGCGGGGCGATATCGAACGAACTGTCGAGGTTTTGCGCCAATCGCTAGAAGAGCATCGCATTGTTGTTTTTGCGACACATGGTCATGGAATGTTGGAAAGATATGCAGGCATTTTTAGAAGTGCAGATTTGCCGGTACAGATTGTTGAGAATTTAGTCGCGACACCTTCCAAAGGAAATATTTACTTAACAACATCAATCATTACCCATGGATTTGAAAGTGCTGAAGACCAAGTTTTCTTTATGACCGAACGAGATTTAACCGGCAGTAAAGGAAGCGTTAAAGATGGAGATCGCATGCCATCAAAGCGAAAGCAAGCAATTGATCCACTTGAACTTAAGACCGGTGACTATGTTGTGCACGAACAGCACGGAATCGGTCGTTATGTTGAGTTGCTACAGCGCACTGTTGCTGGCGTAACCAGAGAATATTTAATTATTGAATATGCACCCGCAAAGCGTGGTCAACCAGGTGACCGAGTATTTGTGCCAACTGATGCTTTAGAGCAAGTATCAAAGTATGTCGGTGGAGAAGCCCCTACAGTCCACCGAATCGGTAGCAGAGAATGGCAAAAAGCAAAGGGCCGTGCACGCAAAGCTGTACGTCAGATTGCTGGCGAATTAATTAGATTGTATGCGGCCCGAACAAGTTCACCTGGCTTCGCATTTTCGGCAGATACTCCGTGGCAACGTGAGTTAGAAGATTCATTTTCCTACATAGAAACTCCTGATCAACTTTCAACAATTAATGATGTGAAAGAAGACATGGAACGCCCGTATCCAATGGATCGCATTATTTGCGGAGATGTTGGATATGGAAAGACCGAAATCGCAATCCGTGCCGCGTTTAAAGCTGTGCAAGATGGTAAGCAGGTTGCCGTCCTTGTTCCAACAACATTGCTTGTGCAGCAACATTCAAAGACTTTCGAAGAACGGTATGCAGGATTTCCATTGAAAGTTGCTGGGCTGTCCCGTTTTAATACCGCTAAAGAGAGTAAAGAGATCTTGGCTAATCTGGCAGCCGGTGCTGTTGATGTTGTTATTGGTACGCACCGAATTCTTTCTAATGATGTGCAGTTTAAAGACCTTGGATTAGTCATTGTTGATGAAGAACAACGCTTTGGCGTTGAGCAAAAAGAGTCACTAAAGAAGCTGCGCACGACCGTAGATGTATTGGCTATGTCTGCAACACCGATTCCGCGCACACTTGAAATGGCTATTACAGGTATTCGTGAAATGTCCACGATCACAACACCACCCGAAGAACGACATCCGATCCTTACCTATGTGGGTCCAGCAGAAGATGCTCAGATAGCAGCTGCAATCCATCGAGAATTACTTCGTGATGGCCAAATCTTTTATTTACATAACCGCGTAGAAAGTATTGATCGCAAAGCACTGCACTTAAAAGAACTTGTCCCAGAAGCACGCATTCGAGTTGCTCATGGGCAGATGTCTGAAGGCGAGCTTGAAGATGTAATTCTCGCGTTCTGGAACCGCGACTTTGATGTCTTGGTATGTACAACAATTGTTGAAAGTGGTCTGGATATTCAAAATGCAAACACCTTAATTGTTGAACGAGCAGATCGCTTTGGGCTTTCGCAATTGCACCAAATCCGTGGTCGTGTAGGGCGTGGTCGTGAGCGTGCATACGCATATTTCTTGTATTCCGCCGATGAGCCACTTTCAGAATTAGCTCATGAGCGATTGACAACAATTGCAACAAATACAGACCTTGGTTCAGGAATGCGAGTTGCCTTAAAAGATTTAGAGATTCGCGGTGCCGGAAATCTATTAGGTGGCGAACAATCCGGTCACATTGCTGACGTTGGTTTTGATTTATATATGCGTATGGTGGGAGAAGCAGTACAAGAATATAAATCAGGAATCATTGAAACTGAAGAAAAAATTTCAGAGTGCAAAGTCGAACTTCCAATTAATGCGCATTTGTCATCAGATTATGTTCCAGGTGAAAGATTGCGCCTAGATTTATATCGTCGCCTAGCCGACGTGAAATCACCGATCGATGTTTCATCTATCGAAGCAGAATTACTTGATCGGTTTGGCGAGTTACCTGAAGAAGCCACAGCATTATTAGGCGTTGCTGCGTTGCGAGCACAAGCAAAAGCTGTGAAATTGACCGAAGTTGTAGTGCAAGGCAAATTCCTCCGATTAGCTCCGATGGTTTTACCTGAATCGCGTCAGTTGCGTCTGACACGTTTGTATCCAGGATCGCTCTACAAGGGGGCGGCGAGCACGGTATTAGTGGCATTACCAAAGGCAACATCATGGAATCCGTCCCAGAATGCTCCCGAAATAGTGGATACTTCTCTTCTGGCCTGGGTCGTTGAGGTCCTTAACCAACTAAGCGAAGTATCGAAAGCGAGCTCATAGTGAAGAAGTTTTTTGCAATTTTGGCAGCAACAGCGCTCTTGTTAACAGGATGCTCGCAAGTCGGAGCGGCTGCAACTATCGGAAACACAAAAATCACTCAAGCAACAGTCCAAGGCAGCATTGATTCAATTCTTGCTGAGCGCGCAAAGGTCGATACAACTCAAATGAAGTTGGAAACAGGTGAATCACTTAATCGTGGCCAGTTACGTTTCCACTTATTAACGGCTCTACTGCGCGAAGTTGGCGCAGAACTTAAGGTTTCAGTTACAAAAGCAGAGATAGATACTCGCCGTGCAAGCATTCTTGAACAAATTGGTGGCGCCGCAGCTCTTCCAAACGCATTAGTCAATGCAGGTATTGCACCAGCAGATTTTGATCAATATATCGAAGCCATTTCAATTTCAGATAAAATTAGTCAAGCATTAGCTGCTAGCGGAGTCACTCAAGATCAAGTTGGAACAGAACTACAAAAGCTTGTTGTTGCTAAAGCAAAGGTACTTGGCGTTACCGTAAATCCTCGCTACGGCAAGTGGGACGCTGCGACAGCAGACATCGTCGCTACTGATCCTGCATCAACTGCTGTTACTCCATCAGGCAACTAGTACTTAGACAATGCAAGGTTCACAGCTTCAACGCCTAGTTGAAGTCATGAATACTTTGCGTTCACCTGGTGGTTGCCCCTGGGATGCAGAACAAACGCACGAATCACTTCTTAAGTACTTACTAGAAGAGTCCTACGAATTTGTTGATGCAGTTCGATCTGACAGTCGAATTGACATGCGCGAAGAGCTAGGTGATGTCCTACTTCAAGTTTATTTCCATGCCCGTATGGCTGAAGAACATCCGACAGATCCATTTTCAATAGAAGATGTTGCACAGGGGATTGCTGACAAACTAATTCGCAGACACCCGCATGTTTTTGCAGGTGTCGAAGTCAGGGACTCGCAAGAGGTTCTTGAAAATTGGGAGGAAATAAAAAAGAAAGAAAAGGGCCGGACTTCACCGCTTGATGGAGTCGCGATGTCACAACCCGCATTGCCATTAGTCGAAAAACTTTTATACCGCGCAGAAAAATATAATGTTGAAGTTACTACCCCCGATAGTGTTTCAATTTCCGGCGCCGCTGATGAAGGCGCAGTAGGTAAAGCATTATTGGCGGTAATTGCTTGGGCCAATGCCAACGGAATCGATGCTGAAGCAGCCCTGCGCAAGGAGGCCATGCGGATTGCCCAACAGATTGGCCCCGCATAACTCACGGTAGGATTGCCTTAGTTAATAAGGTGCCATTTCAGCGTTGAGGTCGGCCAAAGTTTGAATGAATTAAGAGGAGAAACGCAATGGCAATCATCGAAGCGCTAGCTGCACGAGAAATTTTGGACTCCCGTGGTAATCCAACGGTTGAAGTTGAAATTGAATTAGAAGATGGAACTCAGGCACGCGCCGCAGTTCCAAGCGGTGCATCAACAGGTGCTTTTGAAGCAGCAGAACTTCGCGATGGCGGTAAGCGCTACCTTGGCAAAGGCGTTGAAAAGGCAGTTGCATTTGTTAATAATGAAATTGCACAAACAATAATTGGTTTTGATTCACAAGATCAGCGTCTTATTGATGCAGCAATGATCGAATTAGACGGAACTAAGAACAAGTCACGTCTAGGTGCAAATGCAATTCTTGGTGCTTCATTGGCTGTTGCTAAAGCATCTGCAGAATCTGCAGATCTTTCACTGTTCCGCTACCTAGGTGGACCAAATGCACATGTGCTCCCAGTTCCTATGATGAATATTCTTAACGGTGGAGCTCACGCAGATACAAACGTAGATATTCAAGAGTTTATGATCGCACCAATTGGTGCGCCAACATTCCGCGAATCAGTTCGTTGGGGCGCAGAGATCTATCACGCACTCAAGGCTGTTCTAAAAAAGCGCGGACTTGCAACATCCGTTGGTGATGAAGGTGGCTTCGCTCCAAACCTAGACAGCAATCGCGCAGCACTTGATTTGATTCTAGAAGCGATTGAAGCTGCAGGATTTAAGCCAGGTTCTGAAATTGGCCTTGCAATGGATGTGGCCGCAACTGAGTTCCACGAGAACGGTAAGTACAAGTTTGAAGGCGCACTGAAGTCTTCTGATGAAATGATTGCCTATTACACATCTCTAGTGGACGCATACCCAATCGTTTCAATTGAAGATCCACTGAATGAAGAAGACTGGGCTGGCTGGACACAAATGACTAAGGTCCTTGGTTCACGCATCCAGATCGTCGGGGACGACCTATTTGTTACTAACCCTGAGCGTCTTGCAAAGGGAATTGCTGGGAACACAGCAAATGCGCTTTTGGTGAAGGTAAATCAGATTGGAACTCTTACAGAGACAATCGACGCTGTTGAGATGGCACACCGTGCTGACTACCGCAGCATGATGAGCCACCGTTCAGGTGAAACCGAAGACACAACTATTGCTGACTTGGCTGTTGCGCTTAATTGTGGACAGATCAAAACTGGTGCACCTGCACGTACAGAGCGCGTTGCTAAGTACAACCAACTTCTTCGCATTGAAGAAGAGCTAGCTGAAGGTGGGCGTTACGCGGGTCGTGACGCGTTCCCACGTTTCAAGGCATAAGAATTAGCCATGGCACGTCGACAACTTCGATTTCGTCGTCGACGGACCTCTAATCGCGTTTTAGCGCTATCAGGAATTCTTTTCATACTTGCATTGACTATTGCGCCACCGGTGAAGCATTACTTCACACAACGCGCTCAGATCAGTGCCTTGAAGTCTCAGCTTTCTGCAGACAACTCTGCTTTGCAGAAAGCCAGACAAGAGCTATTGCTGTGGCAGGATCCTGAATACATTAAGACGCAAGCACGCGAACGTTTGCACTTTGTTCTGCCAGGCGAACGTCAATACATAGTTACCGAAGGCGAAAATTTAGGATCGCAACAAAACACCACCACGATTGCCAGCTCACTTACCGATGGTCAACCTTGGTATGCACGGTTGATTGCATCTATTAGCGAAACTGGAAATTAATGCGTGAAGTAACACAAGCAGATCTTGACTGTATTGAAACCCAGTTAGGTCGCACGCCAAGAGATGTTCACGCAATCGCCTATCGCTGCCCGTGCGGCAACCCTGCAGTAGTTGAAACCCCACCCAGGCTTGAAGATGGCACACCTTTTCCTACCTTTTACTACGCAACCTGCCCACGGTTAACTGCCGTTATTTCAACCCTAGAAACAACTGGGTTAATGGGAGAAATGAATGATCGACTTGAAACTGATGCTGAATTAGCAGGTGCCTATCACGCAGCACATGATGATTACATCGCATCACGTTCGGCACTTGGAGTTGAGGTGCCAGAAGTAGATGACGTGTCAGCAGGCGGAATGCCCAATCGCGTTAAGTGCTTGCATTCATTAATAGCCCATTCACTTGCAGCAGGCCCGGATGTGAATCCACTAGGTGATGAGGCGTTAGCAAAGCTACCTGAGTGGTGGAAAAATAATCCATGCGAGTAGCAGCAATAGATTGCGGTACTAACTCAATTCGACTTCTGATTGCAGATATTGATGGTGCCAACTTTCGCGAAGTTGTGCGCGATATGGAAATTGTTCGGCTAGGACAAGGAGTTGATCAAACTGGACAATTCCATCCAGATGCAGTTGCTCGCACATTGTTGGCCGTTGATAAGTTTGCCGCAGAGATTGCAAAGCGCGGGGTAGAAAAAATTAGATTCTGTGCAACAAGTGCCACTCGTGATGCTACAAATCGTCACTTATTTGTTGATGGTGTGCGCGAACGACTAGGCATTGAACCTGAAGTAATTAGTGGAGATGAAGAAGCAGCGTTGTCATTTGCTGGTGCAATTCAAGATTTAGACCCATCCGAAGGACCATTCTTAGTAATCGATATTGGCGGGGGATCTACAGAGTTTGTATTTGGTACATCCTCAGTAGAAGCTGCCCGTAGCGTAAATATTGGTTGCGTTCGTATGAGTGAGCGCCACTTTGCTAATGATCCAGCCACACCGGAGCAAATTGAATCTGCGCGCACAGATATTCAGGCAGCGATAGCGCAAGCTGGCGCCGAAGTTCCAATCACTAAGGCAAAAACACTTGTCGCTGTGGCTGGGACAGCAACAACAGTTGCCGCCGCAGCACTTAATCTGCCCGAATACGATCGATACGCAATTCATTTAGCTCGAATTTCTGCGGCACAAGTTCATGAAGTATCAGCTATGTTTTTAACAAAAAATCGCGAGCAACGTTTAGCACTTGGCTATATGCACCCCGGCCGTGTTGACGTAATCGCAGCTGGTTCACT
>JBAXPH010000013.1:0-27989 GCA_037132355.1 Actinomycetes bacterium
TGAAGCAAGCTAATGAAGGACATGAGATTGAGATCGAAGCATTTGATCCAACTCAGTACGGAATGGCTGCACGCTATGACGCAGAAGGAAACTTCATTTACCCAGAAGGTTTCGATTCTGATTCACAAGAGTGGAAGCCAGGATATGAAACACAGCGCGAAGAATGGGAAAAGCAGTACGCCCAAGCGCAAGAGCGTTTCATGGCACACAAGAAGCAAAAGTCTGAAGCAAAGGTTGCTGACGCAGCTGCTGCTCCAGCCGAAGGCGCAGAGGAAGTTGTTGCTGCCGAATAAGTAAAAAGACTCACTAAAAAAGAGTCCAGATTGAAGTCGCGAGAAAAACGTTTGACCCTCGCTTACTTCAACTGGACTCTTTTTTAATGCCCCAAAGGTAGAGTTGGCGCATGCGGGTTATTGGGTTGACTGGGGGCATTGGTTGCGGCAAGTCACTGGCCGCGCAGTACTTTGCTGAACTCGGTGCACTTGTGATTGATGCGGATCAGTTAGCGAGGGCTGCGATTGAACGTGGATCAGATGGCTTTGATGAAGTTGTGGCGATTTTTGGTGATTCGATTTTAAAAGATGGAAATATTGATCGCAGAGCATTGGGTGAGTTGATATTTAAAGATGCAAATGCAAAAGCGCAGTTGGAAAATATTGTGCATCCCTTTGTTCGCAGAGAGTTTGAAGAAGCGGTTGCGTCGCTAAAAGGCGATCAAGTACTGGTGTATGAGATTCCATTGTTGGTTGAAACTAAGGCACATGAAAGATTTGATGTAGTTATAACCGTCGAATCTGAAATGGAAAACCGACTTGCTCGCTTGCGGGGCAGGGGAATGCATATTTCAGAGATTGAGGGCCGGATTGCGTCGCAGTCTACTCGTGAACAGCGCATTGAGGTCGCAGATTTCCTCATAGAAAATGATGGAAGCGAGGATGAGCTGCTCCGCCAGGTCGAAAACATTTGGGATAGCCTCCACGATAATAAATAAGTAGGCTTATCAAATGCGGCCAATATCTGATCTTCAACGCAGAGTTGAGCCCTTTCAGGTAATTAGTGATTACGTACCAGCCGGAGATCAGCCTGCTGCAATCGCTGAAATTACAAAGCGAATCAATGCAGGAGAAAAAGATGTTGTTCTTCTGGGTGCCACCGGTACCGGTAAGTCTGCGACTACTGCCTGGTTAATTGAGCAGCTACAACGTCCAACTTTGGTACTTGCACCGAATAAGACTCTTGCTGCCCAGTTAGCAAATGAGTTTCGTGAGCTACTGCCTAACAACGCGGTTGAATACTTCGTTTCATATTATGACTATTACCAACCAGAAGCTTATGTGCCTCAAACAGACACATTTATCGAGAAAGACTCCAGCGTTAACGAAGAAGTAGAGCGGTTGCGTCACTCTGCAACTAATTCACTTCTGACTCGTCGAGATGTCATTGTCGTTGCCACTGTGTCTTGTATTTATGGTCTGGGTACACCGCAGGAGTATGTCGATCGGATGGTTCGCTTGCGAGTTGGCGAGGAAATCGAGCGAAATGCCTTGCTTCGCAGATTTGTAGATGTTCAATACAAGCGCAATGACATGGCTTTCGAACGTGGAACATTCCGCGTGCGCGGAGACACGATCGAAATCATTCCTATGTATGAAGAGCTCGCTATTCGAATTGAAATGTTTGGCGACGAGATTGAGAAGCTGACAACCCTTCATCCGCTAACGGGGGAGATCATTAGGGATGAAGAAGAGATCTTCATCTTCCCTGCAACGCACTATGCGGCAGGTCCCGAAACAATGAAGCGAGCCATCGGCGACATCCAGGACGAGTTACAGATTCAATTAAACCTTTTTGAAAAGCAGGGTAAGTTGTTAGAGGCACAACGACTAAGGATGCGCACAACATTTGATATCGAGATGATGGAGCAGATCGGTTTTTGTAGCGGTATTGAAAACTACTCGCGACACTTAGATGATCGTGCCGCTGGATCGGCTCCACATTGTCTGCTGGATTATTTCCCTGAAGATTTCCTAGTAGTTATTGATGAAAGTCACGTAACAGTTCCTCAGCTGGGTGCAATGTTTGAAGGTGACGCATCTCGAAAGCGCACATTAGTAGAACATGGATTTCGCTTGCCTAGCGCCTTGGATAATCGCCCATTGAAGTTTCCAGAATTCTCTGAAAGAACCGGACAAACTTTGTACCTGTCTGCAACCCCTGGAAAATATGAACTGGGTAAAGTTAATGGTGATGTTGTTGAGCAAGTTATTCGTCCTACTGGCTTAGTTGATCCACAGATTGTCATCAAGCCTATTAAGGGTCAGATCGATGATCTACTCAATGAAATCAATATTCGTGCAGCGAAAAATGAGCGCGTGCTAGTTACTACTTTGACTAAGAAGATGTCAGAAGACCTAACAGATTACCTGCAAGAGCGAGGAGTCAATGTTCGGTACTTGCACTCTGAAGTAGATACCTTGCGCCGGGTTGAATTGCTACGCGAACTTCGCACTGGTGATTACGATGTCTTGATTGGTATCAACTTATTGCGCGAAGGTTTGGATTTACCCGAGGTATCACTTGTTGCAATTTTAGATGCAGACAAAGAAGGTTTCCTTCGTTCCTCAACATCATTGATTCAAACTATTGGTCGTGCTGCTCGTAACGTGTCAGGTGAAGTTCATATGTATGCCGATCGGATTACCGATTCGATGGCCAAGGCAATTGATGAAACTAATCGCCGTCGGGCAAAGCAGGTTGCCTATAACTTAGAACGCGGCGTGGACCCTCAACCTTTGCGTAAAAAGATTGCCGATATCACTGACCTGATTAACCGCGAGAGCGAAGACACAGAAGAGCTTTTGTCCCATGAAAAGGGCGGAGCGAAGAAGATTGCATCCTCTGCTGGAATTTATGACAAGTCCTCGACCTCTTTGCCGCGCAAGGATCTAATCGCGTTGATAGGCTCGCTCACCGATCAGATGCGCAATGCAGCATCTGAGCTTCAATTTGAGGTTGCGGCGCGTTTGCGTGATGAAATCAAAATATTGAAGAAAGAGCTACGAATGATGGAAGAGGCCGGGGTTTGAGCATCGACAAGTTGGTTGTGCGCGGAGCACGCGAACACAACCTAAAAAATGTTTCCATCGAACTTCCTCGCGATGCGTTAGTTGTATTTACAGGTCTATCTGGTTCGGGAAAGTCTTCTCTTGCCTTTGACACAATCTTTGCCGAAGGTCAACGTCGTTATGTGGAATCGCTGTCGGCGTACGCGCGCCAATTCTTAGGGCAGATGGATAAGCCAGATGTTGATTTCATCGAAGGATTATCGCCAGCAGTTTCAATTGATCAGAAATCAACTAACCGAAATCCTCGATCGACAGTCGGCACAATCACCGAGGTCTATGACTATTTGCGTTTGCTATTTGCACGTGCAGGACGTCCGCACTGTCCTAACTGTGGCAAGGCTGTTACACGTCAATCACCACAGCAAATTGTTGATCAAATTCTTGAACTTCCACCAACAACAAAGTTTCAAGTTTTGGCACCAGTTATTCGGGCGCGCAAGGGTGAATTTCTTGAACTCTTTAGTGATTTGATCACACAAGGGTATTCACGTGCTCGTGTGGACGGGGAAGTAATTCAACTATCGGATGCACCAAAGTTAAAAAAGCAGGAAAAGCACACCATCGAGGTTGTTATCGATCGCTTAACAGCCAAAGCTGAAAGCAAGACGCGCCTAACAGATTCAATCGAAACTGCTTTGCGCCTAGCATCAGGAATCGTTGTTTTAGATTTTGTGGATGCTAAAGGCGCTGACAAAGAGCGCACCTATAGCGAGCATCTTGCCTGCCATGATTGTGAACTTTCCTTTGAAGAGCTCGAACCTCGTTCTTTCTCCTTCAACTCTCCATTTGGAGCGTGTGCTGAGTGTTCAGGTATTGGTACTAAAAAAGAAGTTGATGAAGATCTGATCATTCCCGATGATTCAATCTCGATTAACGATGGAGCTATTGCTCCTTGGTCTGGCGGTCAATCTTCTGATTACTTCCTGCGACTATTAGAAGCGTTAGCAAAGGATTTACCTTTCTCACTTGATACACCGTGGAAGAAGATTTCTGCCAAAGCGCGTGAAGCAATTCTTAACGGCTATGAATATGAAATCAAGATGAAGTACAAAGGTCGTTATGGCGCACGAAATTACACAACTGGTTTCGAAGGTGTTGTCCCATTTATTCACCGCCGACATGAAGAAACTGATAGTGATTACAGTCGCGACAAATACGAAGCATATATGCGTGAAATTTCATGCGAAAAATGCAACGGTGCCCGACTCAAGCCAGAAGTCCTTGCGGTAACTATTGGGGATAAAAACATCTCAGAAATTTGTGAACTTTCTATTGCAGATTGCGCAGACTTCCTAAAGCAGATCAAACTCAATAAGCGCGAAGCCCAAATTGCAGAACGTGTAATGAAAGAGGTACACGCACGTCTTGGGTTCTTGCTTGATGTGGGCCTTGATTATCTTTCACTTGCTCGTCCAGCTGGATCTCTATCTGGTGGTGAAGCTCAGCGCATTCGGCTTGCTACGCAGATCGGTAGCGGTTTAGTTGGTGTTCTCTATGTACTGGATGAACCATCAATTGGCTTACATCAAAGAGACAACAAGCGTTTAATTGAAACCTTAACGCGACTGCGCAACCTTGGTAACACGCTAATCGTTGTTGAGCACGATGAAGAAACTATTCGTACCGCGGACTGGATTGTTGATATTGGCCCAGGTGCAGGAGAACATGGCGGCAAGGTTGTAGTTTCTGGAAGCTATGAGGATCTGATCGCTTCCAAAGAATCAATTACAGGTGCGTACTTATCAGGACGTAAATCTATTGCGATCCCTAAAACGCGCCGACCAATAGATGCAAAGCGCAAGCTCGTTGTAAAAGGAGCCAAAGAAAATAACCTTAAGGACATCGAAGTTGAAGTTCCTTTAGGTGTCTTTGTTTCAGTAACAGGCGTAAGTGGTTCCGGTAAGTCCACACTGGTAAACGATATTTTGTACACAGTTTTGGCGAACAAACTAAATGGCGCACGTCTAGTACCAGGTCGTCACCGTACAGTCACTGGTATTGAATTGCTGGACAAAGTAGTCCATGTTGATCAGTCTCCAATTGGTCGCACTCCTCGTTCAAATCCAGCGACGTACACTGGGGTGTTCGACAAGATCCGTGCACTGTTTGCTGAAACGAGTGAAGCAAAAATCCGCGGATACCAACAAGGACGTTTCTCTTTCAACGTAAAGGGCGGCCGCTGCGAAAACTGTTCAGGCGATGGAACCATCACAATCGAAATGAACTTCCTGCCTGATGTTTATGTGCCCTGCGAGGTGTGCCATGGCGCGCGCTATAACCGCGAAACTTTAGAAGTTCACTACAAGAACAAAACCATTGCCGAAGTACTAAATATGCCTATTGAAGAGGCCGGAACTTTCTTCGAATCGGTTCCAGCCATTGCCAGGTACCTCAAGACGCTTAATGATGTCGGACTTGGCTATGTTCGCTTAGGCCAATCTGCACCAACTTTGTCTGGCGGTGAGGCTCAGCGCGTGAAGCTTGCAACTGAGTTACAACGCAGATCAACTGGTCGCACTATCTATGTTTTAGATGAACCAACAACCGGATTGCACTTTGAAGATGTCAATAAGTTGTTAACTGTATTAAACCGTTTGGTAGATACCGGTAACACTGTTGTAGTCATCGAACACAACCTCGATGTCATTAAGTGCTCTGACTGGGTTATTGATATGGGACCTGAAGGAGGATTCCGCGGGGGATTGGTAGTTGCCGAAGGAACACCAGAAGATGTTGCTAAGGTCAAAGAAAGTTACACCGGACAATTCTTGGGTGAGATTTTAAAGACCAATAGACAGGTAGTTAAAAAAACCTCACCAGCAAAGAAGTAACGCAATGGCAGATCCTCAAAGTTATCGGCCAAGTAATATCCCGGAACATCCTGGTGTTTACCGTTTTTATAACGCCAAAGATAAGATCATCTATGTTGGCAAGGCAAAGAATTTAAAGAACCGGCTCAGTAATTACTTTCAAGCTAACTTGGCGACTAAGACCTATCGCATGGTGCATGAAGCGGTCAGGGTTGACTGGACCATCGTTAGTACCGAACTAGAAGCTTTGGCCCTGGAATTTAGTTGGATCAAGCAACATCAACCTAAGTACAACGTTCAATTCAAGGATGACAAGTCCTATCCATACCTTGCGCTATCCCTCAACGATGAATACCCAATGATCTTCATAACTCGCAAAGATAAGCGACCAGGACTTAAATACTTTGGCCCCTATACAAATGCTTGGGCGCTACGCAATACCTTTGAAGTTCTTCTGAAGGTTTTTCCAGTCAGATCCTGTTCTTCAGCTAATTTCACTCGTGCACGAAAGAGTAAAAGACAGTGTTTGCTTGGCGATATCGGCAAATGTGCTGCGCCGTGTGTGGATTGGATTTCCAAAGAAGATCATCAAAAGCTGGCGCATCGCTTAAATGACTTTATGGAATCTGGCATGGAGAACATCCTGCCGAAGTTGCATGAGGAGATGCAGAACGCTGCAAATAATGAAGAGTTTGAAAGAGCAGCCCGGCTTCGCGATCAAATTGATTCATTCGAAAAAGCTCAAAAATCAACAGAGGGTAACTTTTCAGATGACCTAGATGGTGATTTTATTTCGATCTACCAAGACGGCTTCCATGCTGCAGGCTCGATCTTTTCGATGCAGCGTGGTTCAGTCAAAGGTTCTAGATCTTGGATTGTGGACCAGGAGATGGTCCTTGAAGGCCAAGATGTTCTAACTGCGCTGCTGTATTCAATTTACGGAACAGGTGCCATGCAGGTACCGCGCAATATTTATGTCAATAGTCAGCCAGTTGAGTCAAATCAATTAGAAAAGTGGCTGGAATCTCTAGGAAGTTCAAAGGTCGAGATAAAAGTTCCCCAGCGAGGCGAAAAAGTTGAGCTCCTAGATACCGTCAAACGAAACGCTCAGTACTCACTTATTCAGTATTTAAGTAAGCGTGCGACCGATGCTGCTGTTAGCGGAAAAGCGTTGACAGAAATTGAGGAGTCTTTGAGTTTAAGTCGTACGCCATTGCGTATTGAGTGCTTTGATATTTCCAATATTTCGGGTACTTCGGTTGTTGCATCTATGGTCGTCTTTGAAGATGGAATGGCAAAGAAGAGTGAATATCGCAGATTTATCATCAATACCGATGAAGGTTTTGATGACACTCGCGCGATGCATCAAGTCCTTACACGTCGCTTGAAACGCCTGATAGATGATCGCAAAGAAAATGAAGCAGAAGTTGCAGAACTTGGTGGAAAGCCAAGTAAGTTTGCGTATCCACCACAATTAATTGTTGTTGACGGTGGTGCGCCTCAGGTCAGCGCTGCACAACGGGCATTAAGCGAACTCGGCATAACCGATATCGCGCTCTGCGGATTAGCAAAACGCTTGGAAGAGGTCTGGATTCCTGGATCAAAAGATCCATTAATTTTGCCTAGAAATAGTGAAGGCCTGTATCTATTGCAACGGATTCGCGATGAAGCTCACCGCTTCGCAATCTCATTCCACCGTTCACGCAGATCCAAGGTGATGCTGGAATCAGTTTTAGATGACATTCCACAATTGGGTTCTGCGCGCAGAGCAGCATTACTTGAACGCTTTGGATCTGTGGCAGCTATTCGAAAAGCAAATCTTGAAGATATCGCAGCAACTCCAGGCATAGGTTCCAAGATCGCATCGATCATTGAAGAGCACTTAAGCACTATTACGATGCAAAAGGTGAATACCGAAACTGGCGAGATTCTAGGGTCATAGAAATGAATAATGAGTTCTTTGATCAGGACGTGAAGCGCCAAACAGAGTCCTTAACTTTGTTTGCACATGAAATTTTGAAAAAGTATGGAATCAAAGATGCCGAAATCCAGTGCATCAACTTCGAGTTCAACGCAACATTCTCGGTGTTGACTCAATCTGGTCAGAAGTATGCCTTGCGTCTAAATATTAATTCGACCCGAGTTGCAGCTAACATTTTGGCTGAAACCGAATGGGTTAGAAGTCTTGCGCTCATCCCAACCATTAATGTTCCCACCCCCATAGCCTCGCTAGATGACGAGTATCTAGTTTCGGCGCACCATGCAGATTCCAACCAGACTATTTATGGCGTGATGTATTCATGGCTTGAGGGTGAAGAGATTGGGGATGAGCCAACATTGGATCAGCTTTACACCGTTGGGCGAGCAATCGCTTTGCTCCATGAGAACTCATCGAATTTCACACTTACCGAAAAAGCAGAACTCCCGACCTTCAGTGATTTCTTCTGGGGGACTGAAGATTATCTATTCTCAAGAAAATCAGTTTTGAATCCAAACGACCGTCAGCTGATTGAGCAGGCTCGAGATCTCATCATGATGTACACCGATGATCTGTATGCAACCTCGTCCCTTCACATTATTCATGCAGATTTTCATGGCTGGAATCTCATGTGGCATGAGGACGAACTCTTCATTTTTGACTTTGATGATTGTGGTTTTGGTGTTGAAGCTCAAGACATCGCCGTAGCTTTGTATTACTTAGATACTCCCGACCAAGATGCAGCTTTGCTCGATGGCTATAAAAGTATTCGCCCTCTACCTGCCTACTCTGACAATGCAATGAAAGCCTTGCTACTTCAGCGGCGTCTATTACTGCTGAACTATCTGTACGAGACCAAAAACGCCGAACACAAGGCGATGCTGCCAGCCTATTTGGAAAAAACAATTGAGCGTGTTTCCACATTCTTGACAGATGTAACACAATAGTTCCATGACACAAGAGACCTTGATTCTGACCGGTATGTCAGGCGCTGGCCGATCAACGGTTGCTCATGCCTTGGAAGATCTTGGTTGGTATGTTGTCGACAACCTTCCGCCGTCATTGCTTCCAGCTTTAGTAGGCAAAGGAACTGGTCCGCAAGGAAAAGAGTTAGCTGTTGTTGTAGATGTACGTGGGGGAGAGTTCTTTGATGAACTCACTCATGCTCTTGCTGAACTAAAGAAGAATAACTCTGATTACCGTCTCGTATTTTTGGATGCAACCGACCAATCATTAGTACAACGTTTTGAATCAACTCGTCGCCCTCATCCATTGCAGGGTAAGGATCGCATTGTTGATGGCATTGAACGTGAACGCGCGAAGCTAGAAGATGTTCGATCACAATCTGATGTCGCAATAGACACAACAAATCTCAACGTGCATCAACTAGAAAAGCGTATTGGTGAAATATTTGGTTCAGGTAAGTTGCAGGGGATTAGAGTCAACGTTTTGTCATTCGGATACAAGTATGGAATTCCGGTAGATGCAGACTTGGTTCTGGATTGCCGCTTCATTCCGAATCCACATTGGATTCCTGAACTTCGCCCATTGACTGGCTTAACATCGCAAGTCAGCGACAAAGTTCTTGGCAGTGAAGGTGTGAAAGATTTTGTTCATGGGTATGTACGCTTAGTTAATTCCATGATGGATGGTTACATGCGTGAAGGAAAAAAGTACGTAACAATTGCAGTTGGTTGCACCGGCGGAAAGCATCGAAGTGTCGCAGTTACCGAAGAGATCGCCAAGCAATTGAATGCATTGGATACCGAATTGTCCGCACACCCAACTCATCGTGATGTAGGTCGTGAATAAGTTTGACTAAAGTTGTAGCACTTGGCGGCGGCCACGGTTTGGCTGCAACCCTGGCAGCGCTGCGTCAGATAACCCAAGAGATCACCGCAATTGTTACCGTTGCAGATAATGGCGGATCAAGTGGTCGATTGCGAGAAGAGTTTCCCATTTTTCCACCTGGTGATTTGCGAATGGCACTTACTGCATTGTGCGCAGATGACCACTGGGGTCGCACATGGGCCCAGATATTGCAGCATAGGTTTGAGAGCAGCGGAGAATTAAATGGACATGCGATGGGCAACTTACTTTTGGCTTCAATGTGGAATGCCGGCGATGACCCAGTTGTTGCTTTAGATCGCGTTGGCGAATTGTTAAAAGTAATCGGACGTGTGCTTCCTATGGCGGCGGTCGCACTTGATATCGAGGCAACATTTAAAACCTCAACTGGTCGAATAGTTGTGCGAGGACAAACAGAGGTAGCAACTGCAAAGGGCCACATTCAATCCTTGCGAATAATTCCTGAAGATCCACCTGCACGAGCTGAAGCACTAGCTGCAGTTGCAGATGCTGATTGGATAACCATGGGTCCTGGATCATGGTTTTCAAGTGTGATTCCGCACCTTCTAGTGCCTGCCCAGCTACAGGCTCTAAAAGGTACTGACGCCAAAAAGATTTTGATATTAAACCTTGATGCCTCCAGCCAATCACAGGGCGAAGAGTTCGCCGGGTCCACCCCAGAACAACATCTTGAGTTTTTTCATCACTATGCACCTGGATTAACGGTGGATTACTGCTTAGTGGACCAATCAATTGTCCGAGACGAGCACGCACTGCGCGAGGCAGCATCAACCTTAGGTTCAGAGATTGTCGTTGCAGATATCCGTAAAGCCCCTGGCAGCATTCATCACGATGCGGAAAAATTAGCTCTCCATTTGGGCCACATTTTTTCTCGCTAGATGGTTGGATTACCCCATGGCAATGACAGCATCAGTAAAGGACGAGCTTTCTCGTCTCTCAATCACCAAACCATGTTGTCGAAAAGCTGAAGTTTCAGCACTCCTTCGTTTTGCTGGTGGACTGCATATTGCGGCCGGCAAAATTGTGATCGAAGTTGAACTTGATACATCCCAAAGTGCACGCAGATTGCGCAAAGACATTGCAGATATTTACGGACATGATTCTGATTTAGCGGTGTTGTCTTCAAGTGGCTTGCGCAAAGGGTCGCGCTATGTCGTTCGAGTAATTAATGAAGGCGACGCACTTGCTCGTCAAACAGGTTTAGTAGATGCAAATGGTCGACCAGTTCGTGGCTTACCACCACAGGTTGTATCGGCTGCAACATGCGATTCAGAAGCGGCTTGGCGTGGTGCATTTATTGCTCACGGTTCATTAACTGAACCAGGTCGATCTTCATCACTGGAAATTACATGTCCGGGACCAGAGGCTGCATTGGCACTTGTCGGTGCGGCACGACGTCTTGGAATTGTGGCAAAGGCTCGCGAAGTCCGTGGGGTAGATCGTGTTGTCATTCGCGATGGCGATGCAATTGGTGTTTTACTCACTCGCTTGGGTGCTCATGAAAGTGTGCTTGCCTGGGAAGAGCGACGTATGCGCCGCGAAGTTCGAGCAACGGCTAATCGCCTCGCCAACTTTGATGATGCAAACCTTCGCCGTTCAGCCCGCGCGGCAGTTGCCGCAGCCGCGCGAGTTCAACGCGCCATGGAAATTCTCGGACCTACGATTCCTGACCACTTAAAGGAGGCTGGGGATCTTCGCATTAACCACGGCCAGGCCTCACTCGAAGAGTTGGGCTCATTGGCCACCCCTCCAATGACAAAGGATGCGATCGCCGGACGTATTCGCCGTTTGTTGGCCATGGCCGATAAGCGAGCGCAGGAGCTTGGAATTCCAGATACTGAAAGCGGCTTGTCGCCTGATTTGCTCAATTAATACTCTTGCGTAGTAACTGTTCATTAACTCTTCACTGATAAGGTTCTACCTAAGACCCCAGCGTTGTGGCAGTTTTACGAACCACCAGCAGCTGGGCTTTTTTATGTCTCGCCGAGATATCTCCGCGGCATAGGCCCCACTAGTAGCAAGGACACTTTCGTGATTAATGTCGGAATCAATGGTTTTGGACGCATCGGTCGTAACTTCTTCCGTGCCTCACTTACCAACCCAAATATCAACATCGTCGCAATTAACGACCTAACTCCCAATGAGACTCTTGCTCACCTATTGAAGTACGACTCAATCTTGGGTCGCCTAGGTCTGTCAGTCACATTCACAGATGATTCAATCACTGTTGACGGAAAGACAATCAAAGTTTTCTCAGAGCGCGACCCAGCAAATCTGCCATGGGCTTCAGTTAAGGCTGATGTAGTTGTTGAATCAACAGGTATTTTCACAAAGGCAGCAGATGCGCAGAAGCACATCACAGCAGGTGCCAAGAAGGTAATCATTTCTGCTCCAGCTACAGATGAAGACATCACAATCGTTATGGGTGTAAACCACACTCAATACGACGGTTCAAAGCACAACATTATTTCTAACGCATCATGCACAACTAACTGCCTTGCTCCAATGGCAAAGGTGCTTCAGGACAACTGGGGAATTGTTAAGGGTCTGATGACAACAATTCACGCATACACAAATGATCAGGTAATTCTTGACTTCCCACACAAGGACCTACGTCGCGCTCGCGCAGCAGCTACCAACATGATTCCAACATCAACTGGTGCAGCTAAGGCAATTTCACTCGTTCTTCCAGAGCTCAAGGGCAAGCTAGATGGATACGCAATGCGTGTTCCAGTTCCAACAGGTTCTGCAACAGATCTAACTGTTGAACTTGCAAAAGAGGCAACAGTTGCCGAGATCAATGCAGCTATGAAGGCTGCTGCGGAAGGTCCACTCAAGGGATTCCTTTCATACACTGAGGATCCAATTGTTTCTTCTGACATCGTTACAGATCCTTCATCATGTATCTTCGATTCAGGTCTTACCAAGGTAATTGGTAACCAGGTCAAGATCGTTGGTTGGTATGACAATGAATGGGGTTACTCAAACCGCCTAGTCGACTTGATCGATTACGTTGGTAAAACTCTGTAATGCCAGATCTTTCAACAATTGATGTAGCCGGAAAGCGAGTCTTTCTTCGTTGCGATCTTAATGTTCCTTTGAAAGAGGGAATCATTAAGGATGATGGGCGTATTAAAGCCTCGCTTCCGACTATTCAATTACTTCTTGAAAAGGGCGCATCACTTGTAATTGCAGCTCACCTTGGTCGCCCAAAGGGTGAAGCAAAGCCTGAACTTTCACTAGCCCCAGTTGCACAGCGTCTAGCTGAACTACTTGGACGCGAAGTTAAGTTTGTCGGTCAGGTAACAGGGACTGCTGTAACAACAGCTGCAGAAACTTTAAAAGCTGGTGAAATATTACTTCTTGAAAATATCCGTTTTAGTGCTGCCGAGACAAGTAAAGAAGAGTCAGAACGTAAAGCATTCGCGACTGAATTAGCACAGCTTGCTGATTTCTACGTGGGCGATGGTTTTGGCGCAGTACACCGCAAGCACGCATCCGTATTTGATTTACCGCAGTTACTTCCACATGCTGCCGGTACATTGGTTGCAGCAGAAGTTCAGGTTTTAAAGAAGCTGACACAAAATCCAGAGCGCCCATATGGTGTTGTTCTAGGTGGCGCCAAAGTTTCAGACAAACTTGGAGTGATCGAGAACTTACTTGGCAAAGTAGATGTTCTAGCAATTGGCGGAGGAATGGTGTTTACCTTCCTTAAGGCCCAAGGTAAAGAAATTGGAACTTCACTTGTTGAAGCAGAAATGCTGGATGTTGTTAAAGGTTTGATAGCAACGGCTGAAAAGAATGGCGTAAAACTTGTTCTTCCAACGGACATTGTTGTTGCTCCTGCATTTGCTGCCGACGCAACCCCAACAGTTGTTGCAGCTGATGCAATCCCTGCAGATCAAATGGGATTAGATATTGGACCAGTCTCTGCCAAAGCATTTGCCGCCGAAATTGTTAAGTGCAAGACAGTGTTTTGGAATGGCCCAATGGGTGTATTTGAATTCCCTAACTTTGCAGCGGGAACAAAAGTTGTTGCCCAAGCATTAACTGAAGTCACGGGCATATCAGTTGTCGGCGGGGGAGACTCAGCAGCAGCGGTTCGTGCTCTTGGTTTTGCAGATTCGCAGTTTGGTTATATTTCAACAGGTGGCGGAGCTTCACTTGAATACCTTGAAGGCAAAGAACTTCCAGGCTTAAAAGCATTAGAATTAATTTAACAAGAATCAATACCAGGGGAGTAATAATGCGTAAGCCATTGATGGCAGGAAACTGGAAGATGAACCTCAATCACCTTGAGGCCATCGCAGTTGCACAAAAGTTGGTTTACGGCCTTGATGACAAGGATTACGACGCGGTCGATGTTGCTATCATTCCTCCCTTTACAGATATTCGTTCAATTCAGACATTAGTTGACGGTGATCGTCTGCGACTTCAGTACGGAGCCCAGGATCTATCTCCTGATGCAAGCGGAGCTTTCACAGGTGATATTTCTGGTTCGATGCTGGCAAAACTTGGTTGCACATATGTTGTGATCGGACATTCAGAGCGTCGTGCAATTCATCAAGAATCAGATGCCTTGATTAATAGAAAGATCAAAGCAGCGCTAGCAAATGAAATGATTCCAATTTTTTGTGTTGGTGAAGAGCTTGCCATTCGTGAAGCCGGAACTCATGTCAGCCATGTAATCCGTCAGGTTCGTGCAGGCCTTGAAGGATTCACAAAACCAGAACTTAAGAAGATCGTTATTGCTTACGAACCTGTGTGGGCTATTGGTACAGGAAAGACTGCAACACCTGAGGATGCACAAGAAGTGTGTGCAGCGATTCGCGAAGAGGTAGAAAACATTGGTTCCCCTGAAATCGCATCGAACATGCGTATCCTGTACGGCGGTTCAGTGAAGTCTTCGAACATCGTGGAGATCATGAAAAAGCCGGATGTCGATGGCGCCCTCATTGGTGGAGCGAGCCTAGATCCCGAAGAATTGGCCAAGATCGTCAAATTTCACGCGGTGAGCGAGTAAGCATTACCCCCACGGTGCGGGTATCCTTACCCTCTACGAACTAGGAGTTTAAGAAAAGTGAAACTAGCTCTCTCAATTGCACTCATTGTTACAAGCGTTCTCATGATCCTTTTGGTACTTCTTCACAAAGGAAAGGGAAGCGGCCTATCCGATCTATTCGGCGGTGGCATTTCGTCTAACTACGGCGGTTCATCTGTCGTAGAGCGCAACCTTGATCGCATCACTATCGTCGTTGGCGGTCTGTGGTTTGCATTCGTTGTAGCACTCTCACTTATCCTGAAGTAATCGTTTTTATTCGTTGTAATTAAGTAAAACAAGGGGACACAAATGGCAAGTGCAATTCGCGGAAGTCGTGTTGGCGCCGGCCCAATGGGTGAGGCAGAGCGCGGCGATTCAATCGCACGTGCCTACGTTTCATACTTTTGTGCCAATGGACATGAAGTTCGCCCTTCATTTGCGGTAGAAGAGACTGTTGTAATTCCAGCGGAATGGGATTGCCCAAAGTGCGGTTACCCAGCAGGTCGCGATCGCAACAATCCACCTAGCCCAGAAGTAAATGTGCCTTACAAGACTCACCTTGCCTATGTAAAAGAGCGTCGTACAGATGCCGAAGGCGAAAAACTTTTGGAAGAAGCGTTACGCAAACTTCGCGGAGATGACGAAGAATAAGTCTTATAAAGATTTCGCAGCATCTAGTAATTCAGAGATACCCATTGCACGATTCGTTAAATTGAATCGAAGCAGTGGGTATTTTCTTGATGCTAGTGCTTTTCCATCACCCAAAGCTTGCGCAGCAACCAAGGTTTTGAAACCATAATTCTGACCTGGAATTGCAATATCATTTTTTACATCTCCAGTAATTTGTAAGAACACACCGTTTTGTTGGCCACCTTTGTGAAACTGACCTGTCGAGTGTAAGAAGCGGGGACCCCACCCAAAGGTAACCGGACGACCTGATTTATCCGCAAGAATTGCACGTAATTCGGCAACTTGTACATCATCTTTTCTATCAAGATAAGCCATGATCGCTATATAACCATCTTCAGGGATTTGAGCAATCAGGTTTGTAAGTGCATCAGTCGCATTTTTACCAGTACCAAATATTTCTAATACACCATCATTAAGGTCGCCAGCGAAGGAAGGCAGTACGCCCTTCCATTCATTAAGGAGCGCCGAAGTTTGCTCTTTCGCTTCAGTTACATTTGGTTGATTAAATGGATCGATACCAAGTGCGGCACCAACGAGGGCAGTAACCCATTCCCACACAATAAATTGGGAAGCTAAGTCACCTGCAACAACTAGATCTGCCACTCCTACAAAAGCGATTGTGAATGCACCACCTTCGCGCCCATTGTGAGCTGTCTCTGCCACAACCGGAAGACGACCAACCTGATTCTTTCCAGTTGATTCTGCAACTAGTTGTTCAATCCAATCGCTTAGCCCTGGCATTCCAGAATCTTGATCGGTAAAGGCAACGTATTGATCAGCGACATATGTCAACAGGTATGCGATGTCGCACATTAATTGCGAGTCAGCAAAGAACGCTGCTTTGGTATCACTGGCGTTATCTAGCAAGACTGAAACATCAACACCAATCAAGGCGGCCGGCACCAAACCAAATGGACTTAAAACACTAAAGCGTCCACCAACATTGGGATCGGCATTTACGACAGTAAATCCACCGTCACGCACCTGCTTGTCTAAAGGAGAGCCAGGATCTGTCACAAAGACCATGTGATCAATTGGGTTGAGGCCCGCATCCATAAATGCACCTTCAAAGAGTGCTCGTTGAGATGCGGTTTCAATTGTTGAACCAGATTTCGAACTGACTACAACAACACTTTTTGCTAGCTCTGCCTTCAGGGCATGTGCAACGTAATCAGGATCGGTGGAATCTAGGACAAACAGTTGCTTTGAAAATGTTTGCGCGATTACTTCGGGACCAAGTGAAGAGCCACCCATTCCGCATAAAATTACAGTGGTCTTGTCACGGTGCTTGGCAGCGAGAGCATCAAATTGTGGAAGAAGTTCGCGAGATGTCTCAGGTAAGTCAATCCAATTCAACCTAATAGCAGCTTCTGCTTGGGCATCTGGCCCCCAGATTGTCGAATCCTTTTGCTTTAAGCGTTCGTGGAAACCCTGGAGAGCTTTGTATTCGGTAGACGTACGGTCAATCTTTGACAGGGAAGAACCTTTGATTGAAATCATTGTTGTTGGGCAGCCTTTACATTCTCTAGTAATTCATCCCACGCTTGGGCAAACTTTTTTACACCATCAATCTCTAAATCTGTTGTGATTTGATCTAGTGAAATACCAAGTGAAGATAATCCCTTTAGAACATTCACTGCGTCGGCATAATTTCCCGAGATAGTATTTCCGCGCACCACCCCGTGATCGATGAGTGCATCTAAGGTTGACTGAGGCATAGTGTTAACGGTCTCTGGTGCAATTAATTCAATTACATATTGAGTGTCAGGATACGCAGGATCTTTTACACCTGTTGACGCCCATAAAGGACGTTGCTTGTTTGCCCCCTTTGCAGCCAGAGCGCCCCAACGATCAGAGGCGAACTTTTCTTCGAATAATTGATAAGCCAAATGAGCATTTGCAATAGCAGCTTTACCAAGAAGTGCGTGGGCCTCAGGTGAGTCGCTCTTCTTTAAAACTCCATCAACAGTTGAATCAATGCGGCTAACAAAGAAGGAAGCAACTGAATGAACTTGCGATGGATTATCACATTGTTCTAAACCATTCATGAAGGCATCAATTACCTGTCCATATCGCTTGACTGAAAAAATGAGCGTTACATTCACACTGATACCGGCAGCTATCAGCGCCGTGATCGCTGGGAGACCTTCTACTGTTGCTGGAACTTTGATCATTACATTTGGGCGATCAATGATTGCCCATAATTCCTTGCCTGCAGCGATAGTGCCTTGGGTATCCCGGGCAAGGCGTGGGTCAACTTCAATACTGACCCGACCATCAAAACCTTTACTGCTAGAAAATATCGGAGCAAATAAATCACAGGCCTGGCGGACATCATCAGTTGTAAGTTTCTTAACAACATCATCTACCGTTGCACTTTTCATCGCAGCAATATCAGCGCTATATTCAGCTGCGCCACTGATAGCAATACTAAAAATACTTGGATTAGTTGTGACACCGACAACGCCACTTGTTGCGATTCTGGATGGAAGTGAGTGGGAATCTGTTCCTGTGATTTTTGCGCGCGATAGATCATCTAGCCAAATAGACGTTCCAGCGTTTGCTACATCTTTAACGCTCATTTGATCGCTTTCTTTACTTGGGCAACAACGTTTTCAACGGAGAAACCAAACTCTTTGAATAAGCGCTTAGCATCTGCGGATGCACCGTAGTGTTCTAGTGAGATTGCAACACCTTTGTCACCGATCAGTTCGCGCCACCCTTGAGCGATACCTACTTCGATACTTATCTTCACAACATCGGGGGATAGGACTGAAGTTTTGTAGGCTTGATCTTGTTCGGCAAACCATTCCAGACATGGTGCGCTGACCACACGAACATTGATGCCTTCTGCAGCCAGGGCACTTTGTGCATCTATTGCCAATGAAACTTCAGAACCTGTTGCAATCAAAATTGCTTGAGGGTTTGGCATATCTTTCAAGATGTAAGCACCCTTAGCGACACCGGATGCTGGTGCGCAGATAGTGCGATCAAATACTGGCAAATTCTGACGGGACAGCAAGATTCCTGCGGTGCGACCACGAATAATTATTTGCTTCCACGCCTCTGCAACTTCATTGGCATCTCCTGGGCGAATAACATCTAGTCCAGGAATCGCACGTAGCGCTGCGAAGTGTTCGATTGGTTGGTGAGTTGGTCCATCTTCGCCAACACCAATTGAATCATGTGTCCAAACGTAGGTAGAAGGAATATTCATCAGCGCTGCCAAACGAACAGCAGGTCGCATGTAATCACTAAACACAGCAAATGTTCCACCAAAAGATCTGGTTAAACCGTGAAGTGCAATTCCATTGAGCACCGAACCCATTGCATGCTCGCGAATGCCAAAGTGAATAATGCGACCATAAGGATCGGCACCTGGAATTGCAGATGTTGTTGGCAGGAATGAAGCTGAACCTTTAATACTGGTGTTATTGGATCCAGCTAAGTCAGCAGATCCTCCCCAAAATTCTGGCAACTTTGCTGCAATTGCATTGATTACTTCACCTGATGCCGCACGAGTTGCGACATCTTTGTCAGTTGAAAATACTGGAATATCTGCATCCCAACCGACTGGTAAACCCTTTACACGTAATCTTTCTAGCAACGCAGCTTTGTCAGGATTAGCAGATTTCCATGATGCAAACTTTGTTTCCCATGTGGAACGAGCCGCTGCGCCACGTTCCTTCACAAGGCGGGCATGAGCCAGAACTTCTGCCGGCATTGCAAAATCTTCCTCAGGGTTTAAACCCAAAGCAATCTTTGTAGCCTTTACTTCATCAGCACCTAACGCTGATCCGTGTGATCCAGCTGTTCCTTGTGCTTTAGGTGCAGGCCAAGCAATTACCGAATGCATACGAATCAAAGTTGGCTTTGATGTTTCCTTCTTTGCAGAAATCATGGCGGCATCTAACGCGACTAGATCAATGTTTCCGGTAGAAAGTGCGGCAACCTCAATAACGTGCCACCCATATGCGCGGTATCTAGCAGCAACATCCTCAGTAAAGGCATTATGAGTATCACCTTCGATTGAAATTCTGTTGTCATCGTAAATAATATTGAGATTGCCAAGCTCTTGCGTTCCGGCTAAGGAAGATGCTTCAGCACTTACGCCTTCTTGCAAATCACCATCAGAACAAATAACCCAAATGGAGTGATCAAAAATTGAACTGTTTGCAGGCGCATGTGGATCAAGTAATCCGCGCTCATATCGGGCCGCCATAGCCATACCAACTGCAGTTGCAACGCCTTGTCCCAAAGGACCTGTCGTCATTTCCACTCCAGCGGTGTGACCGTATTCAGGGTGACCCGGAGTTAGGGATCCCCATGTTCTGAAACTTTGAAGATCTTTCATGTCAAGCCCATAACCACTTAGAAACAATTGAATGTAAAGGGTTAATGATGAGTGACCACAAGAAAGGATGAATCTATCGCGGCCTAACCATTGTGAATCTGCTGGATCATGAACTAAGTGTCGTTGGAACAAGGAGTATGCAACAGGTGCGAGTGACATTGCTGTTCCTGGGTGACCGTTTCCAACTTTTTGAACTGCATCAGCTGATAGGGCACGTGCATAAGCGACTGCGCGATCATCTAATTCAGTCCAGCCTGTTAGTGAGCTCATTTCTTATCCATTCTTTGTTATTACTGACAATCGAATTCGCCACGCCGCGATCCAAACCAATGTTGCTCCTAGCAAATGAGCAGCAACCAAAATTTCGGGAATACCTGTGAAGTATTGGATATAACCGATGCCACCTTGTGCAAGTGCAATGACTGTAAAAGTTTTAAGGGCCTTCTTAGTTTGAGGAGTTGTACCTTGTGCAACATAGAAGGCAAGGGTCAGACCCAAGAGGAAAATAACTACATCGGCATGCATCCAAGCAACTGTGCGGATATCAAAACCAAAACGTTTTGCTTGGGCATCTCCGGCGTGTGGCCCTGAACCAGTAACAACAGTTCCTAAAACAATAACTAGAAATGAGGTTGCAACGTGTGCTTTCGAAATCTTTGTTGTTAGTGATTCAGCCTCGATAGAAACTGCCGGAGCAAATCTGCGGGAGTGCAGCGAAGTGGCACCAGCGATCAGGATGATTGAGAGAAGTAGATGACAAGCAACGGGAATCGGATTGAGGTCAGTTAAAACAGTTATTCCACCAAGCACGCCTTGACCAAAGATTCCAAGGAATTGTCCAATAGCTAATCCACGCAAATCTTTTCGCTTACTTCTTAATACAGCTATTAGTACTGCGATTGCTGCGATCACCAGAACAAAAGTTAGTAAACGATTTGCAAATTCGATCCACGCATTAAGTTGTGGTTCGGCCTGATGGGCAACCGGGGTATATGAACCAGGGGTGCATTCAGGCCAGGTGGGACATCCCAATCCAGAACCCGTTAACCGAACCGCTCCGCCAGTAACAACAAGGGCGGCCTGCAGAAAGAGAAGTAAAGCTGTGGCTGGGGCCAAAACCTTTGAGGCTAGTTCTGAGGTTTTGGACATGGCCTAAGCCTATGACCCTAGAGCCACGCAGGGCTCTCGAGTGGCTCTCTGTGTCGAATTACGACACAATACTGTTGTGAAAATGACCGGAGCCAATCCAGCTGGGGACGATGCCCGTACCCGCGATCTTGTGGCCCGCTCAATTCTAGAAAATGGACCATCAACAGCTTCCGTCCTGGGTGAGCGTTTAGGTCTAACCGCTGCAGGAATTAGGCGACATCTCGATCTCTTGGTTGCAGATGGTGTTGTCCAAGCGCGTGATCCGCGTTCATCATCGATTCGCGGTCGTGGTCGCCCTTCAAAGGTTTTTGTTATGTCAGATCAAGGTCGCGAACAGTTTGAACATTCATATGATGACTTAGCTGTTGCAGCATTGAAGTTTATGTCAGCTCAATCTGGTGCACATTTAGTCGATGCCTTCGCACAATCTCGCGCCGATGACATTGAACGCCAGGCACAAAAATTTATGGCAAAGCGTTCTGACTCAGTTGATGCGCTTTCAGATTTCTTAACCGACCAAGGGTATGCCGCAAGCGTGCACGATAAGCCAATGGGACAAGAGCTGTGCCAACATCATTGCCCAATTGCACATGTTGCTTCTGAATTCCCACAATTGTGCGAGGCAGAGACTGAAGCATTATCAAAACTTCTCGGAACGCACGTTCAACGTTTGGCAACAATCGCACACGGCGATGGCGTTTGTACAACTTTTATCCCAAAGACACACACTACAACCCGAAAGGTACGTGCATGACAACAGCACATCCAGAACTCGACGGCCTCGGCAACTACGAATACGGCTGGTCAGACAAGAGCTCAATTGGTGACAACGCCAAGCGAGGACTCAGTGAAGAAGTCGTTCGCGACATCTCATCAAAGAAGTCTGAACCACAGTGGATGCTAGACCTGCGCCTTAAGGGTTTAGATCTTTTCGGTAAGAAGCCAATGCCTAATTGGGGATCTGATCTTTCAGGGATTTTCTTTGACACGATCAAGTACTTTGTTCGCTCAACAGAAAAGCAAGCAACTACATGGGATGACTTGCCTGATGACATCAAGAACACATATGACCGTCTTGGAATTCCAGAAGCTGAAAAACAACGCCTTGTGTCAGGTGTTGCTGCTCAGTACGAATCTGAGGTTGTGTATCACTCAATCCGCGAAGATCTAGAAGCCCAAGGCGTAATCTTCTTGGATACAGATAGCGCGCTAAAGCAGCACCCAGAACTGTTTAAAGAGTATTTCGGAACAGTTATCCCGGTAGGAGATAACAAGTTTGCCGCGCTCAATACTGCGGTGTGGTCTGGTGGATCATTTATCTATGTGCCAAAAGGTGTACATGTTGATATTCCATTGCAGGCATACTTCCGTATTAACACAGAAAACATGGGTCAGTTCGAGCGCACATTGATTATCGCTGATGAAGATTCATACATTCACTACGTAGAAGGTTGTACAGCACCGATCTACAAGTCTGATTCTTTGCACTCAGCTGTGGTTGAAATCATTGTGAAGAAAGGTGCACGCGTTCGTTACACCACGATTCAAAACTGGTCTAACAACGTTTATAACCTTGTTACAAAGCGTGCAACATGTGCTGAAGGTGCAACCATGGAGTGGGTCGATGGAAACATCGGTTCAAAGGTAACCATGAAGTACCCAGCTATTTTCTTAATGGGTCCACATGCAAAGGGTGAGACTTTGTCACTTGCTTTTGCAGGCGAAGGACAACATCAAGATTCAGGCGCAAAGATGGTTCACGCAGCTCCGTACACATCTTCTTCAGTAATCTCTAAATCTGTTGCTCGTAACGGTGGTCGTACCTCATACCGCGGACTTGTTCAGGTTCAAGAAGGTGCTCACCACTCTGCAAGCACGGTCAAGTGCGATGCGCTTTTGGTGGATACGATTTCACGTTCAGATACATATCCGTATGTTGATATCCGTGAAGATGATGTTTCTATGGGTCACGAAGCAACTGTGTCAAAGATTAGTGATGATCAGTTGTTCTATTTGATGTCACGTGGCCTCAATGAAGATGAAGCTATGGCAATGATTGTTCGTGGTTTCATCGAGCCAATCGCCCGTGAACTGCCAATGGAGTACGCACTAGAGCTCAATCGTCTTATTGAACTTCAGATGGAAGGTGCTGTCGGTTAATGTCAGTTTTAGCAACTAATTACTTAACGCCTACAGGGCGCGAGGAAGCATGGCGTTTCACACCGCTCAAACGTCTTCGCGGTTTGCATGATGGCACCTCTGTGCAATCTGATCGATCAACATTGATCGCAAAGGATGCACTACCTACCGGCGTAACTTTTACTCGTGAAAACCTAGAGCCACTTGCTGCAAGTGATGATGTCATCATCGAACGTATTCGTTCGTATTCACCATCAGTTGCACACCTTTCGATTGCTGCAAATACAGAGCTTGCTGAGCCGATCTTTTTAGGTCGAACAGCTGGGGCTTTAGATACAGCAGAGTTCTCACGCGTTCGAATCTCATTAGGTACTCACGCGGTTGCAACCGTGATTCTTGAGAACACCACGGACACAGTCTTGGCTGAGGATCTAGAAATCGCTCTGGCTCCAGGGTCAAATCTGAAGTTTGTTACTGTGCAAGAGTTTGAATCCAAATCTGTTTATACAGCGCGCCATCATGCGGTGATCGATAAAGATGCAACCTTTAAGTCGGTAACAGTTACGGTTGGCGGAGATGTCGTTCGAATCCTGCCAACAGTTGAATTTACCGCACCTGGTGCATCTGCCGATCTTTTAGGTGTTTATTTCGCAACAGCTGGTCAATTCTTTGAGCACCGCATGCACGTTGATCATGCAGTTCCACATGCAAAATCAAATGTTAATTTCAAAGGAGCACTAGCTGGGCAAGGTGCACACACTGTCTGGATTGGTGATGTGCTCATTCGCGCAGCTGCAGAAGGCACAGATACTTACGAACTAAACCGCAACTTGCTCTTAAGTGACGGTGCTCGAGCAGATTCAGTTCCAAATCTGGAAATTGAAACTGGCGAAATCATCGGTGCAGGACATGCGAGTACAACAGGTCGTTTTGATGATGAGCAATTGTTCTATTTGATGTCTCGCGGAATCGCAATGGCAGATGCCCGCCGTTTGGTAGTTCGTGGCTTTTTCAATGAAATCGTTATGGAAATAGGTAATGAGGTTGTTCAAAACCGAATTATGGACCGTATTGATAATGAACTAGAAAAGGCGGCTAACAATGGCTGATTTAGTTCTGGATCAAATAACCGAAGGCAAACCAGTTCTTATTGAAAAGAACGGTAAATCAATTTGTGTCGCACGAGTAGGCAATGAGGTATTTGCGGTTGACGATACTTGCACTCATTCAGATGCATCGTTGTCAGAAGGCGATGTCACTGGATTCAAAATTGAATGCTGGCTTCATGGAGCCGAATTTGATCTACGCACGGGAGAAGCATTAACCCTTCCAGCCAACATTGCGTTAAAAACATATGCCGTATCAATCGACGGAAACGCCGTCACGGTAGAGATTTAGCAACGAGAGAAGAGAGAAAAATGAGCACACTAGAAATCCGCGGCCTGCAGGTATCTGTTGATACAGACAACGGCACAGTCGAAATCCTTAAGGGTGTCGATCTAACAATTAAGTCAGGCGAAACTCACGCCATCATGGGCCCAAACGGTTCAGGCAAATCAACTCTTGCTTACTCAATTGCAGGACATCCTAAGTACACAATTACAGGTGGATCTGTAACGCTAGATGGTGCAGATGTTCTTGATATGACAGTTGATGAACGCGCTAAGGCTGGATTGTTTTTAGCGATGCAATATCCAGTAGAAGTTCCAGGAGTTTCAGTGTCAAACTTCTTGCGTACTGCAGCAACTGCTCTACGTGGTGAGTCTCCAAAGCTTCGCACCTGGGTTGGCGAAGTAAAAGATGCAATGGAAGCGCTCAACATGGATCCATCATTTGCCGCACGTAACGTCAATGAAGGTTTTTCAGGCGGAGAAAAGAAGCGCCACGAAATCATGCAGTTAGAACTTTTGAAGCCAAAGATGGCGATTCTGGACGAGACAGATTCAGGTCTAGATGTAGATGCACTGCGTATTGTTTCTGAAGGCGTAAATCGCGCAAAGGCAGCTAACAATCTAGGTGTTCTTTTGATTACCCACTACACACGAATTCTTCGCTACATCAAGCCAGACTTCGTACATGTATTTGCTAATGGTCGTGTTGTTGAGCAAGGCGGACCAGAGCTAGCTGAAAAGTTAGAAGCAAATGGCTATGCAGATTATGTGAGCAAATAAGAAAGTTATGGCATTTAACGTTGCTAAGGTACGTGAAGATTTCCCAATCTTTCAGCGTACTATTCGCGACGGTAAAAGGTTGGTCTATCTAGACAGTGGAGCAACAAGCCAAAAGCCACTTTCAGTTATTGATGCAGAAAGTGATTTCTATAAGTTTCACAATGCCGCCGTTCACCGAGGCGCACACCAATTGGCAGAAGAAGCTACAGATGCCTATGAAGGTGCACGCCTGAAAGTTGCTCAATTCCTTGGCGCACGTGAAGAACAGATTGTCTTTACTAAGGGTGCAACAGAATCACTCAACCTTGTTGCTTATGCCATGGGAAATG
Organism: Actinomycetes bacterium; assembly: GCA_037132355.1. Classification (GTDB taxonomy): domain Bacteria; phylum Actinomycetota; class Actinomycetes; order Nanopelagicales; family Nanopelagicaceae; genus Planktophila. Next base: position 25,656 of record JBAXPH010000013.1, read on the forward strand.
CAGCTCCCGGAACACGTTTTGCGCTGACTTCAAATGACTCAATCGTTGTAACGGAGATGGAACATCACGCCAACTTAATTCCTTGGCAGCAGCTAGCAGCTCGCACAGGTGCGAACTTATCGTGGTTTGAAGTCACGCCAGATGGACGCTTAGACTTGTCAAATATCAAATCTGTTATTACAGAGAACACAAAAGTTGTCGCACTTACCCATCAATCAAATGTTTTGGGAACGATCAACCCACTAAAAGCAATAGTCGCACGCGCACATGAAGTAGGCGCTGTTGTTGTTCTTGATGCGTGTCAATCAGCTCCACACATGCCAATTGATGTGAAAGATCTCGATGTTGATTTTCTGGTTTTTTCTGGTCATAAGGCTCTAGGACCGACAGGTGTTGGCGTGCTCTGGAGTTCATTGCTTGATTACCTACCTCCATTTCTCTATGGCGGTTCCATGATTGAAACAGTGACAATGACATCTGCAACATGGGCACCAGCACCACGTAAGTTCGAAGCTGGAGTTCCTAACATGGCCCAAGCCGTTGGGTTAGGTGCCGCAGTTGATTACTTAACATCACTTGGAATGGAAAGTGTTCATAACCACGAGGTCGCACTTACCAAGTATTTGATCGAAAAGATGTTGCAAGTTCCTGATTTAGAAATAGTGGGTCCTACAGACTTTAATTCTCGTGGCGGAACTGTTTCATTTACCGTGGGGGAGATTCATCCACACGATCTGGGTCAGTACGTTGATAGCCAAGGCATCGCAGTTCGCACAGGACATCACTGCGCGTGGCCTTTGACTCGTAAGCTGGGCGTTCCAGCTACGACACGTGCTTCGCTCTATTTATATAACGATGAATCAGATTGTGATGCTTTATTTGATGCAATCCTTGGCGCACAGAAATATTTTGCCTAATGGAACTAGATAGCCTCTATCAGGAAGTAATTCTTGATCACTATAAACATCCTTTAAACAAGGGTTTAGCCGATTCTTATGGAGCACAGGTTCATCACGTTAATCCAAGCTGTGGTGATGAAATTACTCTCAATGTGACCGCAGTAGATGGCGTCATTAAGAGCATTACATGGGATGGCGTTGGCTGTTCGATTTCACAGGCAAGTGTGTCTATCGCAAGTGATCTCCTTGTCAACAAAACCTTTGCCGAAGCCGATGCCATTCTTAATGAATTTACTGAACTAATGCAGAGCAAAGGTACGAAGCAGGGCGATCCTGATGTTTTAGATGATGCCGTGGCACTTGCCGGCGTATCTAAGTTCCCTGCACGCATTAAGTGTGCACTTTTAGGGTGGATGGCGTTTAAGGATGCAGCCGTTAGAATTAATACAACAGCAAAGGGAGAGTAACGATGGCAACAAGTATTGATGATGTAACTGAGGCGATGAAGGATGTTGTTGATCCTGAACTCGGTATCAATGTTGTAGACCTAGGGCTCATCTACGATGTCATGGTTGATGAAGCTAACATCGCGATCCTTAACATGACCCTAACTTCTGCTGCTTGCCCCTTACAAGATGTCATCGAAGATCAAACTCGCGCAGCTCTTGCTGGAATGACAACAGATGTGAAAATTAATTGGGTGTGGATGCCGCCTTGGGGCCCAGACAAGATTTCTGATGACGGAAGAGAACAGCTGCGCGCTCTCGGCTTTACAGTTTAATTATGTCAATGCATGCAGTGTGGATGACCCACCGCTCAATGACAGCTGATCCTTCAGTTAAGGAACAGAAATTAAAGCCAGGCACAGTCAAGCGTATTTTTAAATTTGCTCTGCCATACCGAACCAACATCTTTATTTTCCTCGCAACTGTCGTTGTCGATGCTGCATTGGTAGTCGCAACCCCGTTACTACTAAAACGCTTGATCGATAACGGAGTTATTCCAAAAGATGGTGCGGTAGTAACAAAGTTAGCGATTATTGTCGGAGCACTTGCCGTAGCAGATGCTGGATTTAACATGTTGGGGCGATACTTCTCTTAACGTATTGGTGAAGGCTTGATTTACGATCTGCGATCATTAGTTTTTGCCCATGTCCAAAAACAATCCATAGCTTTTTTCACTCGGACACAGACTGGCGCTTTGATATCCCGAATCAATTCAGATGTGATCGGAGCTCAACAGGCGTTCACGGCGACACTTTCTGGAGTTGTTAGCAATGTCGTTAGCTTGGTTCTTGTTGGCGTAACCATGATGATTCTTTCGTGGCAGATTACAATCTTTTCACTAGTGCTGTTGCCATTGTTTCTAATCCCTACAAAGTGGGTCGGCCGAAAACTCCAGGCTTTAACGAGAGAGTCATTTAATGTAAACGCAG
>JBAXPH010000014.1:0-26758 GCA_037132355.1 Actinomycetes bacterium
TTTCCTTAACAACAGGCAAGAAGCCCATGTCGGCCATCTGATCTGCTTCATCAAGAACGGTAATTTGAAGTTGGTCTAACTGAACTTCACCCTTGTTAAGTAGGTCGATCAAACGACCAGGTGTTGCAACCAAGATTGCTGTTCCGCGACGCATTGCAGTGATCTGCTTTGAGTACGACATTCCGCCAGCAACAACAACTGATTCGTGACCAATTGAACGAGCAAGCGGCATCAAAACTTCGTCGATCTGCTGTGCAAGTTCACGTGTTGGAGTCAAAACAAGTGCTAATGGCTTATGAGGCTTTGCAACCTTGCCATTTAAGTTGTTAAGAAGTGCCAAACCAAATGCAAGAGTCTTTCCTGAACCAGTTTGTCCGCGACCCAAAATATCGTGGCCCGCTAGCGCATCTGGCAATGTTGCAATCTGAATTGGGAATGGATGCAAAATTCCTTGCTTGCTCAGTGCGTTAACAAGAGGAGCAGCAATACCAAGATCAGCAAATGTTGTTGTGATCTCAGTTAGTGGCGTTGCATCAACAAGGTTTGCATCTGCAAGATTCGCTGAAATGTAGTTGTCATCTGCACCGAAATCGACCGCTGCATTTGAGTGAGACTTTGAGTGTGATTTGAAATCATCACGAGCATAGGCTGGTGAATCATTGCGGCGATCGCGAACTGGGCGCTCTGCACGGAAGTTAGCTGCGCGAGTATCTGGTGCGACGCTGGACTTCTTTGGACGAGTTGGATCAAACTTTTCGCGCTTGCGTGGTTCAAAGTTTGGACGGCCATCATCTGTGCGAGCAATCTTTGCCTTTACAGCATCACGACGATTAGTTGGACGTGAATCTGAATCCTTCTTGAATACTGGACGTGAATCGTCGCGCTTGAATGCTGGTCGTTCTGGACGTTCTGCCTTCTTGTAAGTCTTCTTAAACTCTGGACGTGAGGTTGGACGTTCAGTGCGTTCTGCACGTGGTGCAGATTCGCGAACTTCACGTTCTTTCACAAACTTCTTCGCACGTGAATCTGGACGCTGAGATCGCTCAATACGTGCTGAACGCTCGGCTGGTTCTTCAGTCGGACGTGGCTTTGATGCAGTTTGTTCTTGGTAACGCTTTGCGCGCAACTTTGAACGCTCTACTAAGCGAGCTTCCTTCTTTGATGTTGCAGATGTATCAACATCTGAATAACGACGAGTTGACGCAGGCTTAGCTGATGCACCTTTACGTGCTGCTTTTTGTGCAGTCGTGTGACGTGCCTTAGGAGCTGATTCTTTAAATTCAGCAACCTTCTTTGTGCGCTTAGGCTTTCCTGCTGATGCTGCGCGACGAGCTTTTCCGGGCGCGCTAGTACGTGGTTGTAGAGACATAGAAATGCATACCAATCGAGACGACAAGCGCGTCTCGGGTATAGCTCGCACTTTTGGCGGCTAGGGCGAAAATAAGACTCGCATGTAGTGCTGCTCGTAGCAGCACTTGGGGGAAGTACTTTGGTGCGGTCGCACCAACGGGTTAATTCTACCGTGGATTAACTGTATTAATTACCATCATCTTCATGCTCAAATTTACTTAAATCTGGCCGCGGAATACGTGGCATATCCCCGCGCATTATTCGGCGCCATAAGTAATAGGTAACACCGCCAAAAAACGGCCATTCAAATGTGTACACCCATGCGCGCCAATTACCTGTTTGTGCGCGGCCAAATTCAAACCAACCTGCCCATAAACAAAAAGGTAAGGCGATTAGTAAAACAGCTGTAAATATCTTCTTTTGCTTGTCTGTTACTGGGCGCTCTTCCTCGTTGTTCACGACCCAATCAGGAGCTTCGAATTCGTCTTCAGCCATTTTCAGCCGCAATTTCTGCATCGAAATCCCGAGATTTCTTTTCTTCAGATTTAATCCAGTGATACACAGCAAAAGACATCCAGATAGTGTCGATGATCATGGCCCCAGACCACATCAACGATCCGCCTCGGCGTTGATCATTTAATGTATACAATTCTTGATACAAAGAACCTGGTGCGGTGTAAATAAAAAAGCCGGTCAAGGTTTCAGGCACCATCATTAAGAATAAAGATAAGACTGCAATTGCTGGTGATATTCGTCGGTTTACAAGATTGCGATCTAATAAATTGAAGTAGAAAAGATACGGAAGTGCAATGTACAAAGGCACTTCAAGATAAGTATGTGCCCAAGGATTTTCCATTATGTATGCATGGGGCCTTGGCAGATGAACGCCAATCATCAAGAATGCATAAGCAACCCAACTGAAAACTGGCTGCGTTAAAGCTCTAAAGATTTTAGAAGTTGGATGAAAAGAATTAGGAGTTCCTAAAACTAACAAGGGCCCTGTAATCATCATCAAAGTTATGTGCTGAACCATGTGCAGTGAGAAGTAATCCATTGCGCGCGCACCTACTGGTGTAACAATTACTAATAGTGCTGATGTGATTCCACTGGCAAAGAATGCGATCTGTCGGGCACTTAGTTCGGAGCCTTTAATACTTCTTATATAAAGGTATGAAATGAATATAAGAGGCAACAAAATCTCAGGTGCTAATTGCCATGAGCCCCAGATGCCAACTTCGTGGTGATGCATTTGCATGATTGGGGCAGGTTAGCCCCGCATGACTGTGAATTACTAGAGAAAATCACTCTCAAATACGCTTCCCTTATGTGATGTGCAGGTCCATACTCACTGTAATCGGCGTCACAGGATTTCTGTGGAGCCTCTGAGAGGAACGCAATGAAGCGTATTTTGGCCGCACTTGCAACGGTGGTGCTGGGATTCGGCGTTATCGCCGGAATAGGTACATATGTTGCAGCTGCGAAAAATGACTCGGGTCTTACGAGTGCAACCGCAGCTGGAACATTCACTGCACCAGACGGAAAAAATTATCCGCATTACACCTTGAACATGAATGTATATCCGAATTCAACATTCGGCGGACATCATGGTTCAGGTGGGGGCGCACATCCAGACTGGGTGAGTTACGGACTTGCGGGTGAACATGGCGAGCCATTAACAGAAGCTTCTACAGGTACAAATTTTGTAGTACCTGCTCATTCCGCTGTAACAATAACTATTTGGCAGTACGACTCAGGTGAAACAATTACAAATGATTTCTTTGCAAAAGTTCGTGGAACAGTTGGTAATACTGCAACTTTAGTTCAACGGTATGACACTAAGACTCATACAAATGCAACTGAGGCAAAAACAGTGACTCAAATACCGCACGATTCTGTTGGTCACACATTTACTATTCACGGAATTGCGGATGCTAAGAGTCAAGTTTTTGTAAGTGTTCCATTGCCTATGTCTAATGATGAAGAAGTTACTGCGGCAGAAGAAGCAGGCGGATTTACTCAATTCCCAACAATGATGACGTTTACGATCATCACTGGTGGCGAAGGTGAATATGTCTGGAACTGCGAATTCCCTTGCGGTGACGGAACTATTGCTCGATTTGGAAGTGCAATGTCAACCATGAGTTACATGTCCGGTCACTGGATTGTGAAGGGCTAAGACCATGACTGATCTAATGCCTCCGACGAAAAACAAGTGGTGGAAACATCCAGATGTTAAGAAGACATTTATCTACTGGCTAATCCTCACACCAGCAGTTGCGATTTTTGGAACTCAGTTCCATGTTTTAGCAATGCCAGATCCAGCATCAGAAGTTATGAGTGGCGTCATTACTTTGATGCGTGTATTTACTTGGGCTGCTTCGCCCGTCGCCGCATTAGTTTTTGCAATGTGTGCCACGGCCTTAACAAGTCAGCGTCACTATGGCGATAACCCACCCGCTGAGGCAGATCACCAAATCTCTAATTCTCCCCGCGCAAACGCACTATGGATAGTTATTTCGGCTGTTATGTGCTTATTTGCCTTAGTTGTTGGATTAATTGTTTTACAAAAAGATGGTGATGCATTGCATGAAGCTGGTGCAATAAACGTAAATGTAACTGGTCAGCAATGGGCCTGGAACTATGACTATACAAATGGTGCACGAAGTGAAGTTTTATACCTTCCAGTTGATGTGCCAGTTATTTTCCATATAACAAGCAAAGATGTGAAGCACTCATTTTGGGTTGTTGAAATGGGCATCAAGATGGATGCAAATCCTGGATACACAACTGAAGCCGCCGTAACTCCAAACAAGATTGGTGTCTTTAATGTTCGTTGTGCCGAATTATGCGGCCTATTACATGCTTACATGCAAAACAAAGTTCACGTAGTAAGTAAAGCCGACTATGAAAAATGGCTGGCCGATAGGTCAGCATTGGAGGCGCGTTCATAATGACAACGACAATGAATCATCCTGCTGCAGCTACAGGTAAATCACGTACTCCAATAATCGAACGTCTTAACATTGTTACTGCATTCGCACTTGGTGCAATTAGTGCATTTGTTGTTTGGCGTTTAGCTCTCCAATTTTTACCCCCTGACTCAGAGGTACGCCTATTCACTCGCGAAGATAAAATCACCTTGCTTTCTATGATCGCGTGGTTCGTGGGATTCATGACTGGCATTGGCGCGCTAGTTGGCCCATTTCGTTGGGTGACAGGTAAAGATCTTTCACACGATGAAAACATGTTCCTTGCGGGTAAAGACATGGGCATCAAGCGTTACTTCCGATACACAACAGATCACAAGGTTGTCGGTATTCAATACTTAGTCATCACTATGGTGATCTTTGGAATCGGCGGAATATTAGCGATGTTAATTCGCGCTAACTTGGGTACTCCTGAAGGTGGACTAATTCATCCTCAGGCATATAACTCAATTGTTGGTACACACGGAATCATCATGATTGTTGGCACCATCATCATGGTTACTGGCCCAATCGGAAACTTCATTATGCCGATCATGATCGGTGCTCGAGATATGGCTTTTCCACGCTTAAATGCGCTTAGTTTCTGGCTGATTGTGGCTGCAGCTATTCCATTGATTTGGGCACAATTTATTGGCGGAATTTCAACAGGTTGGTCTGCTTACAACCCGCTAGCGGGGCAAGCACCACTTGGTATGAATGGTTACATCATGTTCATTTGTATCTTTGCGCTGTCAACAATGGTTGCTGGTGCAAATATCACCACAACAGTTGTTCGCATGCGCGCAAAAGGCATGACCTGGAATCGCACGCCAATTTTTATTTACGGAGTTGTTGCATCCGTTGCGTTGGCATTGCCAGCATTCCCTGTTTTCTTCTTGTCACAGGTTATGTCAGGTATGGATCGCGCACTTGATACTTCCTTTTACAACACTGCTGGTGGCGGATCAGGATGGCTTTACGAAAATCTATTCTGGATTATGGGCCACCCAGAAGTTTATGTAATTTTAATTCCTGCGGTTGCGGCATTAATGGAAATGGCACCAGTATTCACACGACGCCCACTGTTTAGCTTCAATGTGGCGGTGATGGGTATCGCAGGAATTTCAGGGCTATCAATCTTGGTTTGGGCCCACCATATGTACATTTCAGGATGGGCTCCACTATTAAATGCACCATTCATGTTAACAACTGAATTGATTTCGATTCCAACTGGAATGTTGTTCTTAGTTTTGGTTGGAACTTTATGGCGAGGGCGTTTGTGGATGACGATGCCTACGCTGTCGATCTTTGCATTATTGTGGAATTTTATGATCGGTGGAATTACAGGAATTTATCTTTCTGATGTTCCAGCTGATGCGTTCCTTCATGGTTCCATGTATGTAACAGCCCACTTCCACTACACATTAATGGGCGCTGGATTAACTGGAGCACTTGCTTCACTTGTCTATTGGTTCCCAAAAATGACTGGCCGCATGTTTGATAAGAAGCTCAGTTGGATTTCATTCTGGATGGTTCAGGTTGGATTTAATGTGACTTTCGGTGGAATGTTCATTGTTGGTCTACAAGGCCAACCACGCCGCGTAGAGGCTTATGCAGCACTGTTTAATAAGGGCAACCTGATTACCTCGATAGGTGCGGCAGTGATTATGTCTGGAATGTTAGTTCTCCTTTACGGAGTAATCTCGTCTTGGCGTCATGGAGTAGTTGCTCCAATGAATCCATGGCATGCAAAGACTTTGGAATGGACTGTTGCAAATCCAATTCCACTTGAAAACTTTGCTGTATTGCCGGTCGTAACTTCGGATCCATACGGCTATGGTAAGGAAAAGAAATGAGCGTCGAGACACATTCACACAACGCCCATCACGAAGACCCAGATGTAGTCGGAAGTCGCAATCGTCTTGGTGTTATCCTGATTTTGGTAGCTGACATTGCATTTGCACTTAGCATGGTCTTTGTCTACTTCTACCTGCGTGCACAAAATGTTAATGATATGTGGTTGCCAAAAGCAACCGAGGAACATGCAGCGATCGTTGCTGTCTCATCCTCTAAAGCTTGGACCGTCACGGCAATCGCTGCCGTTGGATTGTTAACACATTTCTATGCGCTAAAAGGCGCGCGAGCACACAATGAAGTTCAGCTAAAACTGGGATCAGTAGTTGCGCTCGTAGCATCTCTAATAGCAATTTACTTCCAGTACAACACATTTGCATCAGCACCATTTACATTCTCTGATGGCGCATATGTTTCATGCTTCTATCTGTTTGCAGTAATGAACTTTGTTCACTTGGCTTTGACGGTCTTTATTTCATTTGGAAACTGGAATCGTGCACGACTTGGTCTGTATGCCGCAAATGTGTGGCATGTAGACATTGTCAATGTTTGGTGGGTCTGGATGGTTGTGTCATCATTGCTAGGTGCATTCTGCCTCAGCTTCCCATAAGAAGAGCTCTAACTGGATCAGCCTCTACATCGCCCTTGGCGTTGTCTGGGGCTGTTCTTTTATCTTCATTAAGTTAGGGCTGGAGTTCTTAACCCCGATCGGGGTTGCTTTTGGACGGGTATCTCTTGGTGCCGTTACTTTGTTGTTTTGGGCTCGTTTTAAAGGGATCGCACTTCCTAAAGGTCGCCTGATGTGGCTTCATCTCTGGATTGTTGCACTTTTACTCAATGTTATTCCTGGGGTTCTTTTTGCTGTTGCTGAAACTGAAGTCACTTCTATTCTTGCCGGAATTATTAATGCAGTTACACCACTAATGACTTTGCTTGCAATCATGGTCGCTTTTCGGGAAGAAAAGCCCAAGAGTTACCAAGTTGTCGGTCTACTTACAGGATTTTTGGGAGTGCTTACAGTTCTTGGGGCATGGCAAGGACTGGGTGAAAATCCAGTTGGCGCAGTTGTTGCGTTGTTGTGCGCGGTTGCTTGTTACGGAATTTCCTTTCCATACTCTAGGAAGTTTGTTTTACCGAAGAAGCTGCAAGCTGAATCACTTGCTGCTGGTCAATTAACGATGGGAGCGATTACTCTGCTACCAATGTATTTATTTGATGGGGTTGCAAAAGATTACTATCGACCAGGTCCCGTGTTTGCGATGCTCACTTTGGGAATTCTTGGATCAGGTTTTGCATACATCTGGAACTTCAAAATTATGGAAGCAGCAGGTAGCGCGATCGCAAGTACTGTCACTTATGTGACGCCAGTCGTCGCAGTAATTGTTGGAATTATCTTTTTAGGCGAAAGTGTTACTTGGTATGAACCCGTTGGTGGGTTAATAGTTTTACTAGGTGCGGCAATTAGTCAACAACGAATCAAGCTACCTAGTCGATCTTGAATCCATCTTTAATTGGACCTAGATCAATCCCCGCAGCGGTGTGATTAGTTTGTTCACCTCGGGCCAATTGGGCGGCGTGGGCTTTGTTGTGCCATCGCTCTTCGATTTTGCCGTACTTCCATAGCAATAGTGCAACAGTCCAGACTACGACAAATGCACCAACAATAAAGTATCCAGCACTGTTTAAATTAAAGGCTAAGGCGTAATCCCAGAAGCCACCAGTCAGATTCAGTTGGTTAGCAAACACCTGACACAGTTCTAGTCCACCAACAAACAATGCAACAGCTACAGATAATCCTGTGATGATGATGTTGTAGTACACCTTACGTACAGGTTTTGAAAACGCCCAACCGTAAGCAAAGTTCATAAACGAACCATCAATCGTATCGAGCAAACTCATTCCACCTGCAAAAAATAGCGGTAATGAAATAATTGCCCACCATGGTAATCCAGCTATAACTGATGAACCAGCAAGTACTAGTAAACCAATTTCAGTTGCAGTATCAAAACCTAAGCCAAACAAAATTCCGAGCGGATACATTTTCCAAGACGCATCAATACGGCGTGCAATTGGACCAAAGAAACGCATGAGCAAGCCACGAGAGTTCAAATGTTTTTCTAACTCTTCTTCGTTATATGCACCTTTGCGCATCTGTGTAAATACGCCAACGATCGAAACTAAAATCATTAAATTTAGGATCGCGATCAACATTAAGAATGTTCCACTAACCGTCGTACCAATCAAGCCGGTGTAGTGGTGTAACTGTGAATTATCGTCCTTGAGCTGAGAACCCACCGCTTTAATTCCAAAATTAAGAAGTATTGCAAGAAATGCCACAACTGAAGAGTGGCCAAGAGAGAAAAAGAATCCAACAGCTAAGGGGCGCTGACCTTCAGACATTAACTTTCTAGTTGTGTTATCGATCGCACTAATGTGGTCGGCATCAAATGCATGGCGCATACCCAATGTGTATGCAAGTGCGGCTGTTCCCCAACCAAATAAAGTTCCATCGGCTAATTCATAATTTCCGGTTGTTGCTTTCCACATCAAAAGCGCACCAGAAACGTGTAAGAAGAGGATGAAGCCAAACATGGCAGCCATACGGCGCCACTCATCTCGGGTCAGGCGATCGCGGAAGGCGACCTTGACTGGCTCTCGGACTATCTGGTTCATGGCTCTCCTGGGCGTAGATGCGAATCGTTTGCAAGTAGAAGGGTAAACCACGCTTGAGTGGCTGTCCATTTAAAGGGAATTTGGGCACGTCTGCGTATAAGTTTCTTTCATGAGTGAAGACGACGGCATGGAAGATCTCATCAGTGAAGAGATGCTGTGGGATCGGATTCCAGAAGTCGAGGGCGAAGAACGTGCCAGTACCTACTACGAGTTAAGCGCTCGCATTTATGCACGTGGACAATATGACGAAGCACTTGCATTGGCAGAAACAGCCCGGGATATTTATTCACAACTTGGCGAAGAAGCACCTTCCGAAGGTTTAGCTCAGGCGTATTCAGCTATCGGGTACAACCTCAATCAATTAAAGCGCATGGACGAAGCAGCATTGGCCATGAGCAAGGCGGTCGAATTACTGCGCGAGAACAAATCACCCATTGCTCTTGAACTTGCGTGCACCTTAGGTGAGTGGTGGTACACATCAAAGCAGTATGACAAAGTTGTAGTAACCATGAATGAGTGCGCACAAGAACATTTGGTAGATGGAAATGAAATTGGTGCAGCAAATGATCTGCACTTAATTGGTTGCGCTGAACGTGAATTGAAGAATTACGAGAAAGCAATCGAAGCATTCAAAGAGGCACGAGTGCTATTTAAGCGAAACAAAGAAGTTATTCACGTTGCACGCTGCGATCAAAAAATGGCATCGTGCTTGATTGAACTTGGTGAAGGCGAGCTTGCTTTAGAGACTGCTCGTAAAGCGGTTGATGTTTTTGAAACTGGGCATGATCATCGTCGTGAAACCTTTGCCTCTTTTGAATACGGTAAAGCGCAAATTTTGCTAGAAAAATACGATGAAGGTTTAGCAACTCTTGAAAATGTTTTATCTGTCGTTAGCGAAGATGAGCCAAAAGATTTTGAATTTATTGTCGATGTTGAGTCCCGCATTGCCAAGATTTTTAGAATGCAGGGTCGCGTAGAAGAAGCAGATGAAATTGAACGTCGGTTAAAGACTGTTCAAGAAGCTCTTGAAGATGAACCAGAGCTTGATCTCCTCACTTAAGGGCAAAGACCAACTAAGTATCACAATGGTGTGCCTTGGCAATATTTGCCGATCACCAATGGCGGCCGCTGTTTTAGCTGGGAAAACCGCTGATTGGCATGCTCCGCGGATCGAAGTTCATAGCTCTGGAACTGGCTCGTGGCACATTGGGCAAGGCCCGCACCCATCATCCAAAAAGATTTGGGAGGCTGCTGGGTACAAGCATTCACACACGGCGAAACAATTTAGAGCAAATGACTTCTTCGTTCACGATTTAATTTTGGTTATGGACTCAAGTAATTATCACAACGTTATTTCGTTGGCACAAAGCGAAGAGCATCAAGAAAAGGTTTTCTACCTTCGCAACTTTGATCCGAAACTTAAAGACATTGACCCAAGTTCGAGTGTTTATTTCAAACTAGAAGTTCCAGATCCTTACAATCAATCTGATGAAGCCTATGAAGAAACTTTGGCTATGGTCGAACGCGCGGTGGACGGATTATTACAAGAACTAATGAACCTATAAGCGCTCCAACACCTGCAATAACTAGTGACCACTGAATTGAACCTGAAGTCCACAGTGCACCGCCCCAAATCCCTGCAGCAAGAACTGCAAAATTCATCGAAGATTGGTATACGCCTTGAACCTTTCCTCTGTGAGCATTTGGACTGATAGATGAAATCCATGCTTTCCCAACTCCATCTGTTAATGCTGGGAAAATTCCATAAATAACAATTGCCACAATTGCAACAAAGTGGTTATTTGTTAATCCAAGAGTTAAATATCCAACTCCAAACGCAATGAGTCCAACAGCGTAAACAACTCGTGGATTCAATTTATCTGCGATGACTCCGGCTGGATATGCAAGAAGTGTTGAAACTGCACTAAATAGCATGTAAGAAGCAACAACTCCTTTTGCCGAAAATCCAATCTGATTTAATCGGAGTAACAGAAGTGCATCGGGAATATTTGTTAATTGAATAGCAACCAAGGTAAAAATTCGAAGCTTTAAATCTTTAGATAACTTGTAATCCTGCGACTCAATGACTTGTTGCTTGCTTTGTTTTACGTAATTCTCTCGCACAAAGAGAGTGAGTAGCCCAGAAAGGACAGCTGGGATTAGAGCCCATTTAGCTACTGCTCGGACATCGTCATTGAGAAGAGAAAGACCAATTAGGGCCAAACCGGGGCCGATTACCGCTCCAAAGTTGTCTCCAGCTCGGTGAAATCCGAAGGCCTTCCCCAAATCCTCTTTTGGCACAGAATCATTGATCAATGCATCACGTGGCGAACTTCGCATGCCTTTTCCAATGCGGTCCGTGACTCGTCCGGTCAAAACAATAGGCCATGTTGTTGCAAGGACTACAAATACTTTTCCTATTCCAGCAAGGGTATAACCAGAAACTACAAATGGTTTTCTCCCAAACCGATCACTAAATTTTCCAGCATAAAGTTTTGAAAAACCTGCTGCTGCTTCGGCACACCCTTCGATTAATCCAAGTGCCAGTGGAGCAGCGCCAATAACGCTAGTGAGGAGTAATGGCAACAACGGATATAGGAGATCACTTGCAGCATCTTGAGTTAGAGAAACTAGCGTCAAGACAATTAGATTTCGACTAAGCCATTTCTTCATCGTGGTAGGTGCTGCAACGCCCAGTGATACATGGCGATTGCTCCGGCGGCTGATGCGTTCATGGATCGGGTTGATCCATATTGATTAATTTCGTACACAACTTCACAAACTGCGATGCCTTCATCGGACATCCCAGCACCTTCTTGACCAAACAAAAGCACACAACTTTCAGGCAATACAGCCGGCTCTAACTGCTTAGATCCAGGAACATTATCGATTCCAATAATCGGCAAGTTTTGCTCTTTACAATAAGTAGCAAAATCATCAATTGTTGGATGGTGCATCACTGTTAAATATCTATCAGTGACCATTGCACCACGCTTATTCCAATCACGCTTTCCGATGATATGAACACCAGAAACATTGAATGCATTGGCAGTTCGAACAACTGATCCAATATTTAAATCATGTTGCCAATTTTCAATCGCAATCTGCAATTTATGACGCTTAGTATTCAAGTCTGCAACAATTGCTTCAACGGTCCAATATCTATAGTGATCTAAAACATTTCGACGATCACCATTCAGCAATAGTTCAGGATCGTAATGATCTCCTTCTGGCCATGGTTTTTCATGGGGTCCAACACCTACAACAGGGAAAAATTCACCTGGGCCAATACTGGCGGGGGTAGTAGGAGAAGACATGTAGGCACTCTAAACTGAATACATGTCAGCCATCAACACAATCGCCTTAATCATTCATATTATTTCTGTAATTGGCATTTTAGTTCTGCTTCTTCTACAGTGGAACAAGAGTCCTCGTAAGTTAAATCCTGGCGTCTTGCATGCAGGCTTAACGGCATTAGTTGCCGGAGGAGTCATGATGGGCTTACACAATTCAGTGAAACCTGATGAACCGCTTAACAATACAAAATTTGGCATCAAGATGTTAGTGATGCTTATCGTCCTGGCACTTGGATATTTAAATGTAAAAAAGTCAGAGCTTGCAAAAAGTGTTTGGTTGACTATGACCGGCTTGGTTATTTTTAACCTTGTTATCGCTCTTGCCTGGTAATACTCACTAAAATTATGAGATTTATTGTAAAGATTGTTGCATTCATTCTTGCAACCATTTTTACAATAGTGCCAGCAAATGCAGTATTAAATCCAGAATCAATCCCACTAGTTTTAAGTGAACTGTTGAAAAATCCAACACTTTCAAATCCGGCGATGATTGTTATTGATGAGAGCACTGGAAAAGTAATTTATGAGCGCAATGCAGACTCGCAACGTAAACCAGCTTCAGTTATGAAAATCCTTTCAGCTGCAGCAACTCTTGAGTATTTAGATCCAAGTACAACCTTTAATACTTCTGTAAGCATCGAAAAAGAATCTAAGACAGTTTTTATTCGAGGTTCCTTAGATCCTTGGATCTCCCTTAACGCTGTGACAGCAATTAAGATGCACCGGACCTCATTGCCATACCTTGGAGCAAAGGCAATGAGTGAGGTAAAGAAAGCAAATAAGGGCTCACTTAGAGGTTATAAAGTTGTATACAGCGGTTTGTATTCACAAGATGTCGCCAACTTCAAGGCATATTGGAATAAACGCTACTTCAGACCTGCCATAAAAAGGGCGACTCTAGAACAGTCACTTGTAGAACAAGGTGTACCAGTGGTGAGTCAAAATTCGCCTACGGTTGCTGAAATTTTGGACTGGACCATGTTGTGGAGCGATAACTTATTGGCCGAAAGATTATCTCGGCTAGCGTCGAAATCAGCGGGCAATACTTTCAACGCAGAAGGAATAGCCAAGACATATGAAAAATTACTTTTACATTTGGGTGTCGATTCAACAAAGCTAGTAACTATCGATGCAAGCGGGTTATCAAAAGAGAATCGAATAACAGCACGAATGATGGGTGAACTTCTATTTAAACTTCGCAAAGAGGAAAAATTTTCCCTACTTTATACATCTTTACCAATAGCCGGTGTCTCTGGAACTCTGAAAGATAGATTCACTACTACCGCACCTAATGCAGTTGGTCTGATCCATGCCAAAACTGGGACATTAGATGGTACGGCTACTCTTGCTGGATACGTTCAATCAACTGATCGAGAGTATGTTTTTGTGACATTGGCTGATGAAATTGCTAAGGGGAATACCGCACTTAAAAAGGCACGTATAGCAATTGACCAAGCGCTTGGAAGAATTGCTGCTCCAAATATACCAACCGAGATTATTCCAGCGCCTTAATTGTTGGAGTAAATCTTTATCTGTCCTTTGTAACACGCAACCCACGTATTGTTTGTTGGCGCATCAAATGTAATTCCAATTGGCTCGTTGCAAGCCTTTAATGTTTGCAGAACCTTCATATCACTGGTGCGAACTTTCGAAATAGTGTCACTATCAAAATTAACAACGAATAACGCGGTTCCGTCCGAAGAGATAGCCAAGCTTCGAGCAGCTTTTCCAGTCTTAATTGATTTACCAGCTTGGTTAGCGATTAAATCCCACGATGCAACCTGCCCTGACAGGTTCATAGTTACATATAACTTTGAATTATCAGGGGATAAAACTATTGCACGAGGATTACTTCCAATGGGAATGAAAGTAACTGTGAAATCCTCCAAGTTGATCACATGGATTCTGTTGCCACCCATTTCGGCAACGTAAGCTTTTTTGGAATCCTTTGAAACCGATATTCCACGGGGGTATCGGCCAATTTTTATTGTTTTAACAGTTTTTTGGGTTTCAATCGAGATTACAGTAAGAGTGTAAGAACACCAGTTCGTAACTAAGAGGTACTTGTTGTCTGGAGTTACTTCAACGACTTTTGGAACAGAGCCAACCTGATAAACAGCATCAATTTCGTAGTTACTGCGGTTAATGCGATACACGAAACTTGTATCAAATCCAGAAGCAGGAGAGCAGGTGTCATGACCTTCTTTGTTATAACCAGGTCCGTACATTGCATAATTAGTTACATATAAATACTTTCCATCTGGCGAATAAGTTCCCTCAACAGGTGCACCTTTAAAGAGTGACGCAGATTTCGAGTATCCAAAATTCTTAAGCGATACAGAGTCAGGGACTGTTTTTATTAATTCAAAAGTCCTTGCGTCATAAACTGTGATGCTGTGGTTGTACATCATGTTATGGGCGCTAACTACGCCATCACCTGATGAACGAACAGATTTTGGAGAAATAGAACCATTAATAGTTTTTATTAATTGCATTTTTGTATCTGCGGAAACAACTTCACCCTGGGCCGGTAAAGAAATGGCACAGAGCGAAGTTATAAGAATTAATGCTAGGAACCGATTTCGCATTCCTAAACTGTACTAGTTAGTCGTTATCGTCTTCATTGTTTTCATGATTACCGCGGCCTTCGCCCTCATCATCACCATGTTTAGTCGGCAGTTTTGCGATTGAAGGATTTTGTAATCCTGATGAAGTAGCCGCTGGTTTAGCCACAGTTTTTACTGCTGGGTTAGTTACTGAGCTAGATGCTGAAGTTGCAGATATGTTCGTTGCAGCCGCCGGAGCCATAGTTGACTGAGTGCTGGTTGTTTCAGTTGCGTTTGCGGGTGGTTCATCCTGAGATTGCGCAACAACTGCGCCAATACCAATAATCAGTGTTGCGGCAAAAACCGCGGCAAGTGGCAAACTCTTTGATGCTTTGCGAGGAACAGATGGTCGATCATTGTCTGCAATCTCAAACCATTCAGGCTTGTTGTTCTCAGTCATTATGAATCCCTTCGTTGCGAGAAAGATAACCGTTAATGCTGTGAGTAAACGGTGAGGCGGTAACTAAAAGGCTGGGTAACCTTGGCTCATGAGCATTTCCGTGCGGGGATATCTAGACCTAATGAAGTTGAGGGTCGTTGAGCTATTACTCGTGTCAACCCTGCCCGCAATGGTCTTGGCGGCCAAGGGTTTGCCTGCTTTTGGACTGACTGTTGTAACAATCGTCGCTGGAACTTTAGCGGCAGGAAGTGCAAACGCTTTCAATATGGTCATTGAAAGTGATCTAGATAAATTAATGGCTCGTACATCTAAACGACCAATTGTCACTGGTTTGATTTCAAAAACTAAAGCAACCATATTTGCAACTGGAATTGGAATCGCTTCACTTATCCTGTTTTGGGTATTTACAACTGCGTTAGCAACTTTATTAGCTTTCATCGCTATTGTTTTTTATGTTGTTGTGTACACAATGGCGCTTAAGCAAAGAACTTCACAAAACATTGTGTGGGGCGGGGCCGCAGGTTGTATGCCTGTCTTAATTGGTTGGGCAGCGGTAACAAATTCATTGTCACTGACACCATGGGCATTTTTCTTTGTTATTTTCTTTTGGACGCCACCACACTTCTGGGCACTGGCCATTAAATATAAAGATGATTATGCAGCAGCAGGAACACCAATGCTTCCAGTAGTTGCTTCGAAGAATCGCGTACTTGTAGAAATGTGGTTTCATACAATTTTGATGATTGCTACTTCAATTTTCTTAATCAGATCAGCTGAACTTCCACTGTGGTCGATGATCGTGACTATTGCATTAGGACTTGTTTATGCTCGTCAATTAATTGCGCTTAAAGCAGGTTCACCAGAGTATGCGAAAGTGGCTGGAAAGATCTTCCAGTGGTCAATTACTTACTTGAGTTTATTTTCAGTTCTGCTTGTTGTGGCACAACTACTTAGCTAAGGCTTGTTCCAAATCCTTAATCAAGTCAGTTGAATGTTCTAATCCAACAGATAAACGCAGGACGGATCCTGTAATGCCCATCTCTGCTTGAACTTCAGGCGATAAACGCCGATGCGTCGTTGATGAAGGATGAGTGATTAATGATTTGCTATCACCCAAGTTGTTGGAAATATCGATTACACGAAGCTTGTTCATAAAGGCAAAGACCTCTTCTTGTGAGCCCTTAAATTCGATGCCAATCGTTGTTCCGCCGCCATTACTCATCTGCTTCATTGCCAGTGCATGACTTGGATGAGACTTTAATCCTGGGTAGCGAACAGATTTGATTGCAGGTTGCTTTTCCAAGAACTCTGCAACTGCTTGTGCGTTTGCAACCATACTTTCGACGCGCATGTGCATTGTTTCAAGTGATTTAACGAGTACCCATGCATTGAACGAGCTAAGTGCTGGACCGGTATGGCGAACAAAAGGTAGAAGTTTGTCAACAATGTAATCTGCAGAACCAAGTAGCGCGCCAGCTAAGACACGTCCTTGACCATCGATGTGCTTAGTTGCTGAATACATAACTACGTCTGCTCCAAGTTGTAATGGTTTTTGCAGAACAGGTGATGCCATTACGTTGTCAACAATTACAGTGGCACCAACCTTGTGTGCAAGGTCGCTCACCATTTTGATGTCAACGATCTCTAACAGCGGGTTACTTGGTGTTTCAATAAAGACTGCTTTAGTTGGCTTGCTAAGTGCCTTTGCCCAGACAGCTGGATCGTTACCTTTTACTAATTCAAATGTAACGCCCCACTTTGGAAGGAATTCCGTTATAACTACATGGCATGAAGAAAACATGGCAGCGGATGCAACTACATGGTCGCCTTGCTCAACTAAACATGCAAGAGATGCAAACATTGCAGACATTCCAGAACCTGTGGCAACGCACATTTCGGCGCCTTCAATTGCAGCAAGTCGCTTTTCAAACATTGCAATTGTTGGGTTATGGAAACGGCTGTACAAGTAATGGTCAGTTTCTTCAGCAAAAGAATCAAATGCTTCTTCGGCAGATGAATATGTAAAGCCACTATTTAGATACAACGCTTCAGAAGTTTCTCCAAAACCAGATCGAGCTAAACCAGCGCGCACTGAATGAGTCTGTGGATGTAATTCCCAGTCAGGTCCCAGTGAATCCTTACGAGGTTGGTAGCCCCAAGGTCGTTTGCTCATGGCTTAATTGTGGCAGAGTAAGCGGCATGCCTAATACTGCAATTTCAGTCTCGGATCTCTCAAAAAAATACGATGAGCGCCTAGCGGTCTCACATATCAACTTCGAAGTCCCTTTGGGCACGGTGTGCGGCTTTGTTGGCCCCAACGGATCAGGTAAGACAACGACTATGCGAATGTTGTTAGGCCTTATTACCCCGACTACTGGGCAGGGCCACATTCTTGGTGAGCCAATAGAGCATCCAGAAAAATATTTGAGTCGCGTCGGCGCGATGATCGAAGGGCCTGCGTTTTATCCGGCGTTATCTGGGTATGAAAACTTGATGGTGTTAGCAAAGCTCGGTGGATTTCCGCTTGAACGAGTGCAGCAACTTTTAGACAAAGTTGGACTTGGCGATCGCGGTAAGTCTAAGTTTAAAACGTATTCACTAGGCATGAAGCAGCGTCTTGGAATTGCAGCAGCGCTACTACCCGAACCAAAATTGCTGATGCTGGATGAGCCAACAAATGGTTTAGATCCCGAAGGAATTCAAGAAGTTCGAGCACTCTTGCGAGACTTAGCAAATGAAGGAACAACTGTTTTTGTCTCTTCACACTTATTGTCTGAATTAGAAATTATCAGCGATTACATTGTTATGTTGCGAAAGGGCGAAATAGTTTTTGCTGGTCCGATAGGTGAATTAATGGCGCAACAACAACCAACCATTATCGCTAAGTCACTAAGCCATTCAGATTTACAGCGCATTGTTGAGATCGCAGAAAAGGCTGGACATCACGCCACTATTAGAAATGATTCAGTACATGTGTTGGCTGAGATGGATTGGGCACCGGTGTTGAACAAAGCAGCCTTTGACGCAGGGATTACATTGGCGCAACTTGCTCCACAGTTGCCTAATCTTGAAGAAACTTTCTTCGAAATGACGGGGGATAAGTAATGTTTAATGTTGTCAAAGCGGAAATGCGCAAGCTTCGTCGCCCGACATTGTTTTTTGGCACAATGGGGGCAGCACTTTTCTTCACAGGATTGATTACATCCTTTATCTACTTGATGATTGATTCACCCCGCGGCAATGGTGATCGAGGTCGGACAATTGGCAGAGAAGTACTGCAGTTAGCAAGCGGATCTGTAAATGGTTTTGCCTCTGTTGGTGGGTTCTTGGGAATAATTGCGCTGTGCGTATTTGCAGCTCAAACAGCACAAGAATATACCTACGGTACTTTGCGCAATTTGTTGGTGCGTCAACCAGGCCGAATGAAGATTCTTATTGGCAAACTGATTTCTATGATGCTGTTTGCATTAATCATGATCTCAATCGCAGCCATTGTTAGTGTTGCTATTTCTTACATACTTGCTCCTGGCGCAAAAGTTAATACTGACCTTTGGCTTACTTCTGCTGGCTACCACGCAATTTTTACAACTTTTGTAAATGTGACGGTTTCAGTTACGGCATTTGGCATCGTTGGAATGGTTCTTGGCCTTTTGTTGAGGTCACCAATTAGTGCAATTTCACTTGGGGTGCTGTGGTTATTGATTGTTGAGAATTTATTGATTGCCGTAAAAAGTTCTTTGCAGAGTTGGTTGCCAGGTGCCCAATTGGATGCAATCGCTTCTGGAGGCACGCTCGACCTGACCTATAAACATGCACTAACTGTTGGTGGTATCTATGTAGCAGTTGGCGCAACTATTGCATCAATACTTTTTGTTCGTCGTGATGTAGCTAATTAAGGACACCAGCGGGTAAAACAGCACTTTTCTAAGCATCGCCATTTATTCTTGAGGCCTTCCCTTTCGAAAGGTTTTAGGTGAAAAAGCTTAGGGCGATATCGCTTGCAGTAATTCTGGGGCTGTCGATCTCGTCAGTGCCTGCTGTTGCGGTCCCTAAACCAACGCTTGCTGAAATTGAAGCCGCAAAAAAAGTTGAAGCGGCGAAGAAAAAAATCGCTGATGCGCAAGCAGCAAAACTTGCTGCAGCTAATCAAAGTCTTCGTGCGTTAACTGCCAAGGCAAATGCAGCAACTGTTGTTTATAAAAAGGCACAAGCAGAGTTAGCGGTAGCAACTGCTTTGGCAACCGCTGCCGCAAAACACGCCGCTGAAACAGCTGCAGCCGTTGTTGAAGCCCACAAAACTATTGGTCGCTTGGCAGCTAACGCCTACATCTTGGGTGGAAGCATGAGTGATATCCAACCATTGCTTAGTGCAAATGGTCCACAAGAATTAATTGATCAACTTACAACACTTAGTACTTTAGGTGCACAAAATTCTGTTGCACTCGCACGATTCAAAGAAGCCGAAGCAGCTGCGCGAAAAGCAAAAGCTGCAGCCGATGCCGCTAAAGCTGTGCAGCAAGTTGCAACAGACAGAGTAGCTGCAGCAAAGAAAGTTGCAGATGATGCAAAGGCAGAACAAGCAAAAGAAGTAGCAAAGTTGCAAGCAGTGCAAGACAAGTTATTAAAAGAATTGTTAAGTGCTCGAAAAGTTCGTACAACTCTTGAACAACAACGACAACTCGCATTGCTCGAAGAAAGCCAAGCAAACACCGCTGGGCAAACAGCAGGTCAGGCGAAAATCTGGCCAGACATTGGCTTCAAGGGACGTTCGTCGATTCGAACTTCACAAGCACAACGTGATAAGGCAGTTGCCTTTGCAAAGACCCAAGTTCTTGCGCGCAAGCCATACGTTTGGGGAACGCAAGGTCCAAGCACATTTGATTGTTCGGGACTTGTTTTTGCTGCCTACAAATCAGCAGGGCTTGGTTGGCCTGACTGGGATCGACTTAACTCTGCTTTGTATTCTGGTTATACCAAGCACGTTTCACTAAATGATTTGGTTCCAGGCGACCTGTTGTTTTATTCCTACAAAGGCACAATCTCGACTATCCACCACATTACGATTTATGCGGGCAATGGCATGATGTGGGAAGCAAATTCAAAGAATGCTGGTCTTTTGTACTCAAATATTTACAGCATCAAGGGCTTAATGCCATTTGGTGGACGCGTCTAAAGTCGCACTACTCTTGTCCTATGACGACAGCTGTTCCTGCAGTTCGCAACGCGGTTCGAGCATGGCTGGAAAAATTTGAAGCTGGAGACAAAATTCTTGTCGCTGTCTCAGGTGGAGCTGACTCGTTAGCACTTGCTTATGCACTTTCAGTTGAGTCAGAAAAACTTGCGATCTCTGTTGTTGGGGTAACTGTCGACCATCAATTGCAATCTGCATCTTCTTCGCAAGCAGAAAAAGTTGTAGAACAACTTGCAAAGTTTGGGCTTACTTGTGCGATTAAGAAAGTTACTGTCGATATCAAAGAGGGCCTAGAAGCTTCAGCACGAAAAGTTAGATATGAAGCAATCAATGAAATGGCAATCCAAGAAAATGCGGATGCTGTTTTTCTTGGTCACACTAAAGATGATCAGGCCGAAACAGTTTTGTTAGGTTTAGCGCGCGGATCTGGAACTCGTTCACTGTCAGGAATGGCAGAACATAATGGAATCTATATTCGTCCACTGCTTGAAATTACTCGAATTCAGAACGAACAGTTTTGCAAAGAAGTTGGTTTGGATTACTGGAACGATCCGCACAATCAAGATTCACAGTTTGCACGTGTACGAGTTCGTAACGAAGCACTTCCTGTCTTAGAAAAAAGTATTGGTCCAGGAATTTCAGATGCGTTAGCTAGAAGCGCGCATCTATTGCGAGATGACGCAGATGCACTAGATAGTTGGGCACAGAGTGAAGTGACTCATCTGAATCTTCAGGATCTGGACTGCGCCCATCTTCAAGCTTTGCCTCGTGCAATTCGCACCCGAATTCTGCGATTCGCCATCTATGCCGCCGGTGCTCCTTCAGGATCGGTCTCAGCTGACCATGTAAGTGGGGTCGAGGCCCTAATCTCGGCGTGGAGTGGCCAAGGTGCGCTCAATCTTCCCGGCGGTGTGAGAGTTGAGCGAATTTCGGGCAGACTTTCGCTCTCACCGCACCGACCATAGGGAGAACCGTGGATTTAGAAGCAGTCAAGGGCGATATCGAACGCGTAATCGTGACCGAAGAACAGTTGCAAGCACGAATTAAAGAGCTTGCTGCACAGGTTGATAAAGATTACGAAGGTAAAGACCTTTTACTTGTTGGTGTTTTAAAAGGTGCAGTTATGGCTGTTGCTGATCTTTCACGTGCGCTGCAACGCCATATAGATATGGACTGGATGGCAGTGTCATCGTATGGATCCGGAACTAAATCAAGTGGTGTCGTTCGCATTCTTAAAGATTTAGATCGTGACATCACAGGTCGAAATGTGCTGATCGTCGAAGACATTGTTGATTCAGGTTTAACGCTTTCATGGCTAAAAGCAAACTTAGAATCACGTGGTGTTGGTTCAGTAGAAATTCTTTCAATCTTGCGTAAGCCAGAAGCAGCAAAGGTTGAAGTAAATGTTAAGTATGTTGGCTTCGATATTCCAAAAGATTTCGTAATCGGGTACGGACTTGATTTCGATGAAAAGTACCGCAACCTTCCTTTCATTGGTGTGCTTGCTAAGCACATGTACGAATAAGACCTAGAAACGAGAATCCCCAGATATGTCACAAGCACAAAAGCCAAATAAGCCAACGAAGAAGAGTTTTTCTAGTAAGAACTCACCGAAGAAGCCGGCTACAAAAAGTAGCAAAATTTTCCGGGGTCCACTTTTTTGGATTGTTGCAGCAATTTTTGCGGTAACAGTGTTTGGACAAATTACATCTGCTGGCAATAAGTACACCCAAATCGAAACGTCACAGGCTATTGATGCGATTTCACAGTCAAAAGTTTTATCTGCCGAACTCGTAGATAAAGATCAAAAGATTCGCTTGATACTTACACCTGGCAACACAATTAAGGGATCCTCAAAGGTTGAATCCTTCTATGTTGCACGCCAAGAGCCAACTTTGGTGGATGCGTTAACGGCTAATCCGCCCTCAAAGGGTTGGAATGTTCGAGTTCCTTCACAATCACTGCTGGTTTCATTCCTATTTTCTATAGTTCCATTCTTATTAATTGGTTTCTTGTTCTTCTGGATGATGGGTCAAGCCCAAGGCGGAAATAAAGTTTTCCAGTTTGGAAAATCACGTGCCAAGTTGCAGGACAACGATGTACCAAAGACAACATTCAAAGATGTTGCCGGAGCTGATGAAGCCCTTGCCGAACTAGATGAGATTAAAGATTTTCTTGCAAAACCTGAAAAATATGCACCGCTTGGAGCAAAAATTCCTAAGGGTGTTTTGTTGTTTGGCCCTCCAGGAACCGGTAAGACACTTCTTGCTCGCGCAGTAGCTGGCGAAGCCGAAGTTCCTTTCTATTCAATTTCAGGGTCTGACTTTGTAGAAATGTTTGTGGGAGTTGGAGCAGCGCGTGTACGCGATTTGTTCAATCAAGCTAAGGCAAACGCTCCAGCAATTGTGTTCATTGATGAAATTGATGCCGTTGGTCGCCAACGTGGTGCAGGTATGGGTGGTGGTCACGATGAACGTGAACAAACACTTAATCAATTGTTAGTCGAGATGGATGGCTTTGAAGAAAACTCGAAAGTCATTTTGATCGCTGCAACAAACCGCCCAGATGTTTTAGATCCAGCATTGCTTCGCCCTGGTCGTTTTGATCGTCAGATTGCTGTTGATCGTCCTGACCTAAAGGGTCGCGAAGCAATCTTGCAGGTTCACGCAAAAGGTAAGCCGCTAGGTGATGAAGTAAAACTAGTTGATTACGCACGTCGTACACCTGGTTTCACCGGCGCTGATTTAGCAAATGTACTTAATGAAGCCGCACTTTTGTCTGCACGTGAGGATAAAGCGGTCATTGGAAATCCAGAACTTGATGAAGCAATTGATCGTGTAATGGCTGGACCGCAACGTAAATCTCGCTTGATGAGTGATGATGAACGTCGAGTAACTGCGTATCACGAAGCTGGTCACGCGTTAGTTGCGCACGCGTTGCCTCATACTGATCCAGTTCATAAGGTCACCATCATGCCTCGTGGTCGCGCACTTGGTTACACAATGGTGTTGCCTGATGAAGATAAGTACTCGACTACTCGCAATCAATTACTTGATCAGTTGGCGTATTCATTAGGTGGTCGTGCAGCAGAAGAGTTGATTTTCCACGATCCATCAACTGGTGCTTCAAATGATATTGAAAAGGCAACCGAGCTTGCTCGTGCAATGGTTACTCAATATGGAATGACTGAAGCGATTGGTGCAATCAAACTTGGCGGAGGAACATCTGAACCATTCTTAGGTCGAGATTATGGACATCAACGTGATTACAGCGAAAACATTGCAGGAATTGTTGATCGCGAAATTCGTCGCCTAATTGAGAATGCGCATCAAGAAGCCTTTGATATTTTGGTCGCTAATCGCAAGATTCTGGATGAGATGGTTATTCAACTTCTCGAAAAGGAAACATTAAACAAGGATGAAATTGCAGCCATCTTTAAAAAAGTGAAGCTAGTGACTAAGCGTCCTGCATGGACCGGCTCTGCAACTCGCATTCCATCCGAACAACCACCAGTGGATGTTCCAGAACGCATTGTTGCGACACCGGTGGAAGCAAAGAAACCAACTCGTCGCAAGAAGGCTGCAAGTGACGGTAAATAAAGTAACTGTCTCTGACGGTCGTGCATCTGGTCCTTATGACCAGGAACGTGCTGAAAAGGCTGTCCGTGAACTACTTATAGCCCTTGGCGAAGACCCTGAACGTGAAGGGCTTAAGGAAACTCCTGCACGTGTGGCACGGGCGATGAAGGAAAATTTTGAAGGATTGTGGCAATCACCAGAAGACGTTTTAACAACAACTTTCGATATTGGCCACGAAGAGTTAGTAATCGTCCGCGATATCGAAGTATTTTCTCATTGCGAACATCACTTAACTCCGTTTCATGGTGTTGCACACATTGGATATATCCCTCGCGGAAAAATCACCGGTCTTTCAAAGCTTGCACGTTTGGTTGATTTGTATGCAAAACGTCCACAGGTACAAGAACGTTTAACGACTCAAATCGCTGATGCAATGGTAAAAATTTTAGATCCACTAGGCGTGATCGTAATTATTGATTGCGAGCACCTGTGTATGTCAATGCGTGGAGTTAAGAAGTCTCACGCCCGAACTACTACTTCAGCAGTACGTGGTGCGTTAACAAATCCTGCTACTCGCGCAGAGGCTATTTCACTTATCACTAAGGCGTAATACTCATGTTGATCATGGGCATCTTGAATCTAACCCCTGATTCCTTTGCTGATGGCGGAAGACATAATGATTTCGAAGCCGCTGTTGCGCGTGGTTTAGAGATGATCGCCGAGGGTGTTGACATCATTGATATCGGCGGCGAATCAACTAGACCTGGTGCAGAACGTGTCAGTGAAGCAGAAGAATTAGAACGCACAATTCCGGTTATAACTGAACTTACGAAACACGGTGCAAGAATCAGTATCGATACCATGCGCGCAAGTACAGCAGAGGCTGCAGTTAAAGCTGGCGCTTCGATAATTAATGATGTCAGCGGGGGATTAGCTGATCCAGAGATGTTGCAAACTGCTGCACTTTTGCAGCTGCCATACATTGCAATGCACTGGCGCGGACAGTCAAAAGAAATGAATTCAAAGGCTATTTACAACGATGTAGTCATCGATGTGATTTCAGAGCTACAAGAGCGTATTACAGCTGCTTTAGATGCAGGTATTGAGGTAGGCAATTTAATAATTGATCCAGGCCTAGGTTTTGCTAAAGATGCCGAGCACAACTGGGAGATCATAGATTCAATCGATTCATTTGTTGATTTGGGTTATCCCGTATTAGTTGGTGGATCACGTAAACGTTTTCTAGGTGGGGATTCTCCGGATGAACGCGAGCAAGCAACAATTAACTTAACTAAACGACTTGCCACCACAGGTGTGTGGGCGGTTAGAGTTCATAGTGTGAAACCACATAAGGCGGTGTTAGCGCAATGAGTGATCAAATTGTTCTAACAGGTATTCATGGTTTCGGTTTTCACGGATTGTTTGAACAGGAGCGCAAGGATGGGCAAGATTTCTTTGTCGATCTGACACTTTCAGTTGATTTACGAGCGGCATCAACATCAGATGCAATTACCGATACCGTAAATTATGCCGAGATTACAGAGTTGGTTGTTGAAGAAATTACAGGCAATCCAGTCAACTTAATTGAAAAGTTAGCCGCACGAATTGCAGAACGCATCTTGAATCAACACGTAAAAGTAGATTCTGTAACTGTCACTGTGCACAAGCCTCAAGCACCAGTAGCAGCGCAATTAAAAGATATTGCAGTCGTCGTAACTAGATCCAGATGAAAGCTGTAATTGCGCTAGGTGCCAATATTGGTGAACCAAAGGAAAATCTTGATCTTGCAATTGCATTACTTAAAGAAGCATCGGATGTGCAATTGGTATCTAGTTACTACACAACCGCACCCGTTGGTGGACCAGAGCAACCTGATTACTTAAATGCTGTATGCATTATTGAAAGCGATTTACCTGCAATGGACTTATTGTCATTGCTACACGGCATCGAAAAGAGCCTGGGCCGGGAAAGAACTGAACATTGGGGTCCTCGAACAATTGATCTAGACCTTATTCAATATGGTGGTTTATTGAGCAAAGCTGATGAACTTCAGTTACCGCATCCACGTGCGCACGAGCGTCGTTTTGTTTTGCAACCGTGGTTTGAAATTGAGCCTGACGCAATTCTTCTTACGCATGGAGCGATAAAAGAACTTTTGGAGCAATTGCCTGCTTAGAGGTAAACTATCCACTATCTCGCCCGGTACCCCGAAAGGACTGGAGCCACTGAAATGACTGTATTAGTGCCAACTATGGGCGCCTTGCATAAAGGCCACCAAGCGTTGATTAAACGTGCACGGACATTGGATAAAGATGTAATTGTTAGCATCTTCGTTAATCCATTGCAGTTTGAAAATAAAGATGATTTAGAAAAGTATCCACGTTCACCACAACGCGACATCGAAATTGCAACAATTGCTGGTGCAAACGAAGTGTGGTTTCCCGAGTACGAGGATCTGTATCCAGAAGGCTTTAAAACCGTAAGTGCTGGAGCGTTGGGAAATGTATTTGAAGGTGCTTCGCGTCCTGGCCACTTTGATGGCGTAGTAACTGTTGTGGATCGCCTGTTTGCAATTGCAAAGCCAAATGCAGCAATCTTTGGTGAAAAAGATTTTCAGCAGCTAACAATTGTTAAAGCAATGAAGAGCAAGGTTGAAATTGTCGGGGTACCAACCGTTCGTGAATTTGATGGCTTAGCAATGTCTTCGCGTAATCAGCGACTCAGTGAGACAGGTCGAAATGTGGCATTGGTCATTCATCGGGCGTTAGCGGCTGCAAAGTTAGC
>JBAXPH010000015.1:0-21533 GCA_037132355.1 Actinomycetes bacterium
AAAACCATTGCCCCACTTCATCGCAATATCAACTTCCATATCGCGCTCAACCTCGGTAGAAACCATATGGCCCTTGTCATCTAATACCGGCACAGTTTCTTGATAGTGGCCGGTACCGTAAATACGAATAACATCGCCAACTGGTTCATCTGGCTGCAAATAATTACAGTATTCAGTAATACCGCTCTTGTGGAAGAAGGTCTCTGAAGTCTTGGCCTTGGTGCGATTGTCATTAACAATCAGCGTTAAACCTGGTACCAAAAATGATGTTTGACGAGCGCGAGCATAAATATCTTCTAGATCAAGTTCAGCTTCCTTAAGGAAAATCTGGCGATCACTCCACCATTTAATGCGCGTGCCAGTTACCTTGGATGAAATCTTTCCGATAACGCGCAAACCTGATTTTGGTTCGAATGGAGCTTTTGGTCCATCGCCATCAAAAATACCTGCAGTACCGCGTTGGAATGACATCCAGTAAATCTTGCCATCACGATCTACTTCAGCATCAAGACGTGAAGCAAGTGCGTTCACAACAGATGCACCAACACCGTGCAGACCACCAGATGCGGAATACGATCCACCACCAAATTTTCCACCAGCATGTAACTTTGTGAGAACTACTTCAACACCAGTTAATCCAGTTTTTTGTTCTTTATCGACCGGAATACCGCGACCATCATCGTGGACTTCAACGGAACCATCTGATTCAAGATTGATTTCAATCTTCTTGCAGTGACCAGCAAGTGCTTCATCAACAGAGTTATCAATAATTTCCCACAAGCAATGCATGAGACCGCGCGAATCGGTTGAACCGATATACATACCTGGGCGTTTACGAACTGCATCTAGGCCTTCGAGAACCGCTAAATCTTTTGCGGTATAACTATCTTGCGAAGGGGTCGCAACTGCATCTTTCTCGGCCATGGGGCGAAAGATTATCTTCCTCACCCCATTTTTGTGCGTAAGCGCGCCGAATACATCTCAGATAGTGGAAATTGTCGACTCTCAGCGTTAAATCAGTGTTATTTATGGAAAAAAGATTAAATATAACGAGCGGGGAATAAATAAATGTGGTTTCCTGTTCCATAGGAAAGAACACGGAAACGGAGAGAGAGATATGTCAGAACAGTTGTTGCTTGAATCAGTACCTCTTAACGCCCTAGATCGTTGCGATCGTTGCGGCGCACAAGCCTATGTCCGTGCAGTACTTCTTAATGGCGGAGAATTAATGTTCTGCGCTCATCATGGCAAGGAATATGCTGAAAAGCTAAAGCCAATTGCCGCAAAGATTCAAGATGAAACTGAAAAGTTAATCGAATCTAAAAACTAGTTTTATATCAAAAAAGCCCTTATGCGATTATCGCGTAAGGGCTTTTTTGTGTGTGAATCTTAATCTAAGTAGTCGCGCAGTACCTGGCTACGTGATGGGTGACGAAGCTTTGACATTGTCTTTGATTCAATCTGGCGAATACGTTCACGAGTAACACCGTAAACCTTTCCGATCTCATCGAGTGTCTTTGGCTGTCCATCAGTTAAACCAAATCGCATTGCAACTACGCCTGCTTCACGTTCTGACAATGTGTCCAGAACTGAGTGCAACTGCTCTTGTAGCAATGTGAATGAAACTGCGTCAGCCGGTACAACTGCTTCACTATCTTCAATCAAATCACCAAACTCTGAATCTCCTTCTTCACCCAGTGGTGTGTGAAGTGAAATCGGCTCACGTCCGTACTTTTGAACTTCAACAACCTTTTCAGGTGTCATATCAAGTTCTTTAGCTAACTCTTCTGGGGTCGGTTCGCGACCAAGGTCTTGCAGCATCTGGCGCTGCACACGTGCCAACTTATTAATAACTTCAACCATGTGAACAGGAATACGGATTGTGCGAGCCTGGTCTGCCATCGCACGAGTAATTGCCTGACGAATCCACCATGTTGCATATGTTGAGAACTTGTAACCCTTTGTGTAGTCAAACTTCTCAACTGCGCGAATAAGACCCAAGTTACCTTCCTGGATCAAGTCCAGGAATAGCATTCCGCGGCCGGTATAGCGCTTTGCAAGAGAAACAACCAGACGTAGGTTTGCCTCTAGTAAGTGATTCTTTGCGCGCTTTCCATCTTCAACAAGCCATTCAAGTTCGCGCTTGTACTTCTTTTCAAGTTTCTTTTCATGCTTCAATTTCTCTTCTGCAAAAAGACCAACTTCTACGCGTGTTGCGAGCTCTACTTCAAGCTCTGCGTTCAGCAATGCCACGCGGCCAATCTGCTTTAGATAATCCTTAACTGGGTCTGCTGTTGCACCAGCTGTCATAACAGTCTGTGCCGGTGCATCATCTTCTTCAGATGCCTTTAATGTAAACGCATCTTCTTCCTTGCCCTGTGTTGCTTCATCGGCAAGATCCACAACGCGAGGCTGAGCTCCCTTATCTTCTTCGCTGTCGATAATCTCGACAACTTCCTTGATCAGGGTTTCAACATCTTCTAATTCGACTTCTTCTAGCTCTACTTCTTCGCCATCAATTTTGGTGATTATTGCCTTGCCAGTTTTTGCATCAACTTTTGGTGCTTCAACTTTTACTGGCTCTGGCTTTGGTGCAATTAATTCGTATTCAGCTTTTTTCAAAATACGTGAAGGAGAACCAAGTCCACCCTTGCGAAGTTTTTCAATCATTACTGGAACTTCGGCTGCGAGCGCGCGAGCTTCGTCCACTAAATCTTTGTCAGTCTTCTTAGGAATACGGTTGATTGATGTAACACCTCGTGCATCAAGTTCTGCAAGCACTTCGTTTTGGCGCAGCACCGCGTTCTTTGCATCAACAATCTGCTGCACATCTTTTGCAGTCAGATCTTTTTTAAGTTCAATTTTCTTAACAGGTGCTGCTTTTTTGACCGCTGCTTTTTTCGCAGGTGCAGCTTTCTTAGCAACCGCCTTTTTCGCAACCGCTTTCTTAGCAGGTGCAGCTTTCTTCGCCGCTACTTTTTTAGCAGGAGCTGCTTTTTTGGCTGAAGTTTTTGCCTTCACCTTGTTTTTGAGCGCACTAAATACAGCCACAATTGTCCTTTGATTTTTTCAGCGAGTTCGCTGAAGTGATAGGTATATTATAATTTGTCCACAGGCCAAAATGCACATCGAAAACCCTTATTTGGCCAGATTTAAAGCCTCTCGGATCACATTTCCAACGCTTTCAACCTCTACCAGGAAGCCATCATGGCCAAATGGACTGCTAATCGTCACCAGCGGGGCTGCTGCAGGGGCTAATTCGGCAATCTCAGCCTGCAGGCGCGGTGGAAATAACCGATCTGTATCAATCGATACTGCAACCACTGGAATTCGAATTGTGGCCAAGGCTGCCGCAACTCCCCCACGATCTCTGCCAATGTCATGGCTATTCATGGCCTCAGTCAGGGCTATATAGGTGTTGGCATCAAAACGTTTAGCTAACTTGTCTGCCTGGTGATCCAGATACGACTCAACGGCATAGCGCCCGGTGTCATCGCCCTGCAATTGTCGACCAAAACGGATATCCATTTCAGCTTCGGTGCGATAGGTCAGGTGAGCGATACGGCGAGCAATTCCCATTCCTTCATCGGGGCCAACTTCTTGCTCGTAATAATCTCCCCTGTTGAAATTGGGGTCGGATTTAATTGCTCTAATTTGAATTGAAGCGGTGCCGATTTGATCTCCTGTTGCAACGGCGGATGATCCAATCGTACAAATTGCACCAACACGTTCTGGCAGCTGAACCGCCCACTCCAACGCACGCATTCCACCCAGTGATGGACCAACGGCTAATAAATATTTTTTAATTCCGATCGCATCTGTAAAGGCAACTTCTGCTGCAACCATGTCTCTGATTGTCACTGCTGGAAAACGAGAACCCCATCGCTTGCCATCTGGTGCGATAGATGATGGACCCGTCGATCCTTGACAGCCGCCAATTACATTGGGACAGACAACAAAATACTTGTCTGTATCAAAAGGTAATCCTGGGCCAACCATTGATGGCCACCAACCAGGAACATCAGACCAGCCAGTCATCGCATGATTAACTAAAATCGCATTATCTTTGGCAGCGTTTAATGTGCCCCAGGTTTGATATGCAATGGTGACGTCCGGCAACGTTTCGCCGTTTTCTAAAAGTAAAAACCCAATCATTATGAATTGTCGCTCACCAGGGTCATGAGTTTCGAGCCATGCACCTGTAACCATCGCTGCTTTCTCGTCCATTAAAAGATAGTCCTTCGCCCGCACTTGCCGCCGTAGCGACCTGTTCGTCACCCGGAGCACCCCGCCGCGGTGGAGGGTTGCCGCCTACTAAGCCGGGGCTAATACGTAGGACTCGTGAACGATGCAATTCTAGCGACTACGCCTCAAAAATCCCAGCCGTCACCTTGGGGTGCAGCTCTAGGCGCATTGCAGCAAATGCAGCAGCGGGCCAGCCTGATCCAAAGACTCTGCGCAACAAAATGGTCAAGGCGTACTTGGGATCATCAACTGTTGCGCGATCTAACGCTCTGTATGCAAGTTCGCTATCTCCGCGTTCATACGCCAATGTCGCAAACAAACAGGCAACTGGTGCAACGAATCCATCTGGCGCATTGCGCAAGAGATAGAGCCACATATTCCAATAAATATCAAAGGTTTCTGCGTTATGGGTGCCCATTGCAAAATCGCGAACCTGAATATCTGAAAGTCGGCCGACTACCTGCGACATAAGCTCGACATCGCAGTTATAGCCACGATCTGCAAACTGCATAGCTAAATCAATAACAGCTGTTGCACCGTCTCGTTGTGAAAGATTGAGATCTTGTGCATCTGGAGAAAGTGCAAAGGTGTTCACGCTTTCAATAAATTCGTGATCTGTTGCAAGTGACAGTGCGGTAATGCTTACATAAGTATGTTCAGTAGTCATGGTTTCTTATCCTTTGAATGTAGTAGGTGCTTTAACGACGGTAATTAATGCGATGGAAACTTTCTTCACAGTCCCGGTAACTGCGCGGGCAACAGCGTTATGGGTAAAAGATCCGTTCCACGTTGTTAGCAAGGAAATTTCGTACGTGCCTGGCTGTTTGTAAGTGTGATGAATCGTGCCGGCTGGGTATGGCCCGCCACTTTCAGTTGTGGCATAAACGCTGCCATCACCGAAGCTCCAGATAAATGAGGGGCGAAGTGCAACATCTACAACTTCGCCGATGATGTCCACGCGACTTTGAAAAAGAGTTGGTAGATCGCACCAGAAATACACCGGAACATTTACCAAGGGTTCGAATTCAGGTTGATAGGCAACTCCAGCAGTTGGCACTAACTTGGTTAGTCGATCGCTCAAGTTAACTTTTGTGACAGCTTTTTTAACCCGTGGCTTATAGGTGCGCTTTACCGTTGGTTTTTTGATGACTGGCTTGGCTGCGGTTGTGGGTGCAAAAAACAAAGGCGCAGCTTTTGGTTTCGGCGTAACCTTTGCCGCAACTTTTTTTGGCGCTTGGGCGATGGTCTTTTTGACCGTTGTAGTGCCCTTGTGTGCTTCGATGATGATTTGATTGTTAGCGGCATAAACGTTTATGCATGCCGTTTCCTGACATTGATCAGCAACAGCAGCCTGCATGCCAACACTGAAAAGTGCCACAGTTAGAATTATTTTGACCATGTGCGGCACCATAAATTGCAGCCACGACCGTATTGGAGGTCACTGGGCTAACTGTGGATAGTTGTGACAGGCTAGGAACATGACAGCGCGCGATGGTGACGGTTGGGTCGAATGCGCCTGCGGCAATAAGCATTGGGGACTTAACGGTGCTGCTGGAATTTTGATTCTGCGTGGCAATGAAATCTTGTTACAACACCGAGCCCCTTGGGTGCACAACGGTGACACCTGGGGTATTCCAGGTGGTGCTCGTGATTCTCATGAAAGCACTATTGAAGGTGCATTTCGGGAAGCTATAGAAGAAACTGGAATAGACACAGAGCTACTCACTCCGCTTCACACATTTACTGATGATCACGGAAGTTGGAAATACGACACCGTTATCGCCCGTGCTCACGAAGGATTAGTTGCCCACGAGGTAAATGATGAATCCCACGAAGTCCGCTGGGTAGAAATTGAAAAAGTTGCAGAACTTCCTTTACATCCCAGCTTTGCTAAATCCTGGCCAGAGCTACAAATTCTCCTTAAGACGCTTTAGCGAATCCCTAACAACTGCCGGGTCAGAGGTGCGCCAGAGCGGTGGCATTGAGTTGAGCAACACACTGCCATATCGCTTAGTCACTATTCGTGAATCCAAAATTGCAACTACTCCCCGATCATCAACCGAGCGAATAAGACGGCCAGTGCCCTGGGCTAATAACAGCGCTGCTCTAGGCAAGGAAACCTGCATAAATCCGCTGCCACCTTTTGCATCAGCTTGTGCTGCGCGCGCACTCATCACTGGTTCATCAGGACGCGGGAATGGAATGCGATCGATTGCAACTAAAATACAACTATTCCCGGGCACATCAACACCTTGCCACAGTGACATCGTTCCAATCAAAATAGATGTCTCATCTTTAGCAAACCGTGAAACTAGTGGCCCAACAGCGTCGCCTCGCTTTTGCGTAATGATCTTTATCGGTAGCTCTGCCAATACTTTGCGCAGATGTAAGTCTGCTGCCTCAACACCCCGCCATGAAGAAAACAGTGCAAGTGTGCGACCACCTGCGGCGTCAATGAGTTCACCAAGTTCAGTTAACACCTCTTGGCTGGGACCATCCCGGCCAGGTTCTGGCAAATGCTTAGGCATATATAAAACGCCTTGATTAGCAAAATCAAAAGGACTTCCCACATCTAGCATTTGCACATTGGCAGGATCTACTTCGCCCTCTTTAACTTCTGCGCTCATCTCTTCATTTACTAAAAAGCCAATACTCTTTGCCATCGAATCAAAACCATTGCCCACAGTCAAGGTTGCAGAAGTTGCAATCACAGGGGTTCTAGTTAGCAAATTCTCACGCAATACTTCGGAGACCGATAACGGTGCTAAATACAAAGTAGAGAAAGTAGGTTCATACCAAAGCACCAAGCCATCACCCATTTTTAGCAGTGTTGTGGCAGTTGTTGCGATTTCATTGACCGCGCCTTTTACTCGTGCCCGCTCTGCCAACGCATCGGTATCGATGATTTCATCATCTGCAGACATAAATTGAATGATCGCCTTAGACGATTCCATGACTTTGCGAATAGAAAATTCAAGTGATTGTGGAATTTCTTCTAGGCGACCCTGCGTACCAAACTCCGCCTTTGCTGATTCGCCGTAATCGACCATAGATTCGTGGAAATCATTTGCTGCCTTGTGAAACGCATCTGAAAGCTTGCCTGGCATGAACTTGCGGGCCATCGCAGCAGCGCGCAAAACTCGGTTGCTTGTTAACTCATCTGTCACAGCCTGTGTTGCTCGATCCATGAATTCATGGGCTTCATCCAAAATCACACAATCGCGTTCGGGCAAGATCGGGTGTGAATCCACGATTTCAATTGCTAACAATGTGTGGTTGGTAATAACAATGTCTGCAGTCTGCGCTTTGGCTTTAGCATTTGCGGCAAAACACTGCGAACCAAAGGCACACACATCTGCGCCAACACATTCGCGTCCTGAAACACTATTTGCTGCCCACACTCTGCGATCTACTTCGGGTGCGTCATCGCGGTCTCCACTAACGCCCGGTGTCTTTGCCCAAGCAATTAAACGCTTGGCATCTTTTTCAAGGGATGAAACCTCCATGACTAACTCACCGTCAGGGTCTACCTCATCGCTATTCATTTTTTGCAAACACACGTAGTTTCCAACGCCTTTATAGATGGCATAGGAAATCTCACGGCCAAGTTCCTTTTCAAGTGCAGGAACAACTGCCGGCAAATCGCGATCAACTAACTGGCGCTGCAAGGCAAGGGTTGCTGTTGCAACCAGGATTTTTCGACCATGAACAATTCCAGGAATCAAATATGCAAGTGATTTTCCAGTACCGGTGCCGGCTTGAACCATTAAGTGATGTCGATTTGTTAAGGCATTTGCGACCGCTTCGGCCATTTCAATCTGGCCTTCGCGAGCCGAGCCACCAATTGCTTCAACCGCAACATCTAATGCGCGACGCACCTTTGCTGACATATCGCTCATTAAAGAGCCATCAAATCCATAAACTCATTTACAGGTGTGGCTGCCAACTTGTCATAATCAAGACACAGATCAGTGATTTTCTTTTGCTTATCCGCATCATAAATACGAGCCAAGTTGGTCTTGTACTTTTCGATCAATAGCGGAATTCCTTCAACCCGGCGACGGGCATGGCCGATTGGATACTCAACAGCTACCTCATCAAATTGGCTACCATCATTGAATTCAACTGTTATTGCGTTAGCAATAGAGCGCTTTTCTGGGTCGTGATAATCAGCTGTATAACTAGTGTCCTCAACGCACACGATCTTCTCGCGCAACGCATCAATACGTGGGTCTGAAGCAATGTCAGCTTCGTAATCACGAGCTGTGAGGCGTCCAAAGATGAACGGCACCGCTGTCATGTACTGAATACAGTGATCGCGATCTGCTGGGTTATTTAACGGGCCCTTTTTATCAATAATCCGAATACATGCTTCGTGTGTGCGAATCGTGACTTTTTTAATGTCATCAGATGTCTTACCTGCGGCCTGCATTTGCTGATAAATCGTCATCGCTGCCTCGACTGCAGTTTGCGAATGGAATTCTGCGGGGAAAGAAATCTTGAACAAAATATTTTCCATTACATACGAACCGTATTGGCGCTGGAATTTAAATTGCTGGCCTTTGAAAGATACATCGTAAAAGCCCCACGTCTTTGCAGTCAGCGCCGATGGATATCCCATTTCACCGGTCTGAGCGATCAAGGCAAGGCGCACAGCGCGAGATGTTGCATCCCCTACCGCCCATGACTTACGCGATCCTGCATTTGGAAAGTGACGATAGGTGCGAAGTGACTGACCATCAACCCAAGCAAGTGACACAGCAGCTAATACTTGATCGCGGGTTAGACCCATCATCTGTGCAACAACTGCAGTTGAAGCAACCTTTACTAATACAACGTGATCAAGTCCTACCTTGTTAAATGAGTTTTCAAGTGCAATACATCCCTGAATTTCATGGGCTTTGATCATGGCTGTTAACACATCTTTAACTGTAAACTTCTTAGCAGTTGTGCGAGATAACCAATCTGCAGTTGCCAGAATTCCACCTAAGTTATCTGAAGGGTGTCCCCATTCTGCAGCCAACCACGTGTCATTAAAATCTAACCAACGAATCATTGCGCCTATATTGAACGCACCTTGCACAGGATCTAAAACATGTTTGGTGCCAGGAACTTTGACGCCGTTTGCAACAGTTACACCCGGGACAACAGGCCCTAAAAGCTTGGTGCAGGCTTCGTATTCAAGGGCTTCTAGGCCACATCCAAGGGTGTCCAGAAAGCAATTCCATGCAGTCTCATAAGCAACCTTAGATTCGATCGTGTAGTTAAGTACATAATCGACAATGTCGATAATGACCTGATCGTATGGCTGATTATTCGAACCTACATGGCTAGACATGTATTAACGCTTTTCGATAGGAACAAATGCCAAATCTTCGGGGCCGACATATGTAGCAGTTGGGCGGATGATTTTGCCGTCATTGCGCTGCTCGATGACGTGAGCTGTCCATCCTGAAATACGTGCCATCACGAACAATGGTGTGAAATAGTTAACTGGAATCTTCATTGCATCATATGCAACCGCTGAGAACCAATCCACGTTAGGGAACATCTTCTTAACTTCCATCATCACAGATTCGATGCGCTCGGCGACATCATACAAATTCTCTTTACCAGCCTGGATAGCAAGCTCCTTTGTAATGACCTTGACGATCTCATTGCGTGGATCTGAAACTGTGTACACAGGGTGTCCAAAACCAATAACAACTTCCTTGGCTTCTACGCGCTTGCGAATATCTGCTTCAGCCTGATCAGGTGTTGCATAACGAAGCTGAATTTCTAGTGCAACCTCATTGGCACCACCATGCTTTGGACCACTGAGTGCTCCGATTGAACCTGTAACACAAGAATAAATATCTGCGCCAGTTCCCGCAATCACGCGACCAGTAAATGTTGAAGCGTTAAATTCGTGCTCTGCATATAGAACTAGAGAAGCGTGCATTGCCTTTTCCCATAACGCACTTGGCTTTTCGCCATGTAGCAGGTGAAGGAAGTGAGCACCGATTGAATCATCATCGGTTTCTACTTCAATTCTTGTGCCGCTATTGGCAAAGTGGTGCCAGTAACCTAGTAATGATCCAGTCTTTGCCAGCATTGAATCTGCAATATCGCGCGCTTCTGCTTCTGTGTGATGCGTTGACTCTGGCGTGATTGCACCAAGTGCAGAAAAACCAGTACGCAAAACATCCATTGCATGAGCAGTCTTTGGAAGTTGTTCTAGAACTGTCTTGATCTGAGGTGAAAGCCCACGTAGACCTTTGAGCTTTGTCTTGTAACCATCTAGTTGTGCCTGTGTTGGCAAAGCACCATGAACGAGAAGGTATGCGACCTCTTCAAACTGGCAGTTAGCAGCCAAGTCCTTGATTGAGTACCCGCGGTAGTGAAGATCAGCTCCACCAACAGCGCTAAGCGCTGTGCTTCCTGCTGGTACACCCGAGAGTGCAACTGACTTCTTTACTTTGATTTCTTCCATGATTTTTTACCCATTGTCTTTGCCTAGTGTTTGGTCAAGTGCTTTCTCGTACTCATAATAATTAATTGCTTGGTACAACTCTTCGCGAGTCTGCATCGTGTCGATAACACCGGCCTGCGTGCCATCGCGGCGAATAGCGGTATAGACATTCTCTGCAGCCTTGTTCATCGCTCTAAAGGCTGACAACGGATACAGGATCATTCCCACACCATTGGCAGCTAGTTCGTCACGAGTAAACAATGGAGTCTTTCCAAATTCAGTGATATTTGCCAGTATCGGTGTGGAAACAGTAGATGAAATCTTGGAATAATCTGCCAAACTTTCTATCGCTTCTGGGAAAACCAAATCGGCGCCAGCTGCAATGTATGCGTGAATGCGATCTAGCGCTGAATCAATACCTTCATTGGCAATCGCATCTGTGCGAGCCATAATCTGGAAGTTGTCATCTGTCCGGGCATCAACTGCTGCTTTGATGCGATCGACCATTTCACCCCTGGAAACAATTTCTTTGTTAGGGCGATGACCACAGCGCTTTGCGCCAACCTGATCTTCGATATGCATTGCTGCAGCCCCAGCTTTAATCAGATCCTTTACTGTGCGGCCAATGTTAAAAGCAGATGCGCCAAAACCTGTGTCAGCATCTACCAATAAAGGTGTATCGCACACATTGGTAATGCGTCGAACATCGGTTAATACATCTTCTAATGTTGTAATTCCTAAATCAGGAATTCCCATGGATCCTGCGGCAACTCCGCCACCTGACAAATAGATGGCGCGAAAACCTGCGCGCTTAGCAAGCAAGGCGTGATTAGCGTTGATGGTCCCAATAATTTGAAGTGGGGTTTCTTCAAGTAACGCCTGCTTAAAGGCTGCTCCTGCGCTAGTTACGCTCACGGGTTAAGTCTAACTACCCGCGCGTACTACTAAATCACCAGAAGTAGTTGAATATTCAACTACTTTGATATACCCTGCATTCATGGGTCAATTACCAGCGTTATACATAGGCCACGGAGCACCTATGTTGCTCGATGATCCGTTATGGACATCACAGTTACGGCAGGTCTCTTCTGCGATCGAAAAGCCAAAGGCGATCCTGATTGTTTCAGCCCATTGGGAATCGGCCCCAGTTACCTTAAGTAGCCCGATCGCTAAGACTCCCCTGGTCTATGACTTCGGCGGCTTTGCTCAAAAGTTTTACGAAATGACCTACGAAACTCCTGATGCGACAGAGCTCGCACAACTTGTTGCATCATTAATGCCAGATAACGAACCAGTAGTTCAGAGTAATCGCGGATTAGATCACGGTGCATGGGTTCCACTCAAAGTTATGTATCCAGATGCTGATATTCCGGTATTGCAAATGTCTATGCCAACAAGTGATCCTGCTCGATTGCTAGAAC
The DNA here is from genome assembly GCA_037132355.1 of Actinomycetes bacterium. Classification (GTDB taxonomy): domain Bacteria; phylum Actinomycetota; class Actinomycetes; order Nanopelagicales; family Nanopelagicaceae; genus Planktophila. The sequence continues at coordinate 12,118 of JBAXPH010000015.1, forward strand.
TAGGAAAACGTTTACAGCCGTTGCGCGATTTAGGTGTGCTTGTCATCGGGTCAGGATTTATGACCCATGGCTTGAGATATCTGCAGGATTGGAGCACGGATGCTGTTGCTCCCACTTGGTCTAGCGAGTTTGATGCATGGGCTGCAGAAGCACTTGCACACGGTGATGTCGAAAATTTGTCTAACTTTAAAAAGTTAGCACCCGGTATGCCCTATGCCCATCCAACTGTTGAACATTTTATTCCGCTGTTTATTACTTTAGGTGCTGCCCAAAAAGTAGATGCGCCCGTGGACACATTAATTGATGGTTACTTTATGGGGTTGTCTAAACGATCAATTCTTGTTGCGTAAGTGAAGTAATTCGATCGCTGCGATAGCGCTGTCATAGCCCTTGTCCTCTTTGCTTCCGACAACACCTGATCTAGCAATAGCTTGATCTAAGTCATTACACATCAAGACGCCGTAACCAATTGGCTTGCCATACTTTAGAGACACATCGATTACCCCCTGAGTAACGCCTTGGCAGACATAATCAAAATGTGGAGTTTCACCTTTTAAAACCAAGCCAACTGCAACTACTGCATCAAAGCCCTTATCAAATGCGTATTGGGCAGCAAGTGGAATCTCAAAAGATCCCGGAACAAATTGAACCTCGACGGTTCCAACTTGGGCCTCGGCAAGTGCGCGCTTGGCACCAGCAATTAAGTCATTACAAATATCTAGGTGCCAGGATGAAGAAATGATCGCAACCTTTGCCTGCGGCAAGGGCGTGATACCAATACGTGGTGCATGTCCTGCCATTTACTTGCCTCCTCGTGTGTGACCAAGTTTTTCTTCCTTGGTAGCTAGATACTTTTCATTAAATTTATTGCTGACAATTACAAGTGGTTGTTGCGCTACTTCAAGGCCGGCATTCTTTAATGCTGCAACCTTGTTGGGGTTGTTAGTTAAAATCACCAGATCTTGCAAGCCAAGTGCTCGAACAATTGCAACTGCATCATTCCAATCACGTGCATCGATTTCGTGACCCAGATGCAGGTTGGCATCGATGGTGTCCATACCCTGATCCTGTAATTGATACGCCTTGATCTTTTCTGTAAGCCCAATACCGCGGCCTTCGTGATCACGTAAATAAATAATGAAGCCATGGCCATGTGCCTGAATCAGACTAATTGATTGCTCTAACTGTTCGCCACAATCACAGCGCTGTGAATGAACAACATCGCCGGTGAAGCACTCACTATGAATTCGAACCATAGGCTTTTGCCCTGGCTCGCCAAATGCAATTACGGCATGTTCGCGCTGACGTAACCCAGGAAATGTTGCGATTTTCCACATGCCTGTGCGAAGTGGAAGTTGTGCCCATTCAAATTTAAATGAGGTTGCAACCTTTGCAGGTGTAACAGGAATTGCCACTACGTATTGCTTTAATTCCGCAACAGAAATAACTGGAATTGAGTGCTCTGCCGCAAATGCGGCTAGTGATTGTCCACGTGCCATTGAGCCATCATCATTAACAATTTCAGATAGTAAACACAACGGTTGTGCGCCAACGATTTGTGACAGTGCCACACCAGCTTCTGTGTGACCACCGCGAGCTGCTAATCCCCCGTTATCTGCAATCAAAGGAAAGACATGGCCAGGTCGAATGAAATCTGATGCAACAGCAGACAGATCTGCAAGTGCTCGCACCGTATTTGATCGCTCTTGCGCACTAACTCCAGTTGTAATCCCTGACTTGTAATCAACACTGACCGTAAAGGCGGTCTTTTTTGAATCCTGATTTTCTTCCACCATCAATGGCAGATGCAATGTGCGCGCACGCTCTTGCGTCATAGCAACACACAAAATTCCGGTTGTGTGGCGCACCATAAAGGCAACTTTTTCGGGTGTGGCTTTTTCTGCCAGAATCATGAGATCGCCTTCATTTTCACGATCAGCATCATCTGTAACAATAATCAGATCGCCATTTTTATAGGCGGCAAGTGCTGCTTCAAATGCGTTCATTTGTCACCCTTTGCTAATAGTCGTTCAACATACTTAGCAAGTACATCGACTTCGACGTTGATTAAGTCCCCTGGCAACAATGTTGAAAGATTGGTGCGCTCTAGCGTTTCAGGAATAAGCCACACAGTTACAACATTGTTCGCATCATTGATTTGCCCAACAGTTAAAGAAACACCATCTAGACAAATTGAGCCTTGATTAACGATGTATTTGCTCAACTCGGCCGGCACGGTGATATCAAACTGTGCCCATTTATCCCCCGGTGTTAATGAAACAACGGTGGCAACTCCATCAACATGGCCCTGAACCATATGTCCACCCATACGGGCATTTAGCTGGGCTGCAAGTTCGAGGTTGACCGGACTGCCCACAAAGATTTGCGACAGAGATGTCAGGTTAAGCGTTTGCACCATGACATCTGCGGTAAAGGCTGTGCCTTCTATTGATGTGGCGGTTAAACACACACCATTTACGGCAACTGAATCACCTAATGTGATCTCTGAAATAAGCCCTGGTGCGTTAATAGTAAAGATGGCAGATGTTTCGCTCTTTTTTATTGCGGTGATTGATCCAAGTTCTGCGATTAGTCCAGTAAACATCACTCACCATTCCTAATCCGATAGACAGATTTAACATCGCCAGCTAGCACCTGCGTGCTGATGTGGTCTAGCCGCATCTGATTGCTGATCGTTGATGGGTAATCAAAGATAAAGAACTGCTTTCCAGAGCCCAATAATGAGGGTGCTTGATACATGATCAATTCATCCAGCAAACAGTGGTCCAACATCGCACTGCCCAAAGTTGGCCCCGCCTCTACAAAGACATGATTAACGCCAAGTTCATTCAACTTTTCAACCAATACATCTAGATCTTTTGATGCCACAACAACTGTGTCTGCCGCGTTATCAAAGACCTTTGCAGCTGTGGGCAGGGTTTGCTCACCACAAATTACGCGGATTGGGTTTGCCCCATAGCCTTGAAAATCTCCACGCGGAATCAAATGCGGATCATCTGCAATAACAGTATTGGTGCCTACCAAAATCGCATCTGCCTGACGTCGTAGCACCTGAACATCGGCGCGGGAAGTTTCATTGGTAATCCACTTAGAAGTTCCATCAGTTGCTGCAACCTTTGCGTCAAGTGTGGTTGCAACTTTCCAGGTAAAAAATGGGCGATTCTTTGTAATTTTCATTAGCCATGCGCGGTTTGAAAATGCGGCCTCATCTTTTAGAAAACCTTCAATAACAGTGACGCCAGCTGCGCGAAGTGCAGCTGCTCCCCCAGCGGCACTTTCATTGGGGTCAGAAACAGCAAAGACAACTGTTGTAATTCCTGCAGCAATAATTGCTTGCACGCATGGGCCGGTAGAACCTGTGTGATTGCATGGTTCTAGGGTTACAACAATCGTTGCACCCGCTGCTTTGTTTCCCGCAGCTTTAATAGCAACTACTTCGGCGTGATCGGGAGAATTAACGCGATCATGAAAACCTTCGCCCACAACAGTGCCAGCTGCATCAATAATTACTGCGCCAACAATTGGATTTGGCGCTGTTTTACCTAAACCTTTTTCGGCAAGGGCAATGGCACGTTGCATTGCAACTGTGTGTTCCATATTTATTTCCCCTGCCCCAAACTCTAGAAACGAGTAACCGGGGTGGGTGCATGAGAGACATGCACAAAGAAGGTAGGCGCAAGCCCACCCTTTGTTGGTTTCCTCTCATCCGGACTTTAACCGTCGGTCTCAGAATTTCACTGAGTCAACCGATACCTGGCAGGCATCGGGTCGCGGACTATAACCGCCGGTTCGAAATTACATCGACCCCGGAAACAACGTCGTAATTCTACTCTTGATTGATAGGTGCTGGGAACATGAAAAACCCCGCTTATCTGCCGGAAAACAGATGAGCGGGGTTTTTCAATACTTATGGTTTAGCTGCAACCAGATGTGTTTCCGCAACCTTCGCATACGAAACATGCACCTGACATACGCATCTTCACGCCACATGTCATGCAGAGTGGAGCATCGGATTTGATTCCCATTGATTCAAGTAGATCAGATGAAGATCCGATTGTTGCTGCGAGTGGTGCAGCCTCAATCTTTACCGCAACCGGCTTACTTGCAACCGCAGGAGCCGCCGCAACCGCACTTACTTTTGGGGTATCGGTTTCCTTTGCAATCGCTACGTACTCGCCACCATTGTCTAGCGCTGCTGCGCGTTCTGCTGCAGTGTAGAGACCCATTGCTGAACGTTGTTCAAATGGTAGGTAATCAAGTGCTAGACGACGGAAGATGTAATCCATCATGGACTGTGCCATGCGAATGTCTGCATCATCTGTCATGCCTGCTGGCTCGAAACGCAAGTTTGTGAACTTCTCAACAAATGTTTCTAGTGGAACTCCGTATTGAAGTCCGATAGATACTGCAATTGAGAACGCATCCATTACGCCGGCCAAAGTTGAACCTTGCTTGCCTAGCTTTAAGAACACTTCGCCAAGTGCCCCATCTGCATACGCTCCAGCGGTCATGTAACCCTCGGCGCCACCAACAGCAAATGATGTTGTTGTTGCAGGACGTGACTTTGGAAGACGCTTACGAACTGGAGTTGATAAGTCTTCTTCTACAACTGCTTCTTTCTTCTTTGCCTTGCCATCTGACAGTGGCTGACCAACCTTGCAGTTGTCACGGTAAACCGCGAGCGCCTTGATACCCATGCGCCATGCTTCGATGTGAACCTCTTCGACCTCTTCAACAGTTGCATCCTCTGGAAGGTTTACTGTCTTTGAGATCGCACCTGACAAGAATGGCTGGCATGCAGCCATCATGCGAACGTGGCCCATAGGTGCGATTGAACGCTGTCCTAGTGCGCAGTCAAATACTTCGTAGTGCTCAAGCTTTAACCCTGGAGCATCGATAACGTGACCGTTAGCTGCAATGAACTCAACGATTGCTTCAACTGTCTCTTGTGCGTAGCCAAGCTTTTCTAGCGCTAGTGGAACTGTCTGGTTAACGATCTGCATAGATCCGCCACCGACAAGCTTCTTGAACTTAACTAGTGAGAAGTCTGGCTCGATACCTGTTGTATCGCAATCCATCATCAAACCAATTGTTCCGGTTGGAGCAAGTACTGAGATCTGCGCGTTGCGCCATCCGTTCTTATCTCCTGTTGAAAGACATGCATCCCACGCCTTGTTCGCCTCTGCCCATACATCGCGGTCAAGAGTTGTCTCTGACTTTGCAGCAGATGATGCTGATGCGTGCTTGCGCATTACACGTGCGTGTGGCTTAGCGTTTTGTGCAAAGCCTGCGTATGGTCCAACGATTCCAGCTAGTTCTGCTGAACGCTTGTAAGTAATACCTGACATCAATGATGTGATCGCACCAGCTAGTGCGCGGCCACCTTCAGAGTCATAAGCAAGACCTGAAGCCATAAGTAGCGCACCAAGGTTTGCATAACCAATACCTAGTTGGCGGTATGCCTTTGTTGTATCTCCGATTGCCTCTGTTGGGAAATCTGCGAAACAGATTGAGATATCCATCGCTGTGATGATGAGCTCTGCTGCCTTACCAAATGACTTTGCATCAAATGATCCGTCAGACTTTAGGAACTTCATCAAGTTAAGTGATGCCAAGTTACAAGAAGAATTGTCTAGTGACATGTACTCAGAGCAAGGGTTTGACGCATTGATGCGACCTGTCTCTGGAGTTGTGTGCCAATCATTGATCGTGTCATCAAACTGAACACCAGGATCAGCACATGCCCATGCAGCTTGTGCAATCTTTGTGAAGAGTGCGCGTGCATCAACAGTTTCAATAACTTCGCCAGTTGAGCGAGCTGTTAAACCAAACTGCTCTCCCTTTTCAACTGCTTGCATGAACTTATCTGAAAGGCGAACTGAGTTGTTTGCATTCTGGTACTGAACAGAGATGATGTCTTTTCCACCAAGGTCCATGTCGAAGCCAGCATCGCGAAGTGCGCGAATCTTGTCTTCTTCATTGACCTTTGTCTCGATAAATTCTTCGATATCTGGGTGATCTACATCTAGAACAACCATCTTTGCAGCACGACGGGTTGCGCCACCAGATTTGATTGTTCCTGCAGATGCATCCGCACCACGCATGAATGAAACTGGACCAGATGCTGTTCCGCCAGACTTTAGAAGCTCCTTTGATGAACGGATGCGAGACAAGTTAAGTCCTGCTCCTGATCCACCCTTGAAGATCATTCCTTCTTCGCGGTACCAGTTAAGAATGCTGTCCATAGTGTCATCAACTGACAAGATGAAACATGCAGATACTTGCTGTGGTTGTGCTGTTCCAACGTTGAACCACACTGGTGAGTTGAAAGAGAAGATCTGGTGCATCAGCATGTGTGTTAGTTCGTGTTCAAAAATTTCTGCATCTTTATCAGTTGCAAAGTAACCGTGCTCTTTACCGGCCTTTGTGTATGTCAACACAACGCGATCGATTACCTGCTTCAAAGACCATTCGCGATTTTCAGCACCTAGTGCGCCACGGAAGTACTTTGTTGTAACGATTGTTGAAGCGTTTACTGACCAAGTATCTGGATACTCAACGCCGCGTTGTTCAAAAACAGTCTCACCTGTTCTCCAGTTTTGCTGCACTACATCGCGACGTTCCCACTTCACTTCATCGTATGGGTGTACGCCTTCGTTGGTGTAGATGCGTTCGATCGTCAAGCCCTTACCCTTAAGGGTGTTGTGAGCCTTGATTTTCGCTGGTCGGTTGATGACCGTCTCTGACATGTGTGGTTCCCCGTCTTCTATTTATGAGTTAATTTTTTGAGATGCGTTAGTGCTTTTTTCGGTGGTACTTGTGCTTGGAGCAATTGGGGAATTGCTAGAAGGCAGAGCACGGAGAAGTGCGATCTCACCTTCGAAGTCTTCAAGGGAGGCAAAGTTACGGTACACAGATGCATAACGTAAGTAGGCAACCTCATCTAGCTCTCGGAGTGGCGCAAGAATTGCCATTCCGACTTCTTGTGCTTCTATTTCTGCTTGTCCTGTGCCTCGAAGGGTCTCTTCAACGCGCTGGGCTAACAAAACTAAATCGTCCTCATTGACGGGACGTCCTTGGCAGGCTTTGCGAACGCCAACCAATACCTTTTCGCGGCTAAATGGCTCTGTGGCCCCGCTTCGCTTAATAATGTTAAGTAGTGAGAGCTCTTGAGTTGAGAATCGCTGGCCGCACTGGGGGCACTCGCGACGACGCCGGATTGCTGTGCCATCATCAACTGGACGGGAGTCCACAACGCGGGAATCATCAAATCTGCAGAATGGGCAATTCATCTCGGCGTGTCCTCCAATCAATGCTCGATATTTGTAACTTCGGGTGTAATGGGCTTTTTTTAGCGGAATCGGAATATTACCCTAAAACCACTACTAATGGAAGTTATTCTTCCTTTGACCCCTACATCTTGTGTTAACTATAAAGCATTGGTTGAGGATTTTCCTGTCGAGTAGGTTAAAACTTACTGAACGGCGTGTCGGATTACTTCAGCGGAACGCGCAGCTTCTGTCCCGCTTGTAGATCGACCCCTTTGAGGTTATTTGCCTCGCGGATCTCGTTGACCATGCCCTGAACATCCCCGGTGGCATACTCCGCAGCCACAGACCACAGGGTTTCTCCTGGAGCCACAACCACAACTGAGTATGAAGGCGCTGTGCTTGCCACATCTTGTCCGGCCCCGGACCGTGCCGCAAAGCCAGCTGCCATCACAACGGTCAGCGAGAGAACAACGAAGGTGCGAGCAAGTCGACCACGGCGAGTCAATCTAGCTAAAGATTGGTGACCGGACGGATTGGTCTGCTGATTGCTTAAAAAGCCTTGATTTACAATGCTTTTTCCACTTACTGAGTTGAAAGTTAGTGTGCTCATAATCGTTTCTCCTGCTGTATTACCTTGGGGAAGGTATTCGAACAACTGTTCGAATAAGACAATTAAACACCCTCCCACTGACAAATAGCAAGAAAAATTCGAACAGGTGTTTGAATTTTTGGTGAACTTGTGTCACCCTATGGGTATGCCAAAAAAGAATGATGCTGTAGTTACCGAACTCCCAGACAGCCCAGAAGGCCCACACGGCCTCACCACCCGTCAGCTCAAGATCCTTGGAGCTATCAAGGATGCCCTTGAAAACAACGGGTATCCGCCTTCAATGCGCGAAATCGGCGTTGTCGCTGGGCTGACCTCCCCTGCCTCAGTGAAGTACCAACTAGAAGCCCTAGAAAAGAAGGGTTTCATCCGCCGTGACCCAACTCGTGGTCGCGCACTAGAAGTTTTGATGCCAGATGAAAAGACCGCAGAAAACTCAACACCAGTTGATGCCACTCGCTACATCCCACTTGTCGGCCGCATCGCAGCCGGTGGTCCAATCACTGCAGAACAATCTGTTGAAGAGACCTTCCCACTTCCAGAATCACTTGTTGGCAGCGGCGAATTGTTTATGTTGAAGGTCGTTGGTGAATCAATGATTAACGCAGCTATCTGCGATGGCGATTACGTTGTTATTCGTTCACAAAAAGATTGCAACAACGGCGAAATCGTTGCAGCAATGATTGATGGCGAAGCAACTGTGAAGACCTTCTCGCGCAAGAACGGCCACATCTGGCTACTTCCTGCCAACGATGACTTTGCTCCTATCGATGGAGACAACTGCGAGATCCTCGGCAAAGTTACAGCGGTCCTTCGTTCTGTTCGCTAAATAATTACAAAAAAAGCCCCGGTGATTAGCCGGGGCTTTTTGTGCAATCTTTTTTAAGGAATTATTGTGAACTTACTTGTTGCAACTGGTGAGGGAAGCCACACATAGTCCCCACCAACTGAGCCATTAAGAACACATTCTCCAGGTGCTAAAAACTTCACCCATCGCCCATCGATCGAACAGACAGCAGGAGTTGCTGAAGTAATTACTGGTTCGATGGTAAAGCCAAGTGTTGGTGTCTTTGAGCTAGCAAAGAAATAAGCAGTCCAGTTGTTTCCGCCTGTCTTAGACCATTCCTTCAATGAATATGTTTTAGACCAACCCCCAAATGAAACGCTCTGTGCAAACTTTGTCGCTAGTGGCGCAGCCACCATTTGTGTTGCAGTTGGAACAATCTTTGGATACTTAGCAGGATCAACAACTGTTGCAGCACAAGCTGTAGTGGTCTTTGTAAATGTGGCACCGGTTGATGCAGCATTTCCGCCATCTAGCACTGCGTTCCAGCAGGTGGTGGTTGCACTTCCGCCACTAATTACTCGAGGTGCACGCAATTTACTAACACCTGTTGGGCCTGTTGTTGAAATATAGGTCCACTTGTCTGCTGAATTACAACCATATGCATTACATGATTGAACGTTGATCACATACATGGTGCTGGGCTTTAACCCAGTTACAGACTTATTAGTTT
>JBAXPH010000016.1:0-21150 GCA_037132355.1 Actinomycetes bacterium
AGTGCACCTGCACTTGCCAGACGTTGGTCTGCTGCAAAGGGCCATGGTGCATTTGTACGATTTAATTCAGGAGGTGTTGATGATCTATTGGAGGAGTTCGATACATCATCACATGACAAGAAAATTTCAGTCTCACAAGTTGCAGCGTTATCGGATGCGTCAATTTCTTACTCAGATTTTGTTGGCTGGGGAGATCGACTAGAGCCTTTCCAGAAAATGCTTGCTAATGCTTGGCGCACACGTGGTATCGGTGACTTCTGGTCGCACATGCTTGTTGCCGAAGGAGCTGTCGATGTCGCCATCGAGCCAGTACTTGCTGTGTGGGATATGGCAGCGCTCGACATCATTGTTCGTGAAGCTGGCGGTACGTTTACAAACACGGCAGGGCAGAACGGCCCATTTGGTGGCAGCGGAGTTTCGACAAATGGAGTTTTACATAACGCAGTAATCAACGGGTTAAATCCTTAAAGGACATCATGAGTCAACTCCTAGAGCCAGTAACACTTTCTGTACAAGGAATGACCTGTTCTTCATGTGTTAACTCCGTGGAAAAAGCACTTAATAAAGTTGAAGGCGTCAGTGCGACTATTAACTTTGCAACAGAGACCGCCCATATTTTGGCTCCAGCAGAAATGAATCCTAAGGATTTAATCAAGATTGTAGAAAAAGCTGGGTATTCAGCAACTTTGTTGGTTGATGCACAATCTGTGACCCTACACAGCAAGAAATCTGCGCGAGCTTTGTTCTTTGCATTCATTTTTGCAGTACCCGCTGTCGCAATTTCAATGGTCATGAGTTGGCATCACCAGATTGATATGTGGGTTCATCAAGCATTAGACAACTTTGGCTTGCCACATCCTTTGTATTCACCAACTGCTTGGGTTGTTATCGCTCTTAGTGCTCCCGTTGTGCTGTTGGTTGCTTTCCCAATTCATAAGGCTGCCTTTAGAAACATTATGCATCCAACGATGGATAACTTAATTTCGATGGGTTCATTGGCAGCATTTGGTTGGTCTATTTACGCAAACTCAACTGGTGCTGGTGATGTCTATACCGAAGTTGCTGCAGGTGTAATTTTCTTTGTAATTCTGGGTCGCTACTTAGAAACTCGCGCGAAAGCAAAAGCCAGTAGCGCACTTACTTCACTGTTAGCACTTGGCAGCAAAGAGGTAACAATAGTTCGTGGCGGATTCCCACTCATTGTTCCTATCGAGCAGTTACAAATTGGTGATGAATTTGAAGTGCGCCCAGGGGATCGAATTGCAACAGATGGAATTGTCGTGAAGGGTGAGTCTGCAGTTGATAATTCAATGCTTACTGGTGAAACAAAGCCGGTCGATGTTCGTCCAGGATCGGCAGTCATCGGCGCATCTGTTAATCACAACGGACGTTTAATTGTTCGCGCTACACGAGTTGGTAGTGACACTGAACTTGCTCGAATAACGGCGATGGTGATCAGCGCACAAGGCACGAAAGCTCCGATTCAGCGGTTGGCAGATCGCATTAGTGCTGTCTTCGTACCAATTGTTACTGTGCTTGCGATTGGAACATTCGCTGGCTGGTACTTCACAGGATCTACCCTCACGAAATCAGTGTCTATTGCAATCACAGTCTTAGTAATTGCCTGCCCTTGTGCACTTGGTTTAGCAACACCAGTTGCATTACTTGTTGCATCTGGTCGCGGAGCAGCGCGTGGAATTGTTTTGCGCGAACCACGAGTTCTTGAGGTTGCTCGCAATGTGGACACCGTTGTATTTGATAAGACTGGAACTCTCACCGAAGGTGTGATGCTTGTTCAAGATGCAACGATTTCTACTGCAGCCGGTGCGGTTCTTGGTCGTTCTTTTGCTGAAATTGTTACAACCGACAACATAGTTGCCTCTGCCGGTGCCATTGAATCTCTCAATAATCATCCTGTCGCGCTGTCGATTACAAAGTACGCGCTAGCTAATGCGACTCAGGGAATTTCGAGTGGGCCTCGCTCAACATTTGCAGTTTCAGATTTTTCTGTAACTCCAGGATCCGGTGCGGCAGGTCGTGTTTCGATCGGCGCACAATCACCTGTTGTGCTCATTGGTTCACCTGCTGCAGTTGCTCATAGCTCAACTGAGTTTCATCCTGATATTAAATCCGCGGTTGATCGTGGACAAGCCGCTGGATTAACAGTTGCAGTACTGGCCTGGGATGGTGTGGCAGTTGCAGTATTTGCTGTTGGTGATCAACTTAAAAGCGATGCGGCTGAAACAGTGTCAGCACTTCGCGAAATGGGAATTACCCCATGGCTTGTAACGGGCGATAGCAGCGAGGTCGCAGCATCTGTAGCAACCACTGTAGGAATCGATGCAGCACATGTTGTTTCACATGCGCTGCCCGAAACTAAACTTGAAATTATTGAGCGTATGAAAAGTCAAGGTCACACCGTGCTGATGATTGGTGATGGAATCAATGATGCTGCAGCGTTAAGTGCGGCTAATCTTTCTATGGCTATGGGCACCGGAACAGACACGGCGATAAACAGTGCCGACATCACTTTGATGAATACAGGACTTGGCAGTGTTATTGCAGCACTGAAGCTATCGAAAAAGACGCTCACAATAATTCGCGCGAATATGGGTTGGGCACTTGTTTACAACGTTATTGGATTACCAATTGCAGCAGCTGGTTTGTTATCGCCCTTGTATGCCGCTGCGGCCATGGCTGCTAGTAGCGTTCTGGTTGTTACCAATTCACTGCGCATCAAGTAAGAAATGTAGATACGAAAAAGGCCCTCAGATGAGGGCCTTTTTGATGTAGTAGCGGGGGCAGGATTTGAACCTACGACCTCTGGGTTATGAGCCCAGCGAGCTACCGAGCTGCTCCACCCCGCGTCGGTGTTGCAATCCTATGCGCACCAATAGATAAAGACCAAATCCAAGTCGACTACTTCTTGTTTTGAGTATTGATTGCAGCATCAAGTGCTGATTTCAATCTCTTTTGTGCCTTGTCGTATGCGGCAAAGTCTCCCTTTGCAAGAGCAGCTAAACCATCGGCGTAAGCCTTCTTTGCACTTGCAAGAGAATTAGCAAGTGATGAACTTGTAGTAACTCCTGTAGTTCCATTTGTAGAAGTTCCACCTGCAGCAGTTCCAGAGTTTCCTCCGAACACTTGATCAAGTGCTCCCTTTAATGTGTCGTCATAACCAATTTGATCACCAAAGGAAACGAGAACCTTTTGTAGCAATGGATATGCAGCACTGTTTGCAGTTGCTCGAACATATACAGGTTGTACATATAACAAGCCTCCACCTACTGGAAGTGTCAACAAGTTACCAAGTACTACATCTGATCCGCCTTGGCGAAGCAAAGACAAGGAATTAGCAACTTCAGGTTTTGCTTCAAAGTTAGATGCAACCTGTGAAGGTCCCGCTACGTTTGTGCTTCGTGGTAATTGCAGCACAGTAATTTTGCCGTAGTTAGGTCCTGAATCAGAGTTAACAACTGCAAATGCTGAAAGGTTTTCACGACCACCACGTGGAACAAATGGAGTAGTCAATGCAAACTCAGGCTTTGCCTCACCCGGCATTTGTAGTGTTAAGTAATAAGGAGGTTGAGCAGAAGCGTTAGCTCCAAATGTTGATGGATCACGTGGTACACGCCAGAAGTCTTGCCCTCCATAAAACGCTGAGGCTGTCTTAACGTGATAAGAACTTAGAACTTCTCGCTGAACTCGGAACATATCTTCTGGGTAACGAATGTGTTCAAGAAGTTGCTTAGAAATAGTCGCCTTTGGCTGGACTATTCCAGGAAATGCTTTGCTCCACGTCTTCAGAACTGGATCCTTCTCATCCCACTGGTACAAAGTAACTTTGCCACTGTAGGCATCAACAGTTGCTTTAACTGAGTTACGGATGTAATTAATATTTTCATTTCCCTGAGCTGTAATTGATGCTGAGTTAGCGGTCAATGCATCAGATGTGGCATTAGAAAGCGTTGTCTGACGTGAATATGGATAGCCCGCACTTGTTGTGTAGCCATCAATGATCCAAACAATTCGTCCATCAACAAGTGCTGGATATGAATCTCCATCGAGTGTCAGCCACGGCGCAACCTTTGCAACGCGATCACGAGGATTTCGCTCGAAGAGGATCTTTGAATCCTTATTGATAAGTGAAGAAAGAAGAATGCGCTGCTCTTGATACTTCAGTGCAAACACAACCTTATTAAGCAATGATCCGATTGGAACTCCACCAGAACCTGAGTATGTGTAGTTCTTCTGGCCATTTGCCGAAGTGTCATCCGGATAATCAAATTCAACAGGTGAGTTTGTTTTTACGCCACCGATGATCGAGTAGTCAGGAACATTTTCTCCAAAGTACACGCGGGGTTCAAAATCTCCAAGACCCTTCGTTGGCGGCAAGTTACCAACAACAAATGATGGCTTTCCATCAGCATCGCGAGTATTTCCGAAAGCTGCTACGAAACCAAAGCCGTGTGTGTAAACAAGGTGATCGTTAATCCAGTTTCGTGATGGGTTGCCATTGATATTTAATTCGCGGACAGCAACAACTGCATCGCGCTTGACACCATCAACTGTGTAGCGATCAATGTCTAGTGATTCTGGGAATGTGTAATACGGCTTAATTTGCTGAAGCTGACGGAAAGTTGCCGAAATAACATTGGGATCCATCAAACGAATATTTGAAATAGTCGCTGCATCCTTAGTTAGCTGACCGGCAGATGTCGTCAGTGTCGCTTGATAATCGCTAACGGCTACGTTTTCTAGGCCATATGCAGCACGGGTTGCATCGATATTGCGCTGAATAAATGGGGCTTCCTTGGAAGACTCACTTGGTTTTACTTGGAATGTCTGAATTGCAGCTGGATATAGACCTGCAATCAAAACTGATGAAATAACTAGTAGAGCTGTTCCGGCTGCAGGTAAAACCCATGAGCGGCGAACAATGTTTGCAAAGAACAACAATGCACAAACGAGTGCAATACCGGCCAAGATTGCCTTTGCAGGCAATACGGCATTTACATCTGTGAAGGTAAGACCGGTAATCAGCTTGCTGTCTTTTAGCGCAAGGGCGTATCGATCGAACCAATATGCAACTGCCTTGAGTAGAACTACGAGCCCTAGCAGGACTGAAAGCTGGACACGAGCAGCAACAGTTGTGCGATCTTCTCGAACCTGAAGTCGAATTCCACCATATAGGTAGTGAACGACTAGGGAGCCGATGATTGAAAGAACAAGAGTAGAAATCGCCCAACCAATAAGTGTTTGCCAAAATGGTAGACGGAATGCAAAGAATGAGATGTCCATATTAAATTGTGGATCTTTTACACCAAACCCAGTTGAATTCTTGAAGAGCAACCAAGATCTCCACATTGTTGAACCAGAAGTTCCCGCAAAATAAAACAGTGCAATAAAGCCACCAATAAAGAGCCCGCGGCGAATTGGTTCAACTTGCGCGCGGTAGCGTTCCAAATTATCTGCTTCAACCGATATTGGTACATACAGCGGACGACGCTTGTATGCCAGCAGAACATTGAACATAACTAAGAGTGCGGTAATCAATCCAGTGATGACAAAAAGTATTGCCTTTGTTCCCAAAATTGTTGACCAAGTTTTTGTGTAGTTAACAGATTTAAACCACAACCAATCTGCATAGAAACCACTTGCCGCTGTGAAGATTCCTCCAAGAATTACGAGGATTCCGATAGTGAGGGCTAGTGGGCTTTTGCGTCCTCGGATGTTAAATGATGGGCGTTGGAACTGTGGGCTATTGGTCATAGGGCAAAACTATCGCAAGGGGATAAGTGCTACCAATTCAACTTTTGTGGGTTAAAGGATGTAAAAGATGTGCTCAGTTGAGGCTGAATAAACACTCAGGAGGCGTAGAGGATAGTTCTGAAGTCAGTGGCAGTTGCAAATTATTTGCGAGTGCGTTCGAGGTAGGACACTGCTTGTGCCAATGTTGCAACGGTGATGACCTTTATTCCTTTAGGGACATTGGCAATTTCTTGGGCATTGTCTACTGGTGCAAAGAATAAAGTCGCGCCAACTTTTTGGGCAGAATGAATCTTTTCGTTGATGCCACCAATAGCTCCAACAATGCCACGATCATTAATAGTTCCAGTGCCTGCAATATGACGGCCCTGTATTAAATCTATTTCAGTCAAAAGCTCAACTAATCCAATTGAAAACACGAGCCCACCGCTAGGTCCGCCAGTTTCAGCTACCTTGAATTTAATTTTGTTTCCATCTAATGCATTCGCCTGTGCAACTCCCTTAGATCCGTTGCCCATAACTTCTGGATGGGATTGTAAATAATTAATCGCGGCGGTGATCGCTTTGTTTTGCGACCCAACCATGTCCGCCTTTGCTTGCTTATCTTCTTGCTTGGCACTTGTTCCCGGTGGATAGATTGCAGATTTTGGATACACAGCACGGTCTGCACTAATCCATGAGTACACCACTTCTGGCCCAACGATCCAAGCATCTGGATTTGTTACACGAATCGACATCAAATCAATACGACCAGTTGCGGGATAGGTATCAAGATCTTTGATAGTAATAACACCTTTAAAAATATTTTGAGCTTCACCTGGCAAGACAACTGCAAATGGAAGCGGAGCAATAGCGGCCAACACAAAAAATATTCCTAGAGTCGCCGTAACAACTTTCGGAAGAGGTGAAAATCGCACTGCAGATCTCGAACTAGCTTGCGTCCGGGCGAATCACAGAAATTCGTGAATTCTTTTGTGTAGGAGGCACGGAATTGAGATTAATTTCTCCGGGGATGCTGAGGGATTCTGTGTCGCCATTTTCTAAATCTGGCTCAACACCGTCGGCAATAACGTCGCGGGCTTGCGAATCGCGCAATGAATCTTGAAAACGTTGAAACTGGCCAACAGAACGTTGAGTTTCTTGCTGATACTTTCCTTCAAACTTTGATACCCATGTGACATAGCCAAGCGCCCCAATTAAGCCGATAGCCGGGACTACCCACCAAATGAGAGCTGAGAATGCGTTGGACATGTGCTTACTCTATCGCTCTGGGAATGAAAGCGCGTGCGAAATTGTTCCAAGGCTGGGAGGATTCAACTATGACACCATTTGGTTTCACACCAGGAAACTCAGAGGACTCTAACGAGCCGGTTGATTTTGCTGCCATGATGGAACAGATGCAACGACAGATACAAGAACAGTTTTCAAAACTTGGGATTAATGGTGCCGGTTTTACTGGTTCTACTGAAGCATTGCCTAAAAATATTGTCCGAGATACTGCAAAAAAATTTACAACGGCGCAAGGTTCTTCTCCTGTTGGCGCCAATGATGTTGCAGAAATCGAGCAGGCATTTTCTATTGCAGAGCTCTGGCTAGATGAAGCGACCTTTTTTCCTAGATCTCCCAATTCTGGAAACATTGCACTGGCCCGCACAGATTGGGTAGATACAACTTTGGCAGGATGGCAAACATCCGTTGAACCATTGGCAGTTGGGCTATCCACCGCGATTGGCGAATTGTTAAAACAAGCCTCATTTGGAGAAGCAGAAGCAGCTGAAACCCCGAGCGGTGAACAAGCTCAGATGCAGATTCCCGTTGGAATGATTGCAGCACTGCTTAATTCATTTATTGGATCGTTGATTGCAACCCAGCTAGGGCAAGCAATTGGTGGATTAGCAGGAACAGTCACTGGGGCACATGATGTGGGCTTACCGTTGGTTGATTCTGCGTATCCAACGCTAGTTCCACAGAATATTAAGGAATGGGCAACGGATTTAGATATTCCACTCGATGAGGTCCGAATTTTCCAAGCATTACGCGAAGCCGCGGTCGCACGATTATTTGCACACAATCCCTGGCTTGTTTCCTATATCCGTACCGCAATTACTGATTACGGCAAGGGAATCAATATTGATATGGATGCGATTCAGGAGCAAGCACAACGAGCACTTGAATCAGGTAACGGATTTGATCCTTCAAACCCAGAAAGTTTCACAATTGCGCTAAATGAAGGAATCTTTACGCCACAAGAATCACCCGCACAACGTGATGCTTTGACTAAATTGGAAACTGTTTTGGCATTAATTGATGGGTGGAGCGAAGAAGTTGTCGCTCTAGCTGCGGGTGATCGCCTTCCCAATATTGCAGCACTTCAGGAAACGTTGCGCCGTCGCCGTGCAACATCTGCGCCAACTCAACAGTTGTTTTCATCGCTGCTGGGGTTGCAGGTGTCACCGCGACTTGCCAGAGAAGCGACAGTATTTTGGAAACAAGTTCGCGAATTAAAAGATGTGCAATCGCGAGATCACATATGGAGTGGAATTCTCCCAACAGCAGAAGATTTGTTGAACGCTGAGAGTTTCATGAAGAGTTTAGAGATTCCTGATGATTTGTCGGGGTTGATTTAGTTCATTGAACAGTTGGAAATGACCTGGAAATAGAAAAGCGAACTCCCCGGTCACTTGCTCTAAATCAGCCTTCCCCTTGCTGATGTAGAACTGTTATCCGAGGAGTTCGTAGTCGTAAAGTAAGTCTTTGACAGTGGTTTATCAACTCGGCACTGCGTTGACAAAGCATTATTTATTGGGGTAATGCATTTTTGTTTCCAGCCCTTTTCACTGGAATTCAGAAAGACTCGCGCCCTCAAATCGTGAATCTCTCAAGGTTTAGTTGAGAGATGTCCTACTATTTTCTAAGTTCAGTAAATACGTGTGGCAAGAAATCTGGCATCAGAAATGGAGAGTTCGCGATGATTGAATTCGAGAGTTCTTCATTAGTTGAAGCAACTCTTGAGGATCAAACCCTTCCTGGAATCTCAGAGGGCGAGATTATTGTCATCAGATCAACTCGTCGAAAGAAAAATATCTCTGCCTATCGTCAGGGCGGACGGATCGTGGTCTCGATTCCAGCCCGTATGAGCAAAGCAGATGAACGGGCGATGGTTCCTGAGATGGTCGCCAAGATCCGTGCCCAAGAGGCGGCGGCGACGATGAGCGAGGAAAGCCTGTCTAACCGCATTGGCGAACTCTTAACTGAACTGGCCCCAGAAATCACGGTGCGCCCATCATCTGTGAATTGGCGGGCAATGCGCGAGCGCTGGGGTTCCTGTACTGGCGCAGATCGCTCAATTCGAATATCTGATCGACTCAAAGGCGCTCCCGAGCATGTTCTGGATTACGTCCTGTTCCATGAGGCGATCCACCTGCAGTTCTTCGACCATGGCCCCGAATTCAAAGAGCTATTGGCCCGTTTTCCCAAAGAGGAGCTGGCCGAGGCGTACTTGAACGGGTATGAGGCGGCTGAAACGGCGCTCACCGCCCCAGAAGCGCTAAAAAAACTCCTAAATAAAGGTGCCTAGATACGCTCAATTAAGCGTGTTCAGGGGTAGCCTCATACACGAACGCCTGCCCCACACGGGGAGCAATCCCGATGGGATCGCAAGCGTCGATAGGAGGAAAAGAATGACTGCAGAGACATACAAAGGTGACGCTTACTGCGTTAAGTGCAAAGAGAAGCGTGATTTCGAAGGAACTGTAAAAGTTTCTGACTCAGGTCGCCGCATGGCACAGGGTATCTGCCCAGTGTGTGGCACCAAGGTCAATCGTATTCTTGGCAAAGCACAGTAATTAAATTTCGTTGCGCGTAGGTGAGCTCTAGTTCACCCGCGAACGTCTAGCGTTATGAAAGACCCTCGCACTTAACGGTGCGGGGGTCTTTTGTTTGGGATTAGTCCATTTATTGCTCGCAGTAATTGAATGTAACCAGAGCGCCAGCGAATCCCTCGAACTCCACAGATTCGGTCGGCCTCATATTTCTGAAGCGCTCGCCATCAGCATTCTTCTGCACATGAGCACACATCCTTCACCTGCACCACGAATCACCCGCCAATACATCAAAGGATCGCGGCCCGCGCGCGTAACTCGAATCTCAATCGAAAGTGGGCCAGCTGACCTCACCGATGCATCCAAACCTCGACTCAAGCAAGGGGTGCATATCAGTCAACCCGATTCTGAACACAAAAAATCTTTAATCATTGCTTCGGCGCATCGAGCAATTTCAATTCACTATCCCGGTGCTCGGGCAATCATCGCAAAGCTTGATGGACTCCATTGTGCCTTCGATATTAGTTCTGAAATTGAAGCGCCATTAGATGTAGTTGAAAAAGTGATTACCCAATTAGAAATCACTCAACTCATCGACACAACAAGTTCGAAAATCAGATTACATAATCGATTTCACTCTCCGATAGCAGAGCGAGCAGCAAGTACCGAAGATCAAAGTAATGATGCATCATTTAAACAGTTGCAACTACGCATGTCTCCCGAGTTGAGTCAGACCACTTGGGTGGAAGGTGTGGTCGATGGGGGAGTTGAAGTTTTATCAGCGCGACAAAATTTCGGAGTCGAAATTTATGGTGAAAATCGTTTAGCAACCCTTATCTACGCTGCTTTATTAGCGAGCGGAGTAACAAATACTAAGTTTTCAATTGCATCCCACCGTGATCTAAATTCGATTGGTGACAGCGATTTAGGTACAGGCGTATTGAGAATTAGTGATTTCGGGCTGAACTACAAATCACGTATTGAAGAGTTGACCCGGGAGTGGTCACTTTTTCCAACTGCTCCCAAGAATGTTAAAGGCACAATTAATTCACCTATCCCAGAAAACAATGTACGCGTCATAGTCGGGCAATATTCCCCGCAGCTAATCGAACAATTAATGCGGGATCGCATGAACCACCTATTGGTAGGCGAAGTATTAGGTGGAGCCGCTTACGCTGGCCCCTTCGTAATACCAGGCAAGACACCATGCGCGCACTGTCTTGAAATCGGGAAAACAGAGCGCTACGGAATAGAACACATGGTTCCTTTAGTCCCACACACAAGTGAAATTCCAGTTGCAATTTCCTACCAAATGGCCGGAACCATCGTGCAAGCCATTCTTCAGTTGATTGATACCGGTAAATGCGAGTTAACTGGAGCACAGATGTGCTTCGACTACACAACCCCAGTTCACAGCGAACCAGTCAGATTTGCCCGGCACCCAAAGTGTCAATGTCAGTGGAGCTAGATGCTTATCCACATTCGCCGATTCTTCACGAAGTGTCAGAGCGAGGGGTAACGAGAATTCACCGTGGCATCACATTAATTGAGCACAATCCGTCACATCACAAACAGGAGGAATAATGAAACCAATTGCAGAACGCGCAGTACTAGCTGAAATCCAATTTCGTAATGCATTGATAAAGAAACATGATGCATTTTTTGCACAACTAAAAGATGATCGCGGAGATGTACCTGGATGGGTACTCGTCGTATTAATGACAACAGGGTTAGTCACCGCAATTTGGACGATTGCTGCACCACGATTGACAGCAATATTAAAAAATTCATTGGATTCTATGAATGGAATACGTTGAACGTGCATCATGGATACAAAAACTAATTCAGTCGCTCAAAAATTTCGAACGCGAATTATGCGCACAGTGCGCCAAGAAGACGGAAATGTCGAAAGCGCTCTAGTCCTAATTCCCATGTTGATACTTTTCTTGATAGGGGTTCAATTGATCGTTGCAACCAATATTCGAAATACCGATTTGGCTTTAGCTCAAGGTGATGCCTCTGCTCGTGCAATTTCCCATCAATTTCGGACTGGAGATGAAATAGTTGACGTGGGAGGACGTATTCAAAAGATTCAAGTACTTATAAGCCATCGAACAAGCACTCTTCCACAACTTGTTCCTGGATTGGTTTCGCTAATGGGAGGCAACCCAGCGACAGATGTTGTTGGGATAGCTGTTATTGAACCGACTAATTCCAAGTGATGAAACCCTATCGTGAGAAAACTTGGCAGATATTGCTTTGGCTCAAGGCTAAGTTTTTTTGTGATTCCGGAAGTGCGATTGTTGAATTCGTTGCATTAGCTATCCCACTGTTTATCCCAGTGTTTATATATCTGAATCATTTTTCTAGCGTAAGCGTGAACGAAGAGATCGCTCGGTCTATGGCCAGAGAAGTCCTACGCGTTTATGTAATAAGTGAGAATGAATCTGCTGCCCGTGATCTTTCGGGAAAAGCTACACAGTTACTCGCAAAACAATGGAAGTTAACTGATTCTGAAGTTGCATCATTGCGTACGCAACTGGAGTGCAGCAATTACCCATGCCTATCAGCTGATAATCGAGTCAGACTAACTATCACCTTTACTGACCAACAGACTGGACGAGTGATTTCTGCTAGCTCCCAAGAGCACTTAAGTCCGTGGCTACCGTGATGAACAAAAAGCATGGGGGGATAGTTGGCAAATTTGCCGCACATTTAAAAAACTTTGCTGATGAAACAGGATCAATTGCTGTGATCGTTATTGGATTGTTTGTGATCACGGTGGCGTCATTAATGGTTATGACGGATGTATCGACCGTAATAATTGCCAAACGATCTTTAGTTCAGGCAACAGAGGCAGCAGCGCAACGGGGTGTTCATATACTAGACAAAGGCAGTTATTACCAAGGGAAAGCAAATATGTTCACTGTTCCAATGTCACTACTAACCCATCGAGCACATCCTGTTATTCCAATAGATTGCAACCGAGGTGGGTTAGAAGTCTTGCTTGAACTCCACTCTTGGAGCAATGACGACAGCGATTTGAAGTGGCATCAGTTAAAGGGAATTCAACTGACAGCTTACGAATGTAATGGTCAATCGTTAGCAATTCAAACGCGTTCAGAAGTTAACTTGCCATTCAAAGTTCCATTTTCATCGAAGGATTCAGTATTTTTAACAGCGTCAGCAGGAACAATAAATCAAGTTCAAGAAGGCTTTTACCTCTTTGGAATTCGCTTGCACTAGTAAGCATGGGTATCCTTAGTGCATGGCCGCACGCGAATATCAATTAGAGATTAACGCGGTTGACGCGACCCTTGTCTCTATTGAAAAGGTCTTGGATCTGCCAAAACTTCGCAAGCAAGCTGATGAACTAGAAGTTGAGGCTGGCGTACCTAATCTTTGGGATGATCCAGAGGCTGCACAAAAGATCACAAGCCGCCTATCGCGAGTGCAGTCTGTGATTGCCAAGTTATCTGGATTGCGTCAACGTGTGGAAGATCTAGCCATCCTCTTTGAATTAGCCGCAGGTGAGCCAGGTGGAATTCAAGATGCTGAGAATGAATTGGATGCTGTTAAGAAGGCAGTCAGCGAATTAGAAGTTCAGACATTGTTAAATGGTGAGTATGACGACCGCGATGCGTTGATCACTATTCGTTCAGAAGCAGGTGGGGTGGAAGCAGCCGACTGGGCTGAAATGATTATGCGCATGTACTTGCGGTACTGCGAACGCCATAACTTTACGGTTAATGTTCTTGAAACTTCTTATGCTGAAGAAGCGGGAATCAAATCAACAACATTTAAAGTTTCTGCGCCATATGCATACGGCACATTATCCGTTGAACAAGGAACACACCGTTTAGTTCGCATCTCTCCGTTTGATAGCCAAAGTCGCCGTCACACTTCATTTGCTGGTGTTGAAGTTGTGCCAGTTGTTGAGCAAAGTGATCACATTGAAATTGATGAAAAAGATATTCGGGTCGATGTGTATCGTTCATCAGGTCCTGGCGGGCAAGGGGTTAACACCACAGACTCTGCTGTGCGCTTAACTCATATTGCAACGGGAATTGTTGTTTCGTGCCAAAACGAGCGTTCTCAGATTCAAAATAAAGCGACAGCGATGGCAGTGCTGCAATCTAAATTATTAGAGCGTCGTCGCCAAGAAGAGCAGGCAAAGATAAATGCACTTAAGGGCGATAACTCTGGTTCTTGGGGTAATCAAATGCGCTCCTATGTATTGGCGCCGTATCAAATGGTTAAGGACCTGCGCACAGATTATGAAACTGGAAATACATCAGCTGTATTAAATGGTGAAATCGATGAATTCATCGAAGCCGGAATTCGTTGGCGCCGAAGTTCATAATTCCTGAGAATCCACAGGATTCGATAAATCTCACACTTTCTTCAGGCTCAAACCCGCGTTAGATCCAACGATTTCAGCCTGCCTTCCATAAACTAAGCGCAGGTCGAAGGTGGTTCCCCGAAATTCCACCCCGCAGATGCAATGGGAGATTTAATGATTCGCTTTGAAAATGTCACCAAGATTTACTCTGGTCAAGAGCGTGCAGCCCTTGATTCTGTAAATCTTGAGATTGTAAAAGGCGAGTTCGTGTTCCTTGTTGGACTTTCAGGATCAGGTAAATCAACATTCTTGCGTTTAGTTCTTCGCGAAGAGCGCCCTACATCAGGTTCAATTCACGTGGCTGGAAAAGACTTAGGGACATTGGCTAATCATAAAGTTCCAGAACTTCGCCGTTCGGTCGGAACAGTTTTCCAAGATTTCCGCTTACTGCCAAACAAGACCATCACTGAAAACGTTGCATTCACATTGCATGTTCTTGGGTACTCACAAAAAGAAATCGATCGCGAGGTTCCAGAAGTTTTGGAGCTTGTTGGATTGGAAGATAAGGGCGATCGTTTGCCCTCTGAGATTTCGGGTGGAGAGCAGCAGCGTGTAGCAATCGCTCGCGCATACGTTAGCCGCCCACCGATTTTGATTGCAGATGAGCCAACCGGAAACCTTGATCCGGCTACATCTGTTGGCATTATGAAGTTGCTCGATCGCATTAATCGCGAGGGCACAACAGTTTTGATGGCAACACACGATGCTGGCATTGTGGATCAAATGCGTAAGCGCGTGATTGAGCTTGACGCAGGAAATGTAATCCGCGACCAAGTTCGTGGCGTTTATGGGTACACGGGTTAAGGACGGGATAAGACATGCGCGCACGGTTTCTTCTCAGTGAAGTTCGAATTGGACTTCGTCGTAACTTAACTATGACCTTTGCTGTTGTTGTAACAACAGCTATTTCATTGTCATTGCTTGGTATTGGCCTTCTTGCGAACTCTCAAGTGAGCGCAATGAAGGATTATTGGTACGACAAGATTGAAGTATCAGTTTTCTTGTGTGGAAATCTTTCTGATTCACCTTCATGTGCATCAGGTGTTGTGACAGCTGATCAGCGATTGGCAATCCAGCAGGATTTACAACAGATGAGCGTTGTAGACAGCGTCTTCTATGAATCACAATCAGAAGCATTTACACGTTTTCAAGAGCGCTTTAAGGAATCTGCGATCGCGCAAAATGTGACTGCAGATCAGTTGCCGGAATCTTTCCGAGTTAAGCTGAAGGATCCAACACAATTTTCAGTAATAGTTAGCGCCTTTAGTGGCCGACCAGGTGTTGATGTAGTTCAAGACCAGCGAACAATCCTTGAGAAATTCTTTAGATTATTAGCCGTTCTTCGCAACGGTGCATTAGCTGTTGGTCTTGCATCGGTATTAACCGCGGCATTGTTGATTTCAAATACTTTGCGTATTGCAGCATTTAACCGCCGACGTGAAACTGGCGTAATGAAACTTGTTGGTGCATCATCATGGTCAATCCAACTTCCGTTCTTACTGGAAGGCGTTATTTCAGCAATCATTGGTTGGGCACTTGCCACTGGATTACTTGCTGGATTAAAGACCGTCATCGATTCCAACGTTGCTCCGCTACTAACATTCACCAAGTTCTTTGGATGGGGGCAGGTCTGGGTCGCTTCTGCGTGGCTATTGGCAACGGGCTTGTTTGTTTCGATTCTGGCCTCAGTCATTACCCTTCGCCGCTATCTAAAGGTCTAATTCGCACCCACTTGGCGACTCTCATTGATAGGTAGTGAGAGAATTAGCTCTGCAATTCAATTGTTGAGTTGCTATATCTAGGGTGGTGATGCGGCATGGTTAAAGAGATAGGCCGCAAGGTCATTGCTCAAAACAAGAAGGCACGTCACGATTATTCAATTGCTGATGTGATCGAGTGCGGATTGGTGCTTACTGGCACTGAAGTTAAATCACTTCGTGCTGGCCGCGCATCGCTGATTGATGGTTTCGCCATGGTCAATAACGGTGAACTGTGGTTAATGGGCGTTCATATTCCTGAATACACCGAGGGCACGTGGACTAATCACACACCGCGCCGTGATCGCAAACTTCTTGTTCACAAAAATGAACTCAACAAACTAATTGGCAAGTTGAAGGATTCTGGGACAACCCTGGTTCCTTTGCAGTTGTACTTCAAAGATGGAAAAGCCAAGGTTGAGATTGCAATTGCTAAGGGTAAGAAAGCCCATGACAAGCGCGAGGCGATAAAGGAACGTGAGGCTGATCGTGAAGTTTCCCGCGTTGTCTCGCGTACTTTGAGCGGTAAAGCCAGTCGTGCTGCATCAAAATACGAGGATTAACACCTTCCCGCTTTCCTGATTTACACTTATCTCACCGCCGCTTCGATACCTCAATTTTTGAGGCAACGTCGCGACGGCGCAGACAATTGACAATTAAATAGGGGATAAGAAATACGTTTCTTTTTCTCCAAGTTGTAAGTGTGAAAGCACTTTAAATCTTGGGGGTGAACGGTCTCGACTTTGGATGTTGAGGCAGGGGAAGCGGGCCGAGGAAGCCGGAATGATCTCGTTAACCAATAATCCGTGCAAAAAATAACTGCAGACGTTAAATCGTCTGATTACACACTAGCTGCATAAGCTACTGTGAATCCGTTAGCCCAGGTGCCGCTCTCGACCTGGAATCTAGCGTCGACTAGGGGGCTTTTCACATCGTTGGTGTTGCAAACAACGATGGAGAACAGTTTTGCAACTGAGTTCGTCGAAGTGATGTGTGTAAAAACTTCGGGACTGAGAAAGCGATAGTCACACTACGCCCGTAGAAGCCCTGTTTTAATACCGAAGGACCCGGGTTCGATTCCCGGCACCTCCACAACGCACAAACTCCACCAGCTTCATCTTTATGTATGATTTTCTTATGGAAGCCATTCTCACTGCACTAGCAATATTGGCGATTATGTATTTCGCCAAAGATGGCTCCAGTAAAAGAGGTAAGAAAGATTAATTAGAGCATTACTGCTCGTAAATTAAATCTGAACCCTTGCGTTCGAAAACCTGCGATGGTTCCTGGCTAATCCTCTTCCAAAGTGCTGCCCACTCTGCACCTTTTGATTCCATTTCAGAACCGCTACCCCACTGGCGACCATATGCGTCAGCACTTTCAAAAATGAGAGAGAAATATGTATATGGCGCATTATCACCGATCTCAACTTTACCCACGTGAACATCTGAAATACCAACCTTTAACGCTTCAGCCTTAATCTCTTCAATATATTTAGTGGCCTTAGCTCCCTGACCAAACTTAATTTCAAAATAGTAGTTTGCAAATACACGCTTACCCATTGCTATCCCTTTCGTTAGATGGGTAAGCAAAACAGATTCTTGTATCAAATGGAAGAGGCAATTATTAGGGAATGACTAATGTTGTCCCTCGGGCCCGTGGCCATCTCGGCCTGATGATCGTCCAAATCGTGAAGATTTCTTGGCCCGAATAATTTCAGTGCCATCAGCACTATAAATCCGTGGCTCAACCTTGCTCTTGAACCCGATGCGGCTTGAAATGTATCGAGTTATGTAGAACGCAGAGAAGTACTCGCGACGTAGCGCTATGTAGGCAAGCACAATTGCATATATTCCAATTAACTTTGGAACCGTAACTGCCATGGCCAGTAAAGATAATCCAAGAAAAGTTCCGATTGTTATTGCCAACAAATGAATAATCTTGCGGAGCGCATTAACAATTGCCCAAGCAATACCTTCCTTGGAGTTCAGGAAATTCACCAATTTGTGCGACGTTAAGGCGATTGCAAACGGCCCAGAAAAAATGGTCACCATGAAAATTATGACAACTAGGTAGGCAAGTGATTCCATAACTATGCCTCCCATTCATTTCTGATTGCGGCGAACATAATCATGTTCTCACGAGAACCATCATCCTGACAGCACTTGTCTCGCAACACGCCTTCTTGCTGGTAACCGGCGTTAGAAAGTACCTTCAAAGAAGGTTTATTAGATTCAACAACTAGCGCTTCAATGCGGTGGAAACCAATGGTGTCAAAACCATATTCCGTCAATAACTTTGTCGCTTGGGTTGCAATTCCTTTGCCACGAACATCTGCGGTTAACCAGTAACCAATTTCGGCCTTTGCTTCTTCAAGAACCAAGGTGTGAAAAGAAAGTGCACCTGCAAATTTTCCATCGTATTCAAGTGCTAACTGAAGTTCCGTCCTCATAGTGAAGCCATTAGGAGAGCGTTCCCGAACATAATGTTCGGCGTTAGCCATTTGATAATTAGCGGGGATACGAGTGAATTTAGGAATTATCGGATCTTGTACACCTTCAAATAATGGAACGATGTCTCGCTCTTCAGGCTTTCGAAGTGTGATCAACCCGTACTGCAGAGTTGGAACTTCAGTTGGCCACCAGATCATTTGCTTAGTATCGCAGGTTTTGGAATTTATCTGGGTACGGGAAGAAATGATCGCACATTTTTAGACTGCTTCAAGGAATGGTCGAGATGGAACAAAAAAGGTTTTGCCCTTTGGTGATGTCCATAAGCAGGAGCCATCGGGATTACTTTCAAGGTTCCAACCACCATGTGTTTTCATTCTGTGATGGCGCCGGCACAGCAATCCAAGATTTGCAGGGTTTGTTTCGCCACCAGTTTCCCAACTCTTCGCATGATCAATATCTAAACTCTGGCCGGTTCGTCTACATCCAGGAAATCTGCAGACTCTATCTCGCGCTAATAAGAAATCAACTAATTCCTGCGGTGGTAAATAAGTTTCCCGACCAAAATCTAAAAGATTCCCAGTAGTTGGATCACTTATAAATCTTTGCCACGTAGCATCTGCCGCCAATCGCCGTGCGACTGAAGCTGGAATGGGACCATATCCAGCAAGCTGTCCTGGATTTTCTGCTAAACCTAACAATGTTGGAAGATCAACTGCAACGCTGACTGTAAATGGACGGCGATGAGGCCGAACGTCATCTGCAAGCGAAGCCAATGCCTGTGCTGCTATTGATGTGAGTGCGTCGGCGCGCTTCATATCTGCGGATAGCAAAGACCAATCTGAAGTTTTATTCGACTCTTCTGAATCGTCACTATTTCTCTTCACGATAAATGCCTCAATAGATTTCATAACTAATTGCGCATCCTCAGCTGGCAAAATAGCGATTACGGTTGCCATTCCATCTGACTCTGGATAGCAAGAAACCCTGCGAGCATCACGGGCCCGATCTGCGACTTCTTCAAACTCCTCAGGTGCAAGTTGTGCAATTGTTGTCTTTACCTTTGATGCAACTTGTCCTGGGGTATGAAATTCTGCATGTGCCAACGCTGTTTGCTCCACACGGAAAACTGATTCTGGACTAAGGCCATTTCTGATAGCGGTGGCAGTTTCTCGTGCAATCACAGTTGCATGTGCTACCGAGATTTCACCGGTTGAAAGTGCTGAAATAGTATTGGGCAGATGTCCGACTAATACACGTGCAACATCGATTCGGCCTTGTGCAGTGGTCGGAGATAGTCGTAAAGCGGTAGCCACATCTTCTCGTTCTTCATCATCAACACAGCCAAAAATTCCACCATCTTCATCGGCATATTCACCAGCGATGGCCACCAAAGCTTCTTGCTTGAGTGCGCACAACCAGGACTCTTGGCGATCAAGTGCTGACAAGTAATCAATTCGCCCTGAAGAACTTAATGAGCGTGGATTGATCTCAATTAATTCGCCAAGAACTTTATAACCGGGCTTTGCGTTGAGTAACTCGGCAACCTCAACATCGAGAATCTCTCGAGGAATTCGAAGCGCGGTAGTCATGAACCGAACTATTGATTGCCGCACCGACAAATCTAAAAGTTATGCACACGCTAGATTTGTAGGCAATCCTGGTAAACAACCACTTTAAAGCGCAATCGCAGTAAAGAGTTCTTCGAAATCGTATCTTTGTCTCAAGAGTCCAAAACGCTTGATTTATTTTGAAATAGTGAGGCCCTGGATTTCGTGGAACTTCTTTACGAGATTGAGCAGCTAAAGCTGTGGATTAACCCTCTTGCATGTCAGTAGGCGCACCATGAACATCAAGAATCTCTGTTGCAGCAAGCTTTGAATCCCCGCCTAACTTGGAACCTTCTCCACTGCGATTAAGTGGTGACTTTGGCTTGGCATCATCCTTATAAATAGCAGGAATTGAACCTAGTAAACCCTTTTGGAAATCTTCGAAAGCTTGCAGAACTTCGCGCTTTGTATTCATAACAAAGGGACCCATCCATGCAACAGGCTCTTTGATTGGTGCGCCACCAAGAATAAATAGTTCAAGTTCTGGAGAACGCTTTTCTTGCTGATTAGCTGCGCGCACAACAATTGTGTCGCCCTCGCCAAAGACAGTTAACTGACCTGTTTGTACTGGACGTGCTTCGTCTCCAACAAATCCATGTCCTGCCATTGTGTAAACAAGTGCGTTGTAATCCTTGCGCCATGGCAAACGTAATTCGGCACCAGCTGCAACAGTTGCGTGCAATAAAGTAATTGGAGTTTGTGTTGAGCCTGGACCAAAGTGCCCATCAACTTCTCCAGCAATAACTCGCAACAATGAACCGCCATCTGAGGATGACAACAATGCAACAGCGTTTGCGCGAACATCTTGATATGCAGGGGGAGACCACTTCTTTGCAGCAGGCAAGTTAACCCACAGCTGGAATCCGTGGAACAAACCGCCTGACATAACTAAACTTTCTGGGGGAGTTTCAATGTGCAAAATTCCCGCACCGGCTGTCATCCATTGTGTGTCGCCATTGGAAATAGTTCCACCGCCACCGTTGTTATCTTGGTGATCAAAGATGCCATCAATAATGTATGTAACAGTTTCGAATCCGCGGTGTGGGTGCCAAGGAGTTCCCTTTGGCTCACCTGGTGCGTATTCAACTTCACCCATTTGATCTAAGTGAATAAATGGATCAAGTTCTGCCATATCAACACCGGCAAATGCACGACGAACTGGAAAACCTTCACCTTCAAAACCTTGCGGCGCAGTAGTAATGCTCTTCACCTTGCGCGCACGCGCACCAGTAACTTCGTTCACACGAGGCAATACGGTGATGTCGCTAACGGTTACTGCAGGCATTTAACTCTCCTTAGTTCAGAACCCAAGGGTAATTGAACATTCAACTACTTGCAACT
>JBAXPH010000017.1:0-20525 GCA_037132355.1 Actinomycetes bacterium
TTACAGGGCTTTGAGTGCTGAAACAACCTGAGTCAATGAAGCCTTTGCGTCACCGAACAGCAACATTGTCTTTGGATCATACAAGAGTTCGTTTTCGATGCCAGCAAAGCCTGGGCGCATTGAACGTTTCAAGAAAATGATATTGGCTGCATGATTCACTTCAAGAATTGGCATTCCATAAATTGGGCAACCAGGAGTTGTTTGTGCAGCAGGGTTAACAACATCGTTTGCACCAATAACAATTGCTACATCTGTCTGACCAAATGTTGGATTTACTTCATCCATTTCAAGCAGTTGCTCGTATGGAACATTTGCTTCTGCAAGAAGAACGTTCATGTGGCCTGGCATACGACCTGCAACTGGGTGAATACCGTATGCAACATCAATACCCTTTGAAATCATCAAGTCAGCTAATTCGCGAACTGTGTGCTGTGCCTGTGCAACCGCTAATCCAAAACCAGGAACGATGACAACGCGTCGTGCATAGTTAAGCAAGATTGCAACGTCATCAGGTGAACCTGATTTAACTGGACGCTCTTCAGCAGCACCTGTTGCATCTTGTGCCTTTGCAGTAAATGCCCCAAACAATGTTCCAAACAAAGAACGGCCCATTGCTTCGGCCATCTTTCGAGTCAAGATAGTTCCTGATGCGCCAACTAATGTTCCAGCGATGATCAAGAGAACTGAATCAAGTACATACCCACTTGCAGCCACTGTTAAACCAGTAAATGCATTAAGCAATGAGATAACAATGGGTACATCCGCTCCACCAACTGGCAAAACGAAGAGAACACCAAAAAGCAGTGAAAGACCGGCAAGAATCAAAAGTGGTGCAGTGCCAAGGGCGCTTACTACCCAGCCACCAACTCCAATTACAGAAACCAAGGTTGCAGCGATAATGAAGCGGCCCGCTGGGAAAATTACTGGACGAGTAGTCATTAATTCTTGAAGCTTCATGAAGGTGATGACAGATCCGCTGAATGAAATACAGCCGACAATTACCGTAAATACGGTAAAGATAACTTCAGCAGTTGTTGCATCTGCGCCAAGGTGTAAATACTCAACGATCGCTACCAATGCAGCTGCGCCACCACCCACACCATTAAATAGTGCAACAAGTTGTGGCATCTGAGTCATTTGAACCTTGCGTGCTGCTGGAACACCAATAAGTAAGCCAATAGCCATCGCACCAAGAATTAAACCAAGGTGGTTAAGTGGCAACGAAGAACCTGGGTTGGCATAAAAGAAGACAACTAATGTTGCAAGAGTTGCACCAAATGCACCGATCAAGTTGCCTCGACGAGCAGTCTTTGGATGTGACAAACCCTTTAGCGCAAGAATAAATGCAACACCGGCTGCTAGGCCGATGAGGTCATACAGCGTGCGGCTCACTTTTTGTTTCCTTTGAACATTTCAAGCATTCGGTCAGTTACAACAAACCCGCCGACCATATTGATCGTTGCCAAAATAATCGCTGTTATTGCTAAACCTAATTCAAGATTTGTTTCGCTGTGATCGGCCACGATGATTGCGCCGACCAGAATAACTCCGTGGATGGCATTAGCACCTGACATTAATGGTGTGTGCAATGTTGATGAAACTTTAGAAACAACTTCGAAACCAACAAAGACAGCTAATACGAAAATCGAAAGAATCGCCATTGCACTCATTACCTTGCTCCTCTTCGTGCTCCGCCATGTGTAACTGCGGCGCCGTTAATAATTTCATCATCAAAATCAAGGTTAAATGAAGCCTTTTGGTCATCCTTTGCAGGAATAGTAAATAGTGACAATAGATTCACAACGTTTCGCGAATACAAGAATGAAGCGTGGAATGGCAGCTGGCTAGGAACATCTTTGCCACCCCAGATACGAACTCCACCGGCAGTTTCAACAATCTCGCCAGGTTTTGAACCTTCAACGTTTCCACCAGTTTCGGCGGCCAAGTCAACAATGATTGTTCCGGGAGCCATTGAATCCACCATTGCCTGTGTCATCAAACGAGGTGCTTGGCGACCAGGAACAGCAGCAGTTGTAATAACAACATGTGATTTTGCAATATATGGAGTTAAAAGTTCGCGTTGCTTTGCTGCGCGATCTTCAGTCATCTCACGTGCATATCCGCCGGCGCCTTCAAGTGCTTCAAGTTCTAATTCAATAAACGCTGCGCCCATAGAACGAACCTCATCAGCAGAGGCTGGACGAACATCGTATGCAGAAACCACTGCGCCTAAACGTCGCGATGTTGCGATTGCTTGTAAGCCAGCAACACCTGCACCAAGAACTAAAACTTGCGCCGGTGTAACTGTTCCTGCCGCAGTCATTAACATTGGGAAGAATCGTGGAGAAAGTTCTGCTCCAACAATTGCTGCGCGATACCCAGCACATAGTGCTTGTGAAGTTAGAGCATCCATTGACTGTGCGCGCGAAATACGTGGAACTAGTTCGAGCGAAAATGCCGTAACTCCTGCCGCAGCGGCAGCTTCAATTGAATCAACTGCAGTAACTGGAGATAAGAATGAAATTGTGATTGCGCCCTTTTTCAAAGTGGCCATTTGCTGGGCTGTTAGCGGTTGAACCGAAAGAACTACATCGGCATCTGATAGAACATCACCATTTTTAACAGTGGCACCAGCAGCTGTGAAAGCAGCATCTGTTGCTTGCGAATGGTTACCCGCGCCGGATTCGATACTTACATCGAGTCCTAATCGAGTCAGTTTGTTGATGATGTCTGGAACTAGCGCTACACGCTTTTCTCCAGCTTTTATTTCTTTCGGAACGGCTATGCGCATACGCCAAATGTTAGTGGGTGGAACCCTTCAAGTCACCTCGTACTAGGTGGTACAGGATCGATTGAATCGTTGTTCGGCGGTGATACGCCTCTCTCCACACGACAGAACGTGGACCATCAATTACTGATGCTTCTACTTCTTCGCCACGGTGCGCGGGTAAACAATGCATGAACACAGAGTCCTTGCTTGTTAACCGCATGAGATTTTCAGTGACTGCAAATGGCGAGAGCGCCGGCACCTTTTCGGCGCGATCTGCTTCGGAATCACCCATGGACATCCACACATCTGTATACAGAACAGATGCATCTTTCGCGGCTGCTTCGGGATCGTTAGTTACTTCAACTTTTCCACCATTGTGTGCGGCAATATTTTTTGCAACAGCTACAACAACTGGATCTGGCGCCCACTTACCTTTAGGTGTTGCTGCAACAACATGTGCACCCATGATTGCTCCCATGAGCAACCAAGCATGAGACATATTGTTTCCATCACCTAGATAGACAAATTTACGACCAGAAATATCTGTTCCAAAATTTTCGCGAATTGTTAACCAGTCGGCAAGTAATTGCGTTGGATGATCATCATCTGTTAACGCATTGATAACCGGAATAGATGCATTAGCGCCAAGTTCATCAACATCGGCTTGCGCAAAGGTACGAATAATTAATGCACTGCAATAGCCACTAATTATTTTTGCAGTGTCAGCGATAGTTTCGCCGCGACCTAGTTGCAATTCATCGCCGCGAATAAAGATTGGGGTTCCACCTAGGTGGGCAACAGCTGTTTCTGAGGACAAACGGGTGCGAGTCGAAGGCTTTGTCATATAAATGGCGACAGACTTATTTGCCAGCGCGGTGTTTGATCGCAGTGGCTTCTCAGCAAATTCAGCGGCTGTCGAAAGCAATAATTCGACATCGGCGCGGCTTAAATGCTCCGTACGTAGTAAGTCCTTCATTTGCGAATTCTACCCGTATTTTTGTGGTGCTCGAAGGTATTCTTATCCACCTAATGGGCCTCTTTAAGAAAATCGGAACAGACGGTGATACCGATCTACTGACCCGACCATCCGAACAGCTTCTGGAAGATGACGGCGGGCATGATCGCTTCTCACATTATGTGAAGAAAGAGAAAATCACCGAATCAGCAGTCACTGGAAAAGCAGTCAAAGCATTGTGTGGGAAAAAGTGGATCCCTTCCCGAGACCCTGAAAAGTATCCAATTTGTCCAACCTGCAAAGAAATATATGCAGGACTTAAGCCCGCGCCCGAAGATAAATCTACATCCGAAGATAAATAAGAATGAAGCGCAGTTTGGGCTTCGCTCTGTCATTCCTTTTACTCATAACCTTTTTTGCACAACCAATACACGCGGCCGATAAAGAGCCACGAAAAATTTTGTCGGGATGGATTCCTTATTACTCTGTAAAAACTGTTCTTCCATTAGTACGCAAACTTCCAACCGCCGCCCCATCTGCTGCGGGTCAACCAGCAGTTTGTGATGCTTCTCAATATGGCCCAGCAGAAAATCAAGCAATTGAAAGTTCATACCTCTTTACTAAGAAGGACTTAATGAAAGAGGTAATGCCATTCTGGTTTAGCTTAAAAAGTCCAACAGTTATTCGTGATGACTACATCACGGGTAATCCATCATGGCCTATGGCAGACACTGTTTGTTTAATGCGCAGAGCTGGATTACAAGTGATTCCAACAATGACTGATGGAACCGACAAACTTGTACTTTCCGGTTACTTATCAAATGCCACAACCCGTACAACGTTAGTAAAGACAATCGTGGATCTAGTATTGAAAAACAACTTTGATGGAATTGATCTTGATTACGAAGGATTTGCATTCGTCGATGGAAATAACACATGGAGCACAACAGCGCCGCGCTGGGTTGCATTTATAAAAGAATTGAGCGTTGCGTTGCATGCCAACAATAAATTGCTTTCTGTCTCAACACCATATCTATATAACCCTAAAGAAGTTCAAAAAGGTTACTTTGTTTATGCATGGGCTGATATTGCAAGCAGCATTGATCGCTTGCGAATAATGACGTATGACTTTTCAGTTGCAAAACCAGGACCTATGGGCCCATTAACATGGACTGAAAAAACAATTCAGTATGCAATTAGCGTTATGTCAGCATCAAAGGTCTATATGGGTTTACCTGGGTATGGACGAGATTGGATTACATCGGTCGCTGGAAAGTGCCCAACATCTGCACCGCCTGGATTAGTTGCTGGAGCAAAGGCAGCCACATTCAAAATGAATTACGCATTAGCAAAAGCTGCAATCGATGGGGCAGTTCCAGTATTTAATGAGCAATACAGTGAAGCCACATATAGCTATGTACAAAGCTTTAATGGTTTATCTGCAGCTGGTGCGGCAACCGCATGCACAGTAAATCGAACTGTTTGGTATCAAAATGCACGAAGTTTCGCCGATCGAATGGCTTTGGTTGCCAAGTACCGGCTTGGTGGTGCGGCAATCTGGACACTAGGTATGGAAGATGATGCAGCCGCAACTGAAATTCGAAATGCCGCTCTTGCTATTGCACCTGATCCAGTGATCAACACTATGACTGTAGAAAATATAAGTGAGGGTTCAGTTAACTACGGAGACCTTTTCACCGTTAAAGGTTTGATCACGCTTAAGGACAAAACACCTATCGCCGGACAGTCTGTCGCACTTGAAATTAAGCGCCCAAGTGATTCTTCGTGGACAAAGATCGCAGATCTAGTCACAGCCTTAGATGGAACCGTCAAGACACCTATGACATTAGGCGGTAATGCTTCAATTCGTTTGACCACAACTGGAACATGGGAGCGTTCAGAATCTGCCAGTTCTGAACAAAAGATTGCGGTCAAGACTCTGCTTCAAATTGATCGCCCAGTATCAGCATTAAAAACCATGCCGTTCATCATTAAAGCTCAATTACTTCCAAAGGTTTCTGGAAAGTCTGCCAACCTGCAGAAGAATGTAAATGGAAAGTGGCAAAATATAGGTCCGGCCATCATTTCTGATGCCACAGGGATGTTTACTTTTACTTCTTCAGAACCGAAACGAGGAGTTATCACCATGCGTATTCAGATCGTTGGCGATATAACTTCTGAAAACTTTGCGATTGTGATCCGCTAGCAATGGTTAAAATCAAGGACAAGATTGAAGAAGAGATACAGGCCATTTTTAGTGGCGATGTTCCATGGATAACAATTGTGTGGGATGACCCTGTCAACCTCATGACGTATGTGACCTACGTGTTAATGGAATTATTTGGATACAGCAAGGAAAAAGCACACGAGTTAATGATGAAGATTCACACAGAAGGCAAAGCTGTTGTTTCAAGTGGCAGTCGCGAAGAAATGGAACATGATGTTGCACGTTTACATGAATATGGATTGTGGGCAACGTTGCAACGTGGAGATCAAGCGATATGAAGGAGAACGAGCATGGCTTCTTTCGCCACGGAGATAACGCTTACCTAGCAAATTTTTCAGAAGCTGAGCGCGAAGTACTGACCAATTTAGTTGAACAAATAATTGAACTCTTAGCCGAGCGAGTAGATCACCACAATGATGATCCGTTGGCTGCAATGGTTGGGATAACTATGCATGACACACCACCAGATGATGAAGTCTTACTGCGCTTATTGCCCAATGCATACGCGGATCAAGTTGATGCTTCCGAATTTCGTAGATATACCGAATCAACTTTGCGCCAAAAGAAGCAGGCGCACGCCATGGCAATGCGAATGCATTTGATGAGTGCAGTTGATGGAATTGTTGAAGTAGATCACGATGGTGCAAATGCATGGCTGGGTGCAATGAATGATGTGCGCCTTGCACTTGGTGTGCGATTAAAAGTTGAAGAAAATTCGCATGAGGATTTGGAATTGTTAGCCCCTGATGACCCGATGCGTGGGGTTTATGCGGTGTATAGCTGGCTTGGCTGGCTGCAGGAAAGTTTGATTTCTGCGCTAATGGATGAATCTGAATAGTGCATTGAGTCAAGGTAGGCTAGCCCTGTGAGTGATGCCCCAATTGGAATATTTGATTCAGGTGTAGGTGGTCTCACCGTTGCACGTGCAATCTTGGATCAACTTCCTAATGAATCAACTCTTTATATTGGTGACACAGCGCGAGGTCCCTATGGCCCTCGACCATTAGCCGAAGTTCGCGAATTCGCACTTGAAACAATGGATTTTCTAGTTGAACAAGGCGTAAAGGCAATTGTTATCGCGTGCAATACGGCATCGGCGGCGATGCTTCGTGATGCTCGTGAACGTTATTCCATCCCGGTTATCGAAGTAATTCAACCCGCAGTACGCCGCGCAGTTGCTGCTACACGATCAGGAAATATTGGCGTAATTGGAACCCGAGCAACGGTTGATTCAAAAGCTTACGTCGATGCATTTGCCGCAGCACCACAACTAAAGATCACATCTATTGCATGTCCGCTATTTGTTGAATTTGTAGAACGCGGTGAAACATCAGGTCCTGAAATTACGAAGGTTGCTCGTGAATATTTAGCGCCAGTTATGGATGCACATGTTGACACCTTAGTTTTGGGTTGTACGCACTATCCATTACTAACTGGAGTCATTTCCTACGTTATGGGTGAAGGTGTCACCTTGGTTTCGAGCGCCGAAGAAACAGCAAAAGATTTGTACCGCACATTGGTTGAAAACGGCTTATTACGAGCCCAGTCGACAACACCTGCAACACATAGATTCTTAGCAACCGGTGATGCAAAGGCCTTTGAAACCTTGGCTCGACGTTTTCTAGGTCCCGAGGTAACTCAAGTTGAGCACCAAACGTTATAGAGAAACTAGGAGCTATACATGGCACGCAATGACGGACGCACAGTTAATGATCTGCGCGAAATTAAATTCACTCGCAGTTGGTTAGATCATGCTGAAGGTTCAGTTCTAGTTGAATTCGGTAAGACTCGTGTTTTGTGTGTTGCATCATTTACTCCAGGTGTTCCTCGTTGGTTGAAAGACACAGGTAATGGATGGGTCACATCAGAGTATTCAATGTTGCCTCGTGCAACTCATACTCGTTCTGATCGCGAGAGCGTTAAAGGAAAGCTTGGCGGTCGCACGCAAGAAATTTCACGACTAGTTGGGCGCTCATTACGTGCAGTTGTAAATATGAAAGAGCTTGGCGAAAACACAATTGTGATCGACTGCGATGTGTTGCAAGCAGATGGTGGTACTCGTACCGCTGCAATTACAGGTGCATATGTTGCACTTGCCGATGCAATTTCTTGGGCCAAAGCACAGGGACATATCAAGGCAGATGCAAAGCCACTCAATGATTCTGTTGCAGCAGTAAGTGTTGGAATCATCGATGGAGTTCCGATGTTAGATCTTTGCTACGAAGAAGATGTCCGTGCAGGAACAGATATGAATGTTGTAGTTGCAGGTGATGGACGATTCATTGAAGTTCAGGGCACCGCCGAAGGTGAACCATTTGATCGTGCATTGCTAAATCAACTTCTTGATTTGGCTGTTGCTGGATGTTCAACACTTAATCAGATGCAGAAAGATGCACTTGCCAAGTAATGTCTCATAAACTTGTTTTAGCAACTCGTAATCAAGGAAAAATAACTGAGTTTCGTCGCATTCTGGATGCATTAGCACCAGGTGAAATTAAACTTATTGGCGTCGATCAATTTCCAGATTTGATTGATGTTGAAGAAACCGGATCAACATTTGAAGAAAATTCTTTGTTAAAGGCTAGTTACACAAGCAAAGCAACTGGCTTGCCAGCAATAGCTGATGATTCAGGGTTATGTGTAGATGCATTAAATGGTGATCCCGGAATATTTTCTGCGCGTTGGGCAGGGGAGCACGGTAACGACCAAGCAAATTTGCAAAAAGTTTTAGATCAAATGAAAGATGTGCCAGACAATTTGCGCACTGCACACTTCATGTGCGTGGCATCGCTAGTGCTACCGGACGGTCGCCAACAGGTTGCCGAAGGCCGATTTGATGGACACATTTTGCATGCCCCGGTTGGAGAGAATGGATTTGGCTATGACCCAATTTTCCAGCCCGCAGGAATGTCCATTTCCTCTGCACAAATGAGCGCGGAAGAAAAGGATTTAGCCAGTCACCGCGGAAAATCATTGCGCGCTTTAGCGCCTCATGTCATCCATTTGCTCGCAAGCCTGAGGTAACCTTTACCTATCACAGCGCGCTAATTGCGCGCTTATAGCTATCCAAGGAGTTCGAAGTGGCCGTTAAGAAGACCGCAAAGAAGGCAGCAAAGAAGTCTCCTGCAAAGAAGACAGCTGCAAAGAAGTCACCAGCAAAGAAGGCTGTTGCGAAGAAGAAGACTGCAAAGAAAGCTGTTGCAAAGAAGCCGGCAGCTAAAAAATCTGCAGCTAAGCGTGTAGTAAAGAAGACAGCCAAGAAAGCTGTAGCTAAAAAAGTTGCTAAGAAGACGGCGAAAAAGGCTCCTGCTAAGCGCGTTGCTAAGAAAGCAACAACAACTCGAGTTTCATCGGCACCAGCAGCAATTGCTACACCAGCCAAGACTGTTGCACCTGTAGCGGCACCAAAGCCAGTTGCTGCGCCAAAGGCATCAACATCAAATCGCACTGCGTGGATTGTTGTTATCGGAATTGCAATTCTTGTTGCAATTGTTTGGTCAAAGTCAGCTGGAACAAGTGATGATGGAGCAGCTCCTGCGCCAGAAATGTCACAATCTGCTGAGCCAACTGCATCAGCTGAACCAACTGCAACAGGTTCAGCGGTTGCAATGGTTGAAGCTCCAACAAAGTTTGTTGCACTAGGTAGTGCAGATGGATTGAAGCTCCGCTGGGTAGCACCAACCGCTATGGATGGTTTAACTGGATACAACGTTGAGATTCGTGCAAACGGAAAAGGCGATTGGACAGTGATTGCAACAGTTCCAGCAGATCAACTAACTCAAAATGTTACAAAGGCTAGTGATTCAGGATGGACTCAGTTCCGCGTTTCATCTGTGTACTCAGATGGACAAACTGCTTCAGCTACGGCTTTTGGAATTCCAGGAGAGTTTAAGTAAATTTAAAAAGCTTCAATAAAAATCCCTCACCAAATGGTGAGGGATTTTTTATTCCTACAAATATCTAGAGTTGAGGAGTGATGGCATCAACATAAGCGCGAACACCTGCAGGAACAAGGTGGACACCATCTGGTCCAAAGTACTCTGCATGACCTTGAGAAATACTTGCCCAATCGATTAAGCGG
The DNA here is from genome assembly GCA_037132355.1 of Actinomycetes bacterium. GTDB lineage: Bacteria > Actinomycetota > Actinomycetes > Nanopelagicales > Nanopelagicaceae > Planktophila. The sequence continues at coordinate 10,034 of JBAXPH010000017.1, forward strand.
GCACCATAAGTAGCTGCATACCGTGCGATTAAAGCATTGTTGTCTTCACGCCAAGCTCGAGGAACAGCTGTATTTACAACAACAATCCGGGGTTGATCCTTAATTTCTTCAAAAATAGCTGCAACCTGATCTTCAGTTAGCTTGTTGTTATTACCTAAATTCAAAACAATTGTTGCATTCCTCATGTTTACTTTGTCGTGGGTAATCACAGTTAGTAGTTCAGGTGCTTGTCGACCTACACGTGCATTGATTAAGCCAATGTGTTGGCGATTATCTAATTCAAAGCGAATCCCGAGTATTACTGAATCACCTGTAACCCAGAGTCCAGGATTATCACTATCCACTGATACCGAAGGTGAGTCTGCAGGAGGTTGCAACTGATTCTTCAATTCAGCCAATTGCTTGTCACCTTTAACAATGGCAGATGATGCAACTGATGCGGTCATGCCGATTATCGAAAGTGCTACCAAAATAACACCTGCTTTTTGCCGAAATTGCACCCGCTTTGTGCGGTACTTCATTCCTTTGAACCAATAATCAATAAGTCCAGTACGAACTGGAAGTTCGACTAAACGCAACGAAACATCAGCCAATGCAAAGACAATCAAAATCCGCAATGCGTATAAAGCCCACTGCGATCCTTCAAGATCAAAGTTTGGCCGGGTAACTTGAAAAACTACCCAATGCCATAAATAAATTGCATAAGAACGTTCGCCGATCCATACGAATGGCTTGCTGCTTAAGATTGGGGCAAAGCGCGATGCCGGATGAACAATTGAAGTGATAATTGCACATCCAAATATTCCAGCCAATGGGAAAGCCAATTTATACAAAGTTGGATCAGTTTCATCAATAAACAAAAAAGCAGCAATAATTCCGAGGAAGCCAATTACTCCGATGCCATCAATAAAATCTTGAGCTTTGCGAGTGACCGTTTCTTGCAAGTTTTGTGGGATCCAACTAACTGCTAAGGCTGCACCTAGAAATAGCCCAATACTGTGAGTATCTGTTCCAAAGTAAACGTGACTTACCTGGGATGTACTCGCTGCATCAACTTGCAATGAAACAACCAGCAGAGCAATACCTGAAAAAGCAGCGATTAGTAGAGCAGCGCCAGGGATCTTGTTTTTTCCAAAATAGCGCAGTACCAACAACAAAATTAGTGGCCACACTAAATAGAACTGTGCCTCCACACCTAGTGACCATGTGTGTTGCAATAAAGGCGGACGACCAATGGCTTCGAAGTAATCAGTATGACGAAAAACTAACCACCAATTCATCCCACCAAATAGCGCGAATGGTGTGTCACCCAAGAATCGACGCATCGTATCTGGCGCCCATAAACCTACGACAATTGTTGTCGTGATTATCATGAATACAAGTGGTGGCAACAATCGACGAATACGTGCAACATAAAAAGCGCGAAGATCTAACCCACCGCTGCGTTGAATTGAATCAAGAAGCAAACGCGTGATTACGTAACCTGAGATTACAAAAAACAGGTCGACGCCCAAGAATCCACCTGGAATCCATTTGAATCCAAGGTGGTACAGCATTACCGCTATTACTGCGACAGCACGCAAGCCATCAATTGCAGGTATGTATCGGATACCTCGCTCAGTGGCCATGAATAATTAATCCCTACGAAGTAACGCTGTGGTTAATAGCGAAGAGCTATCTAGCGCTTTGCTGATTTCTTAGCAGCGCTCTTTTTTGCTGGTGCTTTCTTTGCAGTTTTCTTAGGTGCAGATTTCTTAGGTGCAGATAAGGCAGGGCGCGTGCGTTGGCTAGCAACTTTCAGAGGCCCTGGATTAATTAATGTGTCATCTGCGTTCAAGTTATCTAGAACGCTCTTTTGTAGATCTTCTAATCGTTGGAATGCACCATCTAGGCGATTTCGTGATTGCTGAATTGCAGACTCTGCCGCATCTAGTGATTGCTTTTGAATTCGGTATAGGCGCTCTGCTTCAGAAATTACACCTGAAAGCCACTGACGGTATCCAGTAACTTCAGATGTAGCTTCAGTAATAATGCGTTCACCTTCGCGTCGTGCAGCTGTGGCAAGAGTAGAAATTTCACGCTTCTTGCTCTCCATAAGTGCTTCGGCTTCTGATTCGGCAAGAGCGATCTTTTCTTCAGCTTCAGATTCTGCAGCTTGGATGTATTTGCGTCCGCGAGTTTCGGCACCGGCCAGAATCGTGCGAGCTTTTGCATCAGCTGCTTCTAACTCTTCTTTTGTCGCGCGTGCTGTTTCTGACACTAAACGTGTTGCTGCGAGCTGCGCTTTGCTTTCGCGTGCTTGAGCAGATTTGATCATTGACATCGCAGTTTCAGTTGCGAGAATTTCAAACTCTTCTTTTGTTAAACCGGTGATGTCGCGGCGAGATTTCAAATCTGCAATCTGTGCTTCGAGTTCACGAATGCGATCAACAGATGAAGGCAGGTTAGTGGTCTCTTCTTCGGTAAAGCCCACCCAATTAAGGAAGCTCTTCTTCTGCGCCATTGTGCACCTCGCTGCTCAATCAAACTTTGTTTGAAAACCCTGGATAGAGATGGCCTAGGTTAGAGCAATGACCTATTTCCTGTAAATCGCCACGGAAATCGCTATGTACTGGCTAATCCAGGCTGCAAGAACGAAGATATGGAAGAGCTCGTGGAAGCCAAAGTACTTAGCCTCTCGCCCCGGACGTTTAAGAGCGTAAAAGATGGCACCAACTGAATAAAACAATCCGCCGATCGCAATTGGAAGTAGTACCCATAAACCACCCGCGCGATAAAGGGCTGGCGTATAAAAAACTGCGACCCAACCCAGGGCTAGATAGTTTGCAACATATAACCACCGAGGTGCACCTAGCCAGAACACTCGAAGTCCAACGCCCATTGCCGCACCTATCCAAACAACTGACAACAAAATTATGCGATCTCGTCCATCTAGTAGTGCGACAGCAAATGGAGTGTAGGAACCCGCAATCATTAAATTGATATTTGCGTGATCCCATCGGCGCCAAATCTTTTTCTTTTCTGGCACCCAAGGAACTCGGTGATAAATAGCAGAGACGCTAAACAACATAATCGCGGTGATGGAATAAATGGCTACTGCAAATTTCAAGGATTCTTTACTTAAAACAAATAAAATCAGTGAAGAGATAATGACAATTGGAGTCGCCCCAAGGTGGAACCACCCACGTAGCTTTGGCGGAACAAGTGGGACTTGAGTCATGCTGGCAAGCCTAGGGCACATTCTCATAATTACCCGTGGACAAAGCCTTGCACCACTGCCAAACTTCCGCCATGACACATAGATCACCCATATTTGAAATCAGCGATGTTTACATCGATCAAGAAGCAGCCCTAAGCCCAATGGGCTGTACCTATCTAGGTAACGGGCTTAACCAAGACAAGCTGGACGACTTCTCAATTGCAGCAGCTGAAGTTAGTGCAAATCTAACTCGCGAAACTTTGAAGAAGTTATCTGCCATGCAACCAACCGATGAAATTGATCGTATTGCAAAAGCTGTCATGACAGAACGACTTGAATCGGGCCTAGCTTTGCATGACAGTCAAGAAAGTTTCGTACTGTGGAATGTGTTGACATCACCGCCTTCAAATGTGCGATCGATCTTTGAACTTATGCCAAAGAACTCGGCGCAAGATTTCGACAACATCGCAAAGCGTTTAGCTGCAGTTGATGCCGCATATAGCTCTTGGTGCGAAACAATTATGACTGTTGCAAAGGCAGGAAAAACTACTGCGCAACGTCAAGTAAAAGGTGTTATCGAGCAGCTAGATAGTTATGCAAATGGCGGCTATAGCGCAATGTGTAAAAACTTTGATGCCGATGGCAAATACCCAGCCATGCATGAAGCAGCAAAGCTTGCTGAAGCAGCTTCTGCAAAGACGGCTAAATTCTTGCGTGATAATTACCTGCCAATTGCGACACCTAACGATGCAGTTGGCGCAGATCGCTACGCAGTGTGGGCTCGATACTTCACCGGAGCTCAATTAGATCTTCCAGCAACGTATGAATGGGGAAAGAAAGAACTCAAAGCGATCAATGATCGTATGTGGGAACTTGCAAAGGTAATTAACCCATCTGCAAAGACTCTTCGCGAAGTTGCTGACACACTTGAAAATGATCCTAAATACACAGTTGAAGGTCCTGAAAACGTAATTAAATATCTTCAGGATTTCACAGATGCGGCTATGAAGCGCATGAATGGTGAGTTCTTTGAAATTGATCCACGCATTGCAATCTGCGAAGCACGTCTTGCACCAGAGGGCAGCGCATCGGCGCCGTATTACAACCCACCATCTGAAGATCTTTCACGTCCAGGCACAACATGGATTCCAATGTTGGGCAAGAATAAAGTCAGTAACTGGCACCTTGTTTCAACGTGGTATCACGAAGCGGTTCCGGGCCACCATTTACAAATCGGTACAGCAACGGTCGAGAAGGATCGCCTCACTCGTTTCCAGCGCACATCTGCATGGATCAGTGGATACGGCGAAGGCTGGGCGTTATACGCAGAGCGATTCATGAATGAACTTGGTGCATTTGATGAACCAGGTATTGAAATGGGTTACTTGTCTGCACAAGCACTACGTGCTGCACGCATCGTTGTTGATATCGGAATGCACCTTGGCTATAAAGATGACAACGGAGTTGTGTGGAATGCGGAGAGCTCACGCAAACTGCTCAACGAACAGGCACTTCTGGACGAGGATCATTCACGAAGTGAAACTGATCGATATCTTGGCTGGCCCGGACAAGCGATTTCCTACAAGGTGGGCGAGCGCGTCTGGATGACGGCGCGAGAAGATGCCAAGGCACGACTGGGGGCGGGCTTTAATATGAAGAAGTTCCACAGCTATGCATTGAAGTTGGGACCAATGGGTCTTGACCCATTTGCTGCAGAAATGAAGTTGTGGGCAGGTCAGTAGGGCCCAATAAGTTACTCGCAAGTACAGTAAAAACTTGGGGCGGGTCTGGTGATTTCACCGGATTCGCCCCTTTTTTATGCTCAGATTCTGAAAAAGTCGATAAAGAAAAATCAAAAAAATCTCAGTTTGTTAATGCAAATTACTCGCGATTGGTTCACAATTGTGCACGTCGGATGTCAAAGGGGTTCCTCGAGGACTCCTAGTGGCTGACGAATTCGCAGGTCAAATGGCCGGCGAACATGATCCTCATGGAGGAATACATACATGTTGAAACTCGACAGCAATCAGTGGAACCTCGTCTACAACGTATTCTCGTTCGGACTAGTTTCAATGCTCGCATGCACGATTTACACACTTGTCTCACAGCAACGTGTGGCAGCTAAGTACCGCAACGCACTAGTGATGTCATCAATGGTTACATTCATTGCTGGCTACCACTACATGCGTATTTTCAACTCATTCAACGAATCATCTGCAGACATGACAGTAAATGTTTCTGGCGCACAGGGTTCATTCAATGAGGCTTACCGCTATGTTGACTGGCTACTAACAGTGCCTCTACTACTAGTAGAAGTTATTGCTGTACTAGCACTAGCTAAGGAAGTTTCACGCTCACTAATCATGCGTCTTGTACCAGCTTCTGCTGCAATGATCGCACTTGGTTACCCAGGTGAAGTTTCAAACGATCAGAACACACAGGTTCTATACGGTGTTCTATCAACAATTCCATTCCTATACATCCTTTACGTCCTATTCGTAGAGCTTGGTAAGTCACTTGATCGTCAGCCTGAAGGAGTAGCGGCAACAGTTGGTCGCCTACGTCTTCTACTGATCGCAACATGGGGCGTATACCCAATCTCATACATCCTAGGAATGGGTGGAGATGCAACAGCTCAGCAGTTCGTTGGCGTACAGGTTGGTTACACAGTCGCTGACGTTTTGGCTAAGTGCGTATTCGGTCTAACAATTCTGAAGATCGCTCGCATGAAGTCAATTGCTGAAGGAATGAAGGACGATCACTAATTACGCAAGTAATTAGGATCTAATTTAAGAATCCTTAAAACAGGAGTGTCGCGAAAGCGGCACTCCTGTTTGGCTTTCTAGACTGTACCCATGGTCAACTTAACCCCAGCAAGTAACGAAGAAAATAAAAACTGGATTAATAATTACCGCATGGGTGGCTATCTACTCTTTGCCTGCGGATTAATTAACCTTCGCTATCAATGGGGTCAACCAAATATCGCCGCACATAGTGCGCTAATTTTTATCCCCGGAGCGCTGATTATTGGTTCAACATTTATCCCTGCTGCGCTAAAGGTATTAGCTCGCCGGGAAATTAAGTTCTTAATTGGCGCGCTTGGAGTTGCGCTAATTGCCTACGCCTTCAGCAATTAATTGCTGGCTTTATAATTAAGGTTCGATAGTTACTTTCGGAAAGAAAGATCTGCTTTCTTCATTTCACTAATTAGTATTCGAATCGTATTTGGACCCATGCCATGCAACTCTTTGACCGCTGCCAGTGATGTCTTACGTAGATCAGATAACTTGAATAATCCATCATCGATTAATGCGCGTCGTGCTGGAGCCGCCAAACCAATCTCAACCCAGGCTTGATCAACTGATGCGTAGTAATCCAGATCAACATCATCATTGGTTGCGGGGTTGATGTTCTTCAATTTCTTTTCTTCACGGCGGGCAGCAGCGGCGCGCTTTATTTCAGCGGCTTCCATTTTGATTTTGGCTGCAGATTTCTTTGCCATATACGAACTGTAACTTCTTACCTATAGCTGTGTGCGGGAGGCGGGACTTGAACCCGCACGTCCGAAGACACAGGTTCCTAAGACCTGCGTGTCTGCCATTTCACCACTCCCGCAAATCCTTACCAAAGCGTTACCGCTTCCGTATGGATAGGGGACAAGATTAGAGGTAAGTTACGAATGTTCCAAAACGGCGAGTATTCAAACGGCGACAACGTAGAGAGAGGCTTTAAGCCATGTCATTGACCCCAACACCTGCAGATAAGTTCACTTTTGGCCTCTGGACAGTGGGCTGGCAGGCGCGTGACCCCTTTGGAGATGCAACTCGTGATCCACTGGACCCAGTTCGCACAGTCAATGAATTAGCTGCACGCGGAGCACATGGTGTGACTTTTCACGATGATGATTTGATCCCATTTGGAAGCGATGACAGCGCTCGCCGTGGACACATCGATCGCTTCAAGAAAGCACTTGCCGACACCGGCATGAAGGTTCCGATGGCAACAACAAACTTGTTTACACATCCTGTTTTCAAAGATGGTGCTTTTACTTCAAATGATAAAGATATTCGCCGTTATGCAATTCGCAAGGTGATGACAAATATTGAACTAGCTGTCGAACTTGGTGCGACAACGTATGTATGTTGGGGCGGCCGTGAAGGTGCTGAATCAGATGGTGCCAAGGATGCTTACGTTGCACTTGATCGTTTCCGCGAAGCATTTAATACCTTAGGTGAATTCGTAACTGACAATGGATATGACATTAAATTTGCAATTGAGCCAAAGCCAAATGAACCACGCGGTGATATTTTCTTGCCAACAATTGGTCATGCACTTGCATTTATTAACTCACTAGATCGCCCAGAACTTGTTGGCTTAAATCCAGAAGTTGGTCACGAACAAATGGCTGGACTCAACTTTGTTCATGGAATCGCACAAGCGTTGTGGCACAAGAAGTTATTCCACATCGATCTAAATGGTCAGCACGGTCCAAAGTTTGATCAAGATTTAGTTTTTGGTCACGGAGATCTTAAGTCAGCATTCTTCTTAGTTGATTTACTTGAACGTTATAACTACAGCGGGCCAAAGCACTTTGATTACAAGCCAGCACGTACTGAAAGTGACAAGGGCGTGTGGGAATCAGCGACTGCAAACATGCGCACTTACCTTGCACTTAAAGAGCGTGCCGCAGCTTTCCGCGCAGATTCGCGAGTCATTGCAGCTATGAAGGAATCAAATATTCCAGGACTTTCTGAGCCAACACTTGCTGCAGGTGAAACATGGAAGGATCTTGCAAAGGATTCCTTTGATGTGGAAGCAGCGGGCAAGCGCGGATATGGCTATGAAGCTATTGATCAGCTTGCACTAGAGCACTTGATGGGCTTGAAATAAGCCGCTTTGGGTCTAGGAGTTAGCTGGCGAGGTTGCCGCGACGAGAGATCGCGTCAACGCTAGCTGATACAAGTAGAACTGCTCCGGTAACTAGGAATTGAATTCCTGCGCCGTAACCAAGCAATCCCATACCGTTATCAATAACGGCTACAACTAATCCACCAAGGATTGCATCGCGCATCTTTCCTTTTCCACCGAACAAGGAAACGCCACCGATTACTGCAGCACCGACTGCATAGAGAAGAGTCGAGCTACCTCCGGTAGATGGAGAGATGGAGTTCATGCGGGATGCAAAGAGCATTCCGGCAACAGCAGCTAGCGATGAACACAACACAAATGCCACAGTACGCACACGCTTTACGTTGATTCCTGCGCGTCGGGCAGCTTCTGCATTTCCACCAACTGCATACAAGTGGCGGCCAAATGCTGTGCTGCCAAGTAAGAATGTTCCTGCAACTAAAATAGACAAAATAATTGGAACAACAATTGGAATTCCACGAGTACTAATTACTGGAGGATTTCCACGCTCTTGGTTAAGTGCAAATACAGCACCGCCAGTTATCAATAGCAGCCCACCGGTTTTTAGAATCCACAGATTTAAAAGTTCAGCGTTCAAGCCAGCGCGGCGGCGTGAATTAATGCGATTTAGTCCTAAGAGCACATACACAGCACTGGCTGCGAGATAGAGAATCCAACCCTGAGTAGGTGTGAGGTTACTGTTTTCAACTGCCAAAATAATTTTGTTATCAATTGGAATTGTTCCACCCTCACCTGCAAGCAACAACAGGATTCCTTGGAATGCTAAGAAAGCTGACAAGGTAACAACGAAAGAGGGAATACCGATTCGGGAGACAAGTGTTCCCATAAGAAATCCGAGTATCGCGCTAACACCAATGCTTATTGCTAACGCTGCATACCAAGGAAAGTCATGGTTTGTAATAAGTAAAACTAATACTGCGCCAGCCACACCTGATGCATAACCAGCTGATAGATCGATTTCGCCCAGTAAAAGAACGAAAACCAAGCCCATTGCAATAACAATGACAGGTGCTGCTTGGGTTAATAAGTTGGCAAAATTGCGGTTAGTAAAGAAGTACTCAGACATAGTTGTAAAGATCGTGGCTAGCGAGACAAGGCCCAAAACCGCTGGCAGTGAGCCAATATCGCCTGCTTTGACCTTGCTCCAGTAGTTTTGAGCAACAGTGATAAGTGATTCTTTTTCTACGACAACATCGTTACTCACTTGGCACCCCCAGATTTACCTGTAGTTATCAATTCGATCACCTGGTTGGTGGTTACATCCTTCTTCTTTACCTGTCCTGCCATAGTTCCGAGATAGAGAGCTGCGATGTTATCTGCAACTTGGAATATGTCATTTAGATTATGGCTAATCAAAATTACAGCCAAACCGTTATCTGCAAGGCGTCGTACAAGATTTAGAACTTGTTCAGTTTGAGCAACACCAAGGGCTGCAGTTGGTTCATCCAGAATTACAACTTTGCTGTTCCACAATACTGCGCGTGCAATCGCAACTGTTTGACGTTGCCCACCAGAAAGTGAAGAAACATTTTGACGAATCGATTTAACTGTTCGGACGCTAAGACCATCTAGTGTTTTACGAGCGAGGGATTCCATATTTGATTCATTGAGTACAACACCTTTTTTAACTTCGCGTCCTAAAAACATGTTATGAACAATGTCTAGGTTGTCGCACAGAGCTAAATCTTGGTAAACAATTTCAATTCCAAGTGCCGTCGCATCGCGTGGCCCATTGACTGCAACTTTTTGTCCCTCGAAATGAAACTCGCCTTCTTCAGCTTGATAAATTCCAGCAATACATTTAATCAGCGTTGACTTGCCTGCGCCGTTATCTCCCACAAGAGCTGTTACCTGTCCGGCATATGCATCGAAGTCAACGTTCTTTAAAACGTGAACCGGACCGAAGGATTTGTTAATGCCGCGAAGCGAAAGAATTGGCTCGCTCATGAAGTGTGCTCCCTTAGTGGATATTTCAAACTGTGTGGCTCAAGATTAGAGTAATCGGTATTTCTGTTAAATAAAAACAGTTCCGGCCCGAGTTTCCTCGAGCCGGAACTGCTCAATTATTCATCTGTAAAACAGATTGGTCTCTAATGAATTAGATACCGTTTGCCTTACAAACTGCCTCTGTTGCAATCTTGCAAACAGCTGCGCGAGTCTGGAAACCATCAGCAATAACTACCTTTACGTTTGCCTTTGTGATTCCAACTGGTACTAGAAGAACTGATGGAACATCACGCTTTCCATCGTTTGTCTTTCCAGTTGCATTTGTAACCTTAGTTCCCTTGATCAATGCGATCGCAAGATCTGCAGCTCCGTTTGCTTCCTGCTTTACAGCCTTGTAAACAGTGTTTGAAAGGTCAC
>JBAXPH010000018.1:0-19332 GCA_037132355.1 Actinomycetes bacterium
TGGTCGCAACAATGAGACCGCGTTCTACTTTCTTAATTCTCTCATGAAGTGTGGTCTCATCATCGCCGGGCACTACCGGAACTTCCATTTGCGTGATGATTGGCCCAGTATCTACGCCTGCATCAACCCAGTGAACGGTTGTACCAGTCACACTGACACCAGAAGCTAAAGCATCTCGGACTGCATGTGCGCCAGGAAAATTAGGTAACAACGCTGGATGACTATTAATTGTTGGAAAATAATTTACAAAATCAGGCGACAAGATTTTCATGAATCCGGCACTCACTACTAAATCTGGTTGGTACTGATCAACCTGACTAAACAACTGTTTGTCCCACGCTGCGCGATCGCCCTCTAATTCAATAACCGAAGTATTGATCTTTGCTGTTTTAGCTCGCTCTAGCACCTGGGCATCCGCTTTATCTGAAACCACTGCAACAACTTGGATATCGAGTTCAGTTGCATCCATGATTGCTTGAGCTAGAGAACCTGTTCCAGAGGCAAGAATCACTACGCGTTTTCTCATGTGCGCTTAAACAATCGGGGTACATACAGCGCTAAAGCCACACCCACGGCTAATTCTGCAGCTATTGCCAAGGTGAACTTCCAGGTGGATACACCAACAGCAGACATGGCATCTGTGATTAATGCTCCACTTGCCGAATAACCAATAAAGGCGGCAATAACTATTGCAACGATCAGACTTTGTTGTAATACCTTGAGGTTTAAGGCGACTGTCCAACTAGCAAGAAGCGCTCCGGCAAAGATAACAAATGCGATTCCAATTAATGCAAAAGTGAATTTGCCTTCAGGTAAAGCACCCAACAAAGGCATTGCCGGAATTTTGTTCAAACGAAATGACAGTGGGGAAACTAAAGTCCCTGATCCGACAGCAAAGCCGACACCTGAGAAATAAGCAAGGGTGGCAACAATTGCGTTTGGGATGTACAAAATATTCAGCAGTAACAAAAGTAGGCCACCAAAGATTCCTGGCTGCAATACAGTTGTTAGGTTCTTTACCATTGAAATATTTAATAACAAGGAAATGCCAAAGACGAATGATGCAACACCTAGCAAGAGCGCGATGATGCGTGATCCAAATAGAAATCCTTGACCTAGGGCAACTTTGCGTCCAACGGTTGCGCCAACCAAAAGTGTGAAAGGTAATACATAAAGAATTGCGAAATACCAGACTGGTTTAATTGCCTGAGTCCTTGAAAAGAGTGAAGCAAGGAGGGCGAAAAAGGTATATGCGGTAGCAAAAACTGCTCGTGCTGAACCAACTAATGATGAATCATGATCTAAACGTTCAATTGTGCGTGCTATTCCGCTGCGGATCGCTAACACAGGGAAAATAAGTGCACCAAGTGGGAGATATGAAAGATAGCCATCTAAACCTGATGGCGGTAACGCTAATAAAAAAGGAATCTGATGCGCACCAATCCAAATCCAGAGCGCTGCACGTAAAGGATCTCCGGTATTTCCTGTGGCACTACCTGCGGTAGCCCACGCGAGCAGTGCTATAAAAGATATTGGAAGTAAAAGCCAGGCAATGCTGCGCAGGACCTGGGGCAATGCTGCACCAAGTACCCGCGACATCATTGTTATCGACCCATTATTGCGCGTAACAAACGCGCGGTTTCGCTAGGAGTTTGGCCAACTTTTACACCGGCTGCTTCTAATGCATCTTTCTTTCCTTGCGCAGTTCCTGACGAACCAGAAACGATTGCACCTGCGTGTCCCATTGTTTTGCCTTCTGGTGCAGTAAAGCCTGCAACATAACCAACAACTGGCTTTGTCACATACTCAGCAATAAACGCAGCTGCCCGCTCTTCAGCATCTCCGCCAATTTCGCCAATCATGACAATCGCAGTTGTATCAGGATCATCCTGGAATGCACGCAAGCAATCAATGTGAGTTGTTCCAATCACCGGATCTCCACCAATACCAACTGCAGTACTAAATCCGATATCACGGAGCTCGTACATCATTTGATAGGTAAGTGTTCCGGACTTTGAAACCAAACCAATTGGGCCCGCACCGGTGATGTCAGCAGGAATAATTCCGACATTTGATTTTCCTGGACTAATTAATCCTGGGCAGTTAGGGCCAATAATCTGTGTTGTTCCCTTTGTCAGTGAGTATGCATAGAAGCTGGCTGAATCATGCACTGGAATACCTTCAGTAATCACGACAACTAATGGCATCGTTGCATCAATTGCATCAATTACTGCAGCTTTTGCAAACTTAGGTGGCACAAACACAACCGACACATTTGCACCTGTTGCAGCCATTGCTTCAGCAACTGTGTTGAATACAGGCAGTTGGTGGCCATCGATGTCAACTACTTGCCCACCCTTGCCTGGTGTAACTCCGCCAACGATCTTCGTGCCAGAAGCCAACATACGACGGGTGTGCTTAGTTCCTTCAGAACCAGTCATTCCTTGAACAATTACTTTGCTTGCATCGTTAATAAAGATAGACATTACTTAGCCGCCAATTCTGCAGCGCGATTTGCTGCTCCATCCATTGTGTCTGCCTGCTCAACTAATGGGTGCGCAGCTTTTGCCAAGATTGCTCGTCCTTCAACAACATTGTTTCCATCTAAGCGCACAACAATTGGTTTTGTTGCTTTTGGACCAAGTAATTCAAGGGCTTGCACGATTCCATTGGCAACAGCATCACATGCTGTAATTCCACCGAATACATTGACAAAAACACTCTTGACATCGGTATCTCCCAAAATAATAGAAAGACCGTCGGCCATAATCTGCGCAGATGCGCCACCGCCAATATCCAAGAAGTTTGCTGGGCGTACTCCCCCATGCTTTTCACCTGCATAAGCAACAACATCTAGCGTGCTCATAACAAGTCCTGCACCGTTACCGATGATTCCAACCTGTCCATCAAGCTTGACGTAGTTAAGGCCTTTTTCTTTAGCTGCAGCTTCAAGCGGATTTTCTGCATCTTGATCAACGAGTGCTTGATGATCTGGCTGACGGAAATCAGCATTTTCATCAAGAGTTACCTTGCCATCTAGCGCAATAATTTTTCCATCATGTGTTTTTACTAATGGATTAACTTCAACCAAAGTTGCGTCTTCGCCTTGGAATACATCCCATAACTTAAGTAATACCTGTGCAACTTGGTCTGCAACATCTGCAGGAAATGCTGCTGCTGCAACAATCTCTTGAGCTTTAGCAACTGAGATGCCATCTACGGCAGATACCGGAATCTTTGCCAACTTTTCAGGTGCTGTACGTGCAACTTCTTCGATATCCATTCCACCTGAAACAGATGCCATTACTAGAAATGTTCGGTTTGAACGGTCCAACAAAATTGAAAGGTAGTACTCGGCCTCAATAGGTGCTGCTGCTGCAATCATCACTGTGCGAACAGTGTGACCCTTGATATCCATTCCGAGAATTGCGCCAGCTTTTTCGCGAGCATCCTGAGGGTTTTCAGCAAGCTTTACTCCACCAGCTTTTCCACGTCCACCAACTTTGACTTGTGCTTTGACTACAACCTTGCCGCCAATTGTTGTTGCAGCTTTTTCTGCCTCATCAGCTGTTGTTGCAATAGCTGCTGCTAAAACAGGTACGCCATGTTTTTCAAAGATATCTCGGGCTTGGTATTCAAAGAGATCCACTGGGGCTCACAATCTATTGGCCGGCTTATATACGGGGTAATCCTATAGTTTCTCAACAGGTGCATAACGCAGCAGTAAACGCTTCTCGCCGTATTGGCCAAAATTAATTGTCGCTTCGGCTTTGTCTCCAGCCCCTGCAACAGCCACAACAGTGCCTAATCCGAATGTGTCATGTGACACACGCTCACCAACTGCAAGCTCCATCGCAACACTCTTTTTACCTGTGGCTCGTGGTGGTGGAGTAGTCACAGTACGAGTGCGCGTAACTAGTGATGGCGATAATGATTTTCCTTGATTGCGCCATTCAATTACATCTTCTGGAATCTCATCAAGGAAACGTGATGGTGGATTGTAATTTGGAGCGCCCCACGTAGAGCGATATTCGGCCCGAGAAATATAAAGACGCTGACGTGCACGTGTTAAACCGACATATGCAAGACGGCGCTCTTCTTCAATCTCATCTTTTTCACCAAGAGTTCTGGAATGAGGAAAAATTCCATCTTCCATTCCTGTAAGAAACACAGTTGGAAACTCAAGTCCTTTAGCGGTGTGCAAAGTCATCATCGTGACAACTCCCCCATGATCTTCACCTTCTGGAATCTCATCTGCATCGGCAACTAATGAAACTTTTTCTAGGAAACCGGCAAGTGAAATTTCTTCATCTTCATCAAGTTCCTCAATTGGACGTTCTTCATACTCCATAGAAACTGCTACTAGTTCCTTTAGGTTTTCAACCCGAACTTCATCTTGCGGATCGGTGCTATCTGCTAACTCTTTCAACAAACCTGATTGTTCAAGTGCCGCCTCAACTATTACTGAAGGCTTAGTTTTTGCCTCTACTAATACAGCTAAGGCGCTAACCATCGATGTAAATTCATTGATTGCTTGTGCAGCGCGAGAAGGCACAGCTCCATTCTCACTGACCCGCAATAAACCTTGCCAAAAAGAGATGTTGTTATTACGAGCAAACTCATCGACGTAATCTAAAGATGTATCACCAATGCCCCGCTTCGGTACATTGATAATTCTTCGAAGCGAGATTTCATCTTCTACATTGGCCAGCACCCGCAAATATGCCAATAGGTCCTTTACTTCGCGGCGCTCATAAAATCGCAAACCTCCAACGACCTTGTATGGCAAAGCGTTACGCATAAATACTTCTTCAAACACACGAGACTGTGCGTTAGTGCGGTAGAAAATTGCGGTATCTCCCGGTGTTGAAACTCCTTCTCGCTGAAGAGATCTAATTTCATCTGCAATAAAACTGGCCTCGTCGTGTTCGCTTTCGGCAACATAACCTGTAAGTGGTGACCCAGATCCTGCATCAGACCACAAATTCTTTTCTTTCCGGCTTTCATTTTTAGTTATCACTGCGTTTGCCGCATTTAGAATATTTTGAGTAGATCGATAATTTTGTTCGAGCAATACTGTGCGGGCATTTGGGTAATCCAGTTCGAACTGCAAAATATTGCGAATAGTTGCACCACGGAAGCCATAAATAGATTGATCAGCATCGCCCACTACGCACAGCTCTGCCGGTGCCTGACCCTCAAGTTCAGTACCTACAAGCTCCTTTACCAAAATGTACTGGGCATGATTTGTGTCTTGATACTCATCAACTAAAACATGGCGGAACCGTGATCTAAATCGGGCTTTAGCTTCTGGGTATCGTTGCAAAACTTCAACGGTTTTTAGAATCAAATCATCAAAATCCATTGCATTAGCTCGGATCAGACGTTGTTGATATACCGCATAAACGTCAGCAACAACTTGCTCAAATTGATTGCTTGCAGCATTTAAGTAATCTTGCGGCCCCAATAATTCATTCTTTGCATTGGAAATCATTGATTGAAATTGACGTGCCGGATATCTCTTTGGATCCAAATTCAGTTCTTTAGCGACAATAGTTATGAGCCGTTGCGAATCAGCTGAATCATAAATACTAAAGGAGTTACTGTACCCAAGACGGGTTGCTTCTTGGCGCAAGATCCGAACACATGCAGAGTGAAAAGTTGAGACCCACATAGATTTAGCAATCGGGCCAACTAGATCTGCAACTCGCTCCTTCATTTCTCCAGCTGCTTTGTTTGTGAAGGTAATTGCCAAGATTTGATAAGGGGCAACATTTCGCCTAGACATTAAATACGCGATGCGACGAGTTAAGACTCGAGTTTTTCCAGATCCGGCACCGGCAACCACCAATAATGGGCCGCCTGAATGTGTAACCGCCTCCGATTGCTGAGGATTGAGTCCCTCAAGTAATGGATCGATTTCAGTCATGAGGATGAGTCTATTAGGCTTCATGCATGGAACCGATTGCAGATAACGAGATCAAGCGCGTCTTAGTCATTAGCGCCCACCCCGATGATTCAGATTTTGGAGCATCCGGAACAATCGCCCAATGGGTGAAAAAGGGAATTGAAGTTGCCTACGTGTTTTGCACTAACGGTGATCAAGGTGGCGAAGAATCTGGTTTCACTAAGGAAGAGATGCCTGCAATTCGTCAGCGCGAACAACGTGAAGCTGGTGCAGCAATTGGTGTCACGGATATAACTTTCCTGAATTATGTTGATGGACATTTAATGCCAACTATCGAATTACGCAAAGACATTGTCCGACAGATTCGTATCTCTAAGCCAGACCGGATGGTGTGCCAAAGCCCAGAGCGCAATTGGGATCGAATTGGTGCAAGCCATCCAGATCACTTGGCTGCGGGAGAAGCAACAATTCAGGCTGTTTATCCTGATTCACGTAATCCATTTGCATTTACTGACTTGCTTGAAAAAGAAGGTTTACAACCTTGGCGTGTTAAGGAAATCTGGGTCTCTGGATTTGCTCAACCTGATCACTGGGTTGATATCACCGACACATTTGATTTAAAGATTGCAGCGCTGCATGCACATGCATCTCAAACTGCGCACAATAAGGAATTAGAAAATATGGTCCGCGAGTGGGGTCAACGTAATGCCGGAATGGGTGGTCTACCAGAAGGTCGTATTGCTGAAGCTTTTAAGATTGTTAATACTAACTAATTAAAAACTTATTTCTAGTTAGTAACGATCACCCGATTGATAGCAACTGTTTGGTTAGGAGTGCCATCGGCACCGCCACCTTTAACTCCAGCCTTTGCAATCGCTTTTACAATATCTAGACCCTGAGTAATCGTTCCCCAAATTGTGTAGTTAGCACCAAGGGTTGTGTCTGCGAAAACTAAAAAGAATTGACTTCCATTTGTTCCTGGACCTGAGTTAGCCATAGCAACTGTTCCAGCTGGGTAATTATTTGCAGTTGCTGCAGGTAAGTTTTCATCGCCATACGTGAACTTGGGACCGCCAGTACCTGTTGCAGTTGGATCCCCACACTGCAAAACAAAAAGACCTTGTGTGGTTAGTCGGTGACATAAAGAATCATTAAAGTAACCGCCTCTAGCTAAAGTAGCCAGTTGCGTGATCGTAATTGGTGCCTTTGCCCCAACAGTTGTGACAACAATGTTTCCGCAATTTGTATCAAAGGTAAAAGTTTGAGGTAATTTTTTTGGAAGCTTTTGCGCAGGTGCTACATCTTTTGGAGTATGTCCAGTTGCTTTTGTAGGTGCACATTTAAGGGCTACAGACTTTGTTGCTTTGCTCTTTGCTTCAGCAAAAGCAGTTGGCGCAAGCATTACGTTAATTGCAAGAACTGCAATAAGTGTGCGCTTCACTGTGACTCCCTTTGACATGCGTAAATGATAAATCTAAATCCTGTGAAAACCCTTAATTTATTCCCATTCAATGGTGCCAGGTGGCTTGCTTGTTACATCCAAAACTACACGATTTACCTCGCGGACCTCGTTCGTTATGCGTGTAGAAATCTTCTCAAGTACTTCATACGGCACACGAGACCAGTCGGCGGTCATGGCATCTTCGGATGAGACCGGGCGCAGAACAATTGGGTGGCCATAGGTACGACCATCGCCCTGAACGCCAACGCTTCGAACATCTGCAAGTAACACGACTGGGCACTGCCAGATTTCTCGATCTAGTCCAGCTGACTTTAATTCTGCTCGAGCAATTGCATCAGCTTCACGCAAAAGATCTAAACGTTCTTGCGTCACTGAACCAATAATGCGAATTCCCAGTCCTGGACCTGGAAAAGGTTGGCGCCAAATAATTTCCTCAGGCAAACCAAGTTCTAAACCAACGTGGCGAACTTCATCCTTAAAAAGTGTGCGCAGCGGCTCGATTAATGTGAACTGCAAATCATCGGGTAACCCACCAACATTGTGATGCGACTTAATGTTTGCCGTCCCTGTTCCACCACCTGATTCAACAACATCAGGATACAAAGTTCCTTGAACTAAAAATTCAACATCTCCCCCAGCTGCAATATCTCGGGCTGCAGATTCAAAGGATCTAATAAACTCGCGGCCAATAATCTTTCGTTTTTCTTCAGGATCTGTGACATCTTTAAGAGCACTAAGGAACTGATTCTTTGCATCAATCACAACTAACTTCACGCCAGTAGAAGCTACAAAGTCGCGCTCAACTTGTTCTGCTTCGCCTTTGCGCAACAACCCATGATCAACAAAAACACATGTCAGTTGATTACCAACCGCCTTTTGAATGATCGCGGCAGCAACTGCCGAATCAACACCACCTGAGAGTCCACAGATGACTCGCTTGTTACCAATAACCTGCTTTGCCTTAGCAATTTCTGTTTCTGCAATATTTGCTGTTGTCCATGTTGCATCGCATTTAGCGATATTGACTAACCAGTTGTGCAAGATTGCTTGACCATGTTCGCTATGTAAAACCTCTGGGTGAAACTGAACGCCTGCTAACTTTCCGGTTGCATCTTCAAATGCTGCAATCGGCGTATCTTCAGTGATTGCACTGACAGTAAATCCCGCAGGTGCTTGAGTCACGGCATCGCCATGTGACATCCAAACTTTTTGCTGTGCTGGCAATCCTGTAAATACTTTGGAATTAGGCTGAACTGTCGTTTCGGTGCGACCGAATTCAGACTTACCTGTTTGACTTACAACCCCACCAAGGGCCGCTGCCATTGCTTGAAAACCATAACAAATTCCAAAAACTGGAATTCCTAAAGAAAAGATTCCAGCATCAACTTTTGGCGCATTATCTGCATACACACTTGATGGCCCGCCCGACAAAATAATTGCACTGGGATTTTTGGCCGTGACTTCAGCAGCGGAAATTGATGATGGAACAATTTCGGAGAAGACATGTGCTTCGCGAACTCGTCGAGCAATTAACTGCGCGTACTGAGCACCAAAATCAACAACCAGGACTCCGCGCGATTCAGCCACGATGAATAAGAACCTCTACGCGCTGGAATTCCTTTACATCTGAATAACCACATGTTGCCATTGCGCGACGAAGTGCACCGAACAAATTCATTGAACCATCTGAAGTGTGCGATGGTCCAAGCAAAATCTCTTCCAGAGTTCCCACGGTTCCAACATTTACGCGTTCGCCGCGAGGCAAAACTGGGTGATGCGCTTCTGATCCCCAGTGCCAACCAAGACCAGGTGCTTCAATTGCTTTGGCAAGTGGAGATCCCATCATTACTGCATCGGCGCCACATGCAACCGCCTTTGCAATGTCTCCACTGCGACCAACTGAACCATCGGCAATCACATGAACATAACGCCCACCTGATTCATCCAGATATTCACGACGAGCAGATGCGACCTCAGCAACCGCAGATGCCATAGGGACTTCAACACCCAAAACCTTGCGAGTTGTATGCGTTGCGCCTCCACCAAATCCAACCAATACTCCGGCAGCACCTGCGCGCATTAAGTGCAACGCAGCTGTTGATGTTGCGACTCCGCCAACAATGACAGGCACATCTAGTTCATAAATAAACTTCTTAAGGTTGAGCGCTTCATTTTCTGCGGCAACGTGTTCAGCAGAAACAGTTGTTCCGCGGATTACGAAAATGTCCACACCGGCTGCAATAACCGCTTTATGAAACTCGGCGGTGCGCGCAGGTGATAACGATGCTGCAACCGTTACGCCTGCATCACGAATTTGTTGAATTCGCTCTTTAATTAATTCTGGACGAATTGGAGCGTTGTAAATTTCTTGCATGCGCTTGGTTGCATGCTTATCTGGCATTGATGCAATTTCGCCCAATGGAATTCGTGGATCTTCATAACGAGTCCACAATCCTTCAAGGTTTAGAACACCTAATCCACCAAGCTTTCCAATTGCAATTGCGGTTTCGGGCGAAACAACTGAGTCCATGGGAGCGGCCATCATTGGAAGTTCAAATTTATAGGCATCAATCTGCCACGCAGTAGAAACATTTTCAGGGTCGCGGGTACGACGGCTAGGCACGATTGCAATATCGTCAAAAGAGTAAGCGGTACGGGCACGTTTTCCAGGTGCGATTTCGATGTTATTCATTAGCGGCCCTTCTTCTGGTAATTCGGAGCATCAGCAACATGCGAAACATCATGTGGATGACTTTCTTGCAAGCCTGCTGCTGTAATTTGAATTAAACGTCCTTCGCGACGCAAAGTTTCGATATCTGGTGCGCCCGCATATCCCATACCTGATCGAAGTCCGCCCACAAGTTGATGAACGACTTCAGCTACTGTTCCGCGGAATGCAACTGTTCCTTCAATGCCTTCGGGGACGAGTTTGTCTTCAGATAAAACATCGTCCTGCATATATCGATCCTTTGAATAAGACTTTTGTTCTCCGCGAGATTGCATTGCACCCAATGAACCCATGCCGCGATAGGCCTTGTATTTAACTCCATTAATTTCAATTAATTCGCCAGGAGATTCTTCACAGCCTGCAAGTAGCGAACCAAGCATTACTGAGTTGGCTCCGGAAACTAGTGCCTTAACAATGTCACCTGAATACTGAAGTCCGCCATCTGCGATTAGTGGAATACCTGCTTTGTTACATGCCTTCGATGCTTCAAGAATTGCAGTTACTTGTGGGACACCAACACCTGCGACAACTCGTGTTGTGCAAATTGATCCAGGACCAACACCAACTTTTACCGCGTCTGCTCCGGCGTTAATTAGTGCTTGTGCACCAGCACGTGTTGCAACATTGCCACCGATGATTTCGGTAGTTGGAGAAAACTTTTTAATACGTGCAATTGCATCTAACACAGCTCGATGATGACCATGTGCGGTATCAACGACGACGACATCGACGCCGGCTTCGATTAATGCTTGCGCGCGTGCAAATCCATCATCGCCAACTCCAACGGCAGCTCCGGCAAGTCCAACATTCTTAACTAATTTAACGTGAGTAACTTGCGCATCAATTGCAAGGTTGCGGTGAATGATTCCAATACCGCCAGCTTTGGCCATTGCGATAGCCATTGCTGATTCTGTAACTGTGTCCATCGCTGAAGAAACAAGCGGAACTGCAATTGAAATATTGCGCGTTAATTGAGTGACGGTGCTGACTTCAGAGGGAACTACATCTGAGGCATCTGGGAGTAATAAAACATCGTCGTAGGTCAGGCCAAGCATTGCGACCTTGTCTGTATCGCTCACGCCGCCCCCTTGTGTTTCTCGAAGGGCAAAGTCTATCGGGGCTTTAGAGCCCTACTGCACGCTCAATTTCAGCACACGCATGGGTTAAGTCCTGCGCAACTACTACATCTGAGCACTCATTTTCATCCCAACCGGGTCCACCCACAATTAAACGTGGCGCTGGGCGAACTACTGGCAGCTCTTTGAAAAATTTTGGATCTGAATTCTGTTCTAGTTGGGCCCACAGAAATACAGCCGGTGGTGCCGAGCGCTTAACCATTCCTGAAATCGCTTCTAGCGGAGTCCTTGCTCCTAAGAAAAATGTTTCAATTTTTCTTTCAGCTAACGCAGCAGCTAGCGCATGAATTGCTAAGCAATGCACTTCTTCGCCAACGGAGGCCAGCAACACAGGCTGTGAATTTACTGGCTCTTTAATCTCTGCAACACCTTCAGAAAGTAATCTCTTGATGATCTCGGAAAGCATGTGCTCGACTTCAATTCCGGTACCTGTCGCGGCCCATTCATCACCTACTAAAAACAAAAGCGGGACAATGACTTCAGTCCACGAAGCAATTACGCCATGATCAGATATATCTTTTCGAAGTAATGTTTCTACGAAATTCTGATCAAGTGATTTAGCCGCTCGATGCAATGAATCAACAACATCTTGTCGAACTTCAAACTCTTCAACTAAATTTTCAACAGTTAATTGCCCTTTAAAAGCCTTTGCCTTTACGGCAGCATCACACGGTGCAACTCCACTGGTAATCAAACGGCGCATGATGGTGAGTTTTGCTAAATCCCCAGGGCAGTAGCGGCGATGTTCACCAGCTTCGTGGCTGGAGGGTCCAAGGCCATACCGGCGATCCCAGGTGCGAAGGGTTGCAGGAGCCACGCCTATGCGGCGGGCTACAGCGGCTACGGTCAATAGCTCCTCGTCCATGGGGCTATGGTGTCGCGAAGTGGCCCAACTCACCACCCGAAAACGCCCTTTGAACAACTTTTGGAGCGTTGACACTTGAACAACCTATGGCGCGGTTGTACAGTCGTGCCATGGCTGAAACCTCACGTTTACCCCGTCCCGTTGCCGATGAATGGGAATGGCAGTACCAAGGTTCATGTCGCGAGCTTCCTTCCGAAATGTTTTTCCATCCAGATGGAGAACGGGGACCTCGTCGCCGCAATCGCGAAAATACTGCCAAGGCTATTTGTGCGTCATGCCCAGTAATTGCTGCATGTCGCGCACATGCCTTGGCTGTTCAAGAACCGTACGGAATTTGGGGCGGCTTATCTGAAGATGATCGTCTTGCGATCATCGGAAAAGATATCAAGCCAGAAATTTCACACGCTTCATAAAAGTTTCTTACCTCCTAAGTAAAGAAAAGAAAAAGCCCCACGGAAATATCCGCGGGGCTTCTTTCTTTTAAATTAGTGAGAGTGTCCACCTGGGCCATGTGAATGTCCGTGTCCACCTGTAGCATCAGCTGCAGCTTGTTCTGCTGGCTTATCAAATACAACTGCCTCAGTTGTAATAAACATTGCAGCAATTGATGCAGCGTTTGCAAGTGCTGATCGAGTTACCTTCACTGGATCGATAACACCATCTGCAGCTAAATCACCGTATACATCTGTTGCAGCGTTGAAACCTTCGTTGTGCTTCATTGCACGAACTTTTGCAACTACTACGTAGCCTTCAAGTCCAGCATTTTCTGCAATCCAACGAAGTGGTTCATCACAAGCCTTGCGAACTAAACGAACCCCAACAGCCTTATCGCCTGTGAATCCAAGATCGCCTTCAAGTGCATCGGCTGCATGCACAAGTGCTGCGCCTCCACCAACAACGATTCCTTCTTCAACAGCGGCGCGAGTTGCAGAGATTGCATCCTCAAGACGGTGCTTCTTTTCATTTAATTCAACTTCAGTATGTGCACCTACCTTGATAACGCACACTCCACCGGCAAGCTTTGCAAGACGCTCTTGTAGCTTTTCTTTATCCCATGAAGAGTCGGTTGTTTCGATCTCCTTGCGAAGTTCGGAAACGCGAGCAGCAACTGCAGCCTTGTCGCCAGCACCATCAACGATGGTTGTCGCATCCTTTGTGACAACGATGCGACGTGCCTTACCTAGATCTTCAAGAGTTACGCTTTCAAGTTTCATTCCGAGTTCTGAAGAAATAACTTGACCACCGGTAAGAATCGCGATGTCTTGAAGCATTGCCTTGCGGCGATCTCCAAAGCCAGGCGCTTTTACAGCAGCTGAGGCAAATACTCCACGCATGCGGTTAACAACTAGTGTTGAAAGGGCTTCACCCTCGATGTCTTCGGCAATGATCAATAGTGGCTTTGACGCTTGAGCTACCTTTTCTAGCAAAGGCAAAAGATCTGACAATGCAGAAATTTTATTTGCTGAGATCAATACATAAGCATCTTCAAGGATTGCTTCCATGCGATCCTGATTTGTAACGAAATACGGTGAAATGTAGCCCTTGTCGAACTGCATTCCTTCAGTGAATTCAAGATCAAGTCCAGTTGTAGATGCTTCTTCAACTGTAATAACTCCATCTTTACCAACACGGTCCATTGCTTCAGCAATGAGTTCGCCGATTGCACGATCTTGCGCAGAAATTGTTGCAACATCTGCAATCTGCGCTTTACCGCTTACTGGTGTTGCTTGCGAGCGCAATTTTTCGGAAACCGCTGCTACGGCTGCTTCGATGCCTTGCTTAATATCCATTGGCTGCGCGCCAGCTGCAAGGTTACGAAGTCCTTCTTTAACCATTGCTTGAGCTAGAACAGTTGCTGTTGTAGTTCCGTCACCTGCGACATCATTTGTCTTTGTCGCTACTTCTTTAACTAGCTGAGCTCCCATGTTTTCAGCAGGATCAGATAGTTCAATTTCCTTTGCGATAGTTACACCATCATTAGTAATGATTGGCGCACCAAATGATTTACCGATAACAACATTGCGACCCTTAGGTCCAAGAGTTACCTTTACTGTGTCAGCAAGAATATTGACACCGCGCTCCATGGCACGGCGTGCTTGCTCATCAAATTGAAGACTTTTTCCCATTTACTTCTCGATTACAGCGAGAATGTCGCGAGCTGAAAGAACAAGTAGATCGTCTCCACCGTGCTTGATTTCAGTTCCGCCGTACTTGCTGTAAAGAACTACATCGCCAACCTTGACATCCATTGGAACGCGTACGCCATCATCGAAGCGACCTGGGCCTACTGCAATGACAGTGCCTTCCTGTGGCTTCTCTTTTGCTGTATCTGGGATAACAAGACCTGATGCTGTTGTTGTCTCAGCCTCGTTTGTCTTGATAACGATGCGATCTTCTAGTGGCTTAATTGCCATGGTGTAACTCCTTCTAGGTTTTACCTTTTGGTTTCCTCGTGCGGCTCGAATTAGCAGACTCGGGCCGTGAGTGCTAACGCAAACTCTAGGCGGGCTATTCCCTCACAGCAAATTGAGGAGCTACAGACTCAATTCAAGAATTAAAGTTTTAGCGTCGTTACAGGCAGGCTGGAATCAGCGTCAAAGGCCACTGGGCTGGGCGTGCGGCCCGCTGAAACCATAAGCGAGCCCAAGGCAGCGACCATTGCCCCGTTATCCGTGCACAAACCAGGGCTGGGGATCCGAAGGGCAATACCTGCCTTGTCGCAGCGTTCTTGGGCAACCAATCGCAGCCGCGAATTAGCAGCAACTCCCCCAGCAATGACGAGTGAGTTAATCCCCGATTGTTTACACGCTGCAACTGCCTTCACTAAAAGAACATCAACAATCGCTTCTTGGAAGGATGCCGCAACGTCAGCTCTTGCATAGTTTGGTGTCGCTTCTAGATATCTCGCAACAGCTGTTTTTAATCCAGAAAATGAGAAATCAAATGGGCGCGTTTGCCAATCATTTGATGTTGTTAAGCCGCGAGGAAATTCAATTGCTGTGGTGCTTCCTTCTTTAGCCAACGTATCTATTGCAGGTCCTCCAGGAAAACCTAATTTCAAAATACGAGCGATTTTATCGAACGCTTCACCAGCGGCATCATCCATAGTTTCGCCAAGTTTTGTAACTGATCCAGTAATGTCATCAACTTGTAGAAGTGATGAATGTCCACCACTTACAAGCAAAGCAATTGTTGGGTCCAATGGATTGCTATGTGTTAACGAATCAACACTAACGTGGGCAGCTAAATGGTTAACTGCATAAATAGGTTTGTTCAAACCAAGTGCAAGACCTGCGGCAGAACCAACACCAACTAAAAGTGCGCCAACTAATCCGGGACCACCTGTGACAGCAACTGCATCAATATCTTTCAACAATAATTTGGAATCTTTAAGTGCTTGGTGCAAAGTTGGAATCATTGCTTCTAAGTGGGCGCGGCTAGCAATTTCGGGCACGACTCCCCCGAATCGAGCATGCTCCTCAACGCTAGATGCAATTACATTGGCTAATAACCTGCGTCCGCGCACAATTCCAACGGCTGTTTCATCGCAGGATGTTTCAATACCTAAAACAATTGGTTCGCTCATGAAAGTTCCATTCGCATTACCTGCGCATCAAGGCCAGCACCAAAGTAATCCTTACGCACATTGAGTTTTGAATAACCTAACGACTGGTACAAACCGATTGC
The DNA here is from genome assembly GCA_037132355.1 of Actinomycetes bacterium. Taxonomy (GTDB): domain Bacteria; phylum Actinomycetota; class Actinomycetes; order Nanopelagicales; family Nanopelagicaceae; genus Planktophila. The sequence continues at coordinate 15,787 of JBAXPH010000018.1, forward strand.
CTCGGTGTTGTCAGACTTTACTTCGAGCATCATTGCTGTTGATCCTTGGGTAGTGGCCCAATCGGTAATCAATGCCATTAGCGCCTTAGCTATGCCTTTTCCGCGATGTTCGGGCACGACTCCCACAGTCAGAATGTCTGCCTCGGCTGCCCCTGGTGCGAAAACTCCTGCGTATCCAATAATGCTTTGTGCATCATCCAGTGCCACAACAAAATGACGGGTAGGGCTAGAAAACTCTTCTTTGTATTGGGATGCAGACCATGGTGAATATGGAAACAACTCTTTATCTAGCGACACAAAGACTGGGAGATCGAAAACATTAGCCTCGCGGTACGTGATCCCTAACGTCATTTTAAAGGCCTGTCCGCCGTAGCTATCGCATCAGGCCTACGTAGGTAAATTGGTTCAGAAATATCACCTGAAAGATTTACTAACACTTTCATGTCAGGGTACAAATCTGCGTGTATTGGTGCACCTGACACGGCTGCTGGAAAATTCACCGCTAGATCACCGACTCGAACACCATCTGTGTAACGGGCCCAATAAACCTCTTTGCGACGAGCATCGACAGTAATGATGAAATCTTTTTCATTGATCTGCGCAGCGATAGCATCGAGTGAACAAACGCCACGTACCGGAATCTCGCGAGCTAAAGCAAAACTGTGCGCAAAGGCAATACCAACTCGCAATCCCGTAAATGGTCCAGGTCCCATTCCCACAACGACCTCATCCACATCACTGATTGCTAACGCCTCTTGAACTAATGCTGGTAGTGATGGCCCATGCGCAGTTGCACCATCTCGAAACCCACTAAACAAAACCTTGTCTGCCTCAATGATCGCAACTGATGTTCGGGATGTAGATGTATCAATTGCAAGGACTTTACTCATAACGAAAATCCTACCCAGCGGGATCCAACTGGAGTGATCTCAACTTTTCGCACTTCATCACTTCGATCAATTGTGATCTCTAGCCGATCTTCACTAAGCCGAGCAGATTCTGCTCCGCCCCATTCAATAAAAGTAATAGAACCTGCAATATCTAGATCCAAATCATCCAGATAAAGATTGGGGTTTTCTGAATCCACTAAACGATAGGCATCAACATGAATAAATGGCACAGCGGCTTTGTGCACTCGAGAAATAACAAAAGTAGGAGAAGTAATTCCAGTTATTCCAAGGCCTGCGCCAACACCTTGGGCCAAGACTGTTTTGCCGGCACCAAGTGGGCCATTTACAAGGACAAGATCACCAGCGCGAAGATGAGCTGAAAGTTTTACGCCCAACTGATGCATATCTTCGGCGGTAGCAACTGTGATCACTGGCTTAGAGTAAAGGAAAGCGGGGCCAGGTAAACCTGGCCCCGCTCTTTACTACCCTCGATTTACTGCGATCGATGTATTAGTTATTTCCGTATGACTTCAACCATGGAGGGGTAATTCCCTTGTCGATTGAAAGGTTTCCGGCTTTACGTACTGCTGTATAGAACGTTCCACCTGTTGGGAACGATCCAGTACTTGATGCTTGAACCATTGACTTTGCAACAAGCATTAACTGCGCTGTTGTGAAGTTACAGTGATTCGTTCCTGGTGCTGCTGGACCCGATGTAATTGGTGATCCTGCAGCATCGAACTTTGTATAGCTCTTTGGAGTTGTGCTCCAGAGCATCAAAAGCTTGTTTGTAGGAGTCTGGTATGTGCGAGAAGTCTTGTATGCCTTAAGTGCAGCAGCCTTTTCAGCTGCATACTGTGCGGCATACAGATCAACTACACGCTGTGAAGCACCAGCAGGAGTAATTGGATCAGCAAGACCAACCATAAGAACTGTTGGAACATTGACCTTTCCTGTGTTGGTGTGAAGAGCGTTCATCTTTGCAACAGCTGCAGGGTTTGCAACTGCGCGAGGTGCACCTGGGTTCGCTGCAGACAATGCACCAAGAAGTGCATCAATTACAGTGTTGCCAGAAAGTGCTGCGTTATAAATTACGCGCTCTCCCTCGATGCGTGCTGAGTAATCAGTCTTTGTGTTATCAAAGATTGCTCCGCCTGCTTGAGCTTCAACATCCTGTGTTGCAAGAACAGCGAGTGCTGCAGCATTTGTTCCGTTTTCTAGGATTGCAAGTGCTGGGCTAAGTGCCAATGGGAAGGTCAACTTCAAAGCACCTTCAGGACCTGAGATTGAATCAAAGTGTGCTGATTGTGTTGGAAGTCCAGCCATCAAACCAAGTAGCAACAACGCGCTGCGTGATGGAACACCAGCAGCTTGAAGTGCCTTGCCTGTTGCTGATGAAGTATCTGGCCATGCACCAGTTGCTAGCGCTGCTTGCAACTTGCCCATAACTGTAAATACCTTGCCTAAGTCAGCGTATGACTCTGCAACACCAGCTGCCCCTGCTGAATAATTTCCACCCTTGATCGTTGGATCAAAGAGAACCTTTACTCCCCATAGGAAGTCTCCAGCCATTGTTAACTGTGGTGCAACATTGTCTGCCATACACATTGGTGCAACTGCAGAAACTAATTCAGGATGCTTTTCAGCAAGCCCTTGAGTAATTACGCCACCAAGTGATGATCCCCATGCAACAACCTTGGTTGTCTTTGGGAACTGCTTCTTGAATGTGTCAATTAATTCGACGTTTGTCGCGATTGCTGAATCTGGGTTCCACCCTTGACGAGCAAAGCCTGATCCAACGATTGCAATGCCTTGGCTAAAGAAGTACTTAGCAATGTCAGCATTTCCACCAGGAACTGGTTCTGGAGTATTGGTGATCTTGTATCCACCAATTAGTGGAATTGATGCAGGAATATCTACGTTGTAGCGATATCCGTGTGAGTACAAAGCAACTGTTCCGTTGAAGTTTGCTGGAACCTGCATTGCATATGGTGCACCGTCTGATGTAACACCAACGCATGACTGAATTGGGCTCTTGCCATCGCACGCAGGTGCTGCATTAGCAACAGATGGTGCAGTAACTAGAACGGTTGTTACAAGTGCTGTGACTGAAAGAAGCGAAAGTACTTTTTTCATTAGTTAGGTAATCCCTTCGCTGGCATTGCAGGACGCTTGTATGTTGACTTAACAACCGCGCCTGCTCCTGAATCAGTTGTATATGCAACATATGTACCGCCTACTGGTGCAAGGTCACCTGTTGGTGAGTACTTTCCAACCCAGTATCCGGTTAGGCCAACGTGGCTTGTCGCTGAATATCCAGCTGGAACCAATGCAGAGTTTGCAAATGTTGCACCCTTGCTATCGATCGCTGCCATCAATGACTTGCGCGTTGGATTTTGACCTGCAGCTTTTAGAGCCTGTGCGGTCATAAATGCTGTGTTCATTCCAAGCAGAACGTTTAGATCAAACGCTGATCCTGGAACTGCCTTTGCATAGATATCAGAGAATAGTTTGACGTACTCATCCTTCATATCTGTTGTTGCTGGAACTGGTGAGAATCCAATCGCGTTGTATAGAACGCCAGCTGGTACACCGGTCAACTTAATTGTTGTTGCATCTCCACCAACTGAACCAAGCATCCACTGTGGTGCGTACT
>JBAXPH010000019.1:0-18856 GCA_037132355.1 Actinomycetes bacterium
TAAACTTAAGCCACACTTACATATGCGGTCAGGAGAAATAACGATGAAAGCATCTCCAAGCGACCAGCGTTCAATTTTAGATATCCAGCGATTTGATCAGCAGGCGACATCTCTTCGCCACAAAGCAGCAAACCTTCCGGAACTTGCAGAATTAGCCAGCACAACAGTCAAGGCAAATAACGCTCGCGACCTGCGCATTGCAGCAGAGACCGAACTGAGTGATGTTAAGCGCGAACTGCTGCGTGCCGAAGGTGATGTTGAGCAGATCGTTATGCGCATTACACGCGATGAAGCACGTCTGATCAGTGGTAGCGCATCGCCAAAGGAGCTAGAACAGCTACAACACGAGGTTGGCACCTTGGGCACAAGGCGCTCAGAACTTGAAGAGGTTGAGCTAGAAATCATGATGCGAGTTGAAGAAATCAACCAGCGAATCACAACTTTAAAAGCTGAAGAAACAGAACACGCTGCAGTAATTGCAGATCTTGAAATTCGTAAAGAAAATGCGATGGCCATCATCAACAATGATTTAGATGCGATTGTAAAAGATCGCAGCGAAACTTTGCAGAGTATTGAAAAAGCTTTAGTCGATCTATACGAAAAAATTCGCGAGACAACAGGGGGAGCAGGTGCTGCAGCACTCGTTGCAGGAGCCTGCGGTGGTTGCAATCTTTCAATCAACACAGTGGAACTAAAAAGAGTTGCCGAATTAGCCGAGGATGAAGTTGTGCGTTGTGAAGAATGTCGATGCATCTTGGTGCGCGGAGTTTAAATGGCACGTCATTTTCAGCTAACAGCCGATGGCGGATCCCGTGGTAATCCAGGACCTGCTGGGTATGGATCTGTCATTACAGAAAATGGAAAAATAATTGCTGAGTTGTACGACTTTATTGGTGTTGCTACCAACAATGTTGCCGAATATAGCGGCCTTATTGCAGGTCTAACCGCGATTAATGAACTTGATGCAACCGCAACTGTTGATGTGAAGATGGATAGTAAGTTAGTTGTCGAACAAATGTCTGGGCGTTGGCAGATAAAGCACGCTGATATGCGGGTGCTGGCCCAATCTGCTCGCGGTGCACATAATCCATCGCTAGTTACATACACATGGATTCCGCGCGATGAGAATTCACACGCAGATCGTTTAGCTAACAAGGCACTTGATCAGCAAGCAGGTGGCGGGGCAGTAGTGCAGGTTCAGCAGAATTACCTCACAGAACGTTTGTTGGCCTCCGAAAAAGCGACAACTATTTATTTAATTCGACATGGCGAAACAGTATTGACACCTTTTAAAAAGTTTTCTGGAGATGGACCGCTCAATCCTGAGTTAACGGATATTGGTTTGGCTCAAGCTGAAAAAGTTGCTGCTGCGGTTGCACAACTAAATCCTGAAGTAATCATTGCCTCACCTTTAAAGCGCACGACTCAAACTGCCGAAGCAATTTCGCGTGCAACTGGATTACCAATTACCTTTGAGGAAACATGGATTGAATGTTCATTTGGAATTTGGGATGGATTATCAATCGATGAAGTCAAAGAAAAATATCCTGCTGATTATCAATCCTGGATTTCCTCAACAGGTTTTGCTCCACCACAAGGTGAGTCCTATGACAACGTCGCAATCAGAATTGATGCAGCACTTAATCAAATTGCTGCCGAATTTCCGGGCCAAAGAGTTGTCGTTGTAACGCACAACGGGACAATAAAAACTGCGGCCAAGGTTGTTGTTGGCGCTCCCGCCGAAAGTATTTTCCATATCGATGTCTCACCCTGCTCAATCACTACTGTGAGCATCTGGCCAAGTGATGGCTTGCGCGCACTGCGCACACTTAACGAACAGGCCCATCTGCGCCCATAAGTAAGGGTTCGTAATGCGATCGTTACGCTTAATTCTTGGGAAAAACGGACAATTCGCCTAGAATAAGGCCACCCTCGGAGAGCAATTCTGCTTTCCATTCCAATGCAATGACCCTCGTCAGCGCAGATTATTTAAGGATGGTTTACATGAAGGTACAGACACTAGGAAAGCGCAGCGCTGCAGTTCTTGCTGCCCTTGCCCTTGCAGTCGGTGGCAATGTAGTTACTGCACACGCTGCAGCTCCTACATATATTGATTGCCAGCTATTTGGTGCTGGTGCGCCGGATTTCATCGATCCAGCTCTCACATCAACACTTGTTGGCGCCAACGTTGCAACAATGCTATTTGACGGACTTACAGACACAGATGCAAACGGAAACCTTTACGGCGAAGTTGCTTCAAAGTGGGTAACTAAGGACGGCGCAAAGACTTGGACATTTACACTGAAGAAGGGTCTGAAGTTCTCTAACGGAGAAGCAGTTCTACCTTCATCATTCGTCAACGGTTGGAAGCGTTCAATGGATTCCAAGTTGGCTTCAGAAGTTTCTTACCATGGTGACTTCATCTTGGGTATGAATGCATACTCAACAGGTAAGGGTGCATGGCCATCATCATCTGTAGTTGCAGATGACAAGGCAATGACACTTACAGTCAAGATGCAAGACCCAACTGCAGACTGGCCATCAATTGTTGGTCACTCAGTATTCTCACCAATTCCAACATCAATGATCGGCGCTTCTGGCAAGGTTGAAGAAGATGGCACAAAGCTTGTTGGTAACGGTCCATTCATGTTGGACAAGGCAATTACAAAGCGCGCAGGTGGCGAAGTTGTAATCGTGCCAAACCCTAACTACGGTGGAAAGGCAGCGCTTCTTTCAAAGGTTACGTTCAAGATTTCAACTGATACAAACGCTGCATACAACGCATTTGCATCAGGTCAGTGCGACAACGGCCCAATTCCAGCAGGTCGTTATGGCGAGCTTCTAGGCAAGTGGGGAACTAAGGGTGTTAAGACAACTCTTGGTACTGACTACTGGGGCTTCAACTGGGAAGATCCAACTGTCGGTGGAACAAAGAACAAGTACCTACGTTCTGCAATTTCAAAGGCAATTGACCGCGAGCAGATCTCAACAGTGATCTACCAGGGTGTACGTAAGCCTGCTTCAGGTCTACTTCCACCAGGACTTCCTGGCTACACAGCTGGACAAGGACTTACAAACACCCGGGATCTCGCTGGTGCACAGGCAGATTACAAGCGCTGGTTAGATCTTGGTAACAAGACTCCAGCTCCAATCCGTCTTTCATACAACGATGGCGCTGGTTGGGACAAGGTTGCTTCAATCATCATCGCAAACCTTAAGGATGTAGGAATTCCAGCAAAGCTAGATCCATTCCCAGCTGATGGAACTTACTTCTCAAAGATGCGTAAGGGACAAGGACAGATGATTCGTGCAGGTTGGTTCGCTGACTACGCAATTGCTGACAACTTCTTGTATCCATTGCTTCACTCAAATTCAATTGGTGGAGACAACCTAGAGCGTTACAGCAGTGCATCATTTGATGCGTTGATTAACTCAGCTCGTTCATCAACTAACAAGTCATTTGCTCAGAGCCAGTACCGTCGTGCTGAAGTTCAAGCTCTTCGCAATGATGTTGTTATCACACAGACCGTAAACCGTGGAATCGCAACAGTGCTTGCATCAAGTACTTCTGTATTCCCAATCAGTCCTCTTGGAATGATTGTTTTCGATCAAATCGTAAAGAACTAATTTAAGTTCTTAATGAGTGAGGGGTCCTCGAAAGAGGGCCCCTCACTTTGATTTATCCCTGATTTCAAATTTCATTAAAACTAACCCGCACACTATGATTGAGTGAAATGTTTACCTACACGATTAAGCGATTGCTGCAGAGCCTTATTGTTGTCTGGGCTGCAGTAACCTTAATGTTTGCACTCTTTTTCATTATTCCTGGGGATCCAATCTCACTGAAAAGTGGCGAGAAATCATTGCCTCAAGAGGTTCTTAATAACATCACCAGAAAATATGGTTTAGATCAGCCAACCTACGTTCAATATTTCCGCTTTTGGAGTCATCTATTCCGGGGAGACCTTGGCTACTCATATAAAAATGACAACTCCGTAAACACAATTTTGCATGATGGTCTCTCCACCAGCGCGCGACTTCTTTTTTGGGGCGCACTACTGCAGTTGATTATTGCTTTAACCGTCGGTTTAACGAGCGCGATCAAGCGCGGCTCACTCGGCGATCGCCTCGGAACAGTGTTTTCAGTAGGTATTCAAGGTATTCCAGTATTCGTATCTGGCCTATTAGCTCAGTATCTTTTTGGAGTTCTGCCATTCCAGTTGCATTGGGATTGGCTTAACTTCTTCAAACCCTGGCCCCAAACCTGGGCATTTGGTGTAATTCCAACAGATGGTTGGAAGGGCTTAGTGCTACCCGCATTTGTTGTAGCAGTTGTTGATGCCGCATTTATTGCTCGCATGCTTCGCTCGTCATTGCTTGAGGTACTACGTGCTGATTACATTCGCACCGCATTTGCTAAGGGACTATCAGCACGCCGCGTTTGGTTCCACCACGCACTTCGCAACGCACTTATTCCAGTTATTACTGTCTACGGAACTTCATTGATTGCAATCTTTGGCGTTGCAGTTCAGACTGAAAAAGTCTTTTCCTTACCGGGTATGGGTTCAACTATCGCAGATTCAGCGTTGTCCCAAGATGCACCGGTTGTTCTCGGCTTAGCAATTGTTGTTATCGCATTTGGCGCAGTCATTAACTTGATCGTGGATCTTAGCTATGCGCTGATTGATCCACGAATCAAGATTGATTCAAAGGCGGTGCACTAATGTCTATGGAAGAACAGATCCCCGTCTCCCTTTCGTATTGGCAAGATGTGCGCAAGCGCTTTTTCGGAAACAAGATTTCAATTGTTGGTTTAGCAATTCTTGTTGTGCTCATCATTGCAGGAATACTCGGACCAATAATTAGTGGCTGGAAATATGATGCACTCGGACCAGATATTTTGTCCGCTCCTGGGGCAAAAGGTCACTGGTTCGGAACCGATGATCTAGGGCGAGACATATTTACACGTGTCACTTTTGGTATTCGATTATCATTAACGGTTGCAATTGTTGTCACGATCATTTCAGTTTTAGTGGGAGTAACTTTGGGCGGAATTGCAGGTTACTTTGGCGGTTGGATTGATACTGTGATCAGCCGTTTCATTGATACCTGGCAAGTAATCCCATTTGTATTGATCGGCTTTGCAATTATCACCGTCTTTGGTTCTTCATTTTGGGTCATCGTTGCCGCACTGGTTTTCACCAGTTGGTACGGAACCACGCGTTTATTCCGCGCATCTGTAATGCAGGTTAAGTCGCTGGAATATGTAGAAGCGGCTCGCGCAACGGGTGCCACAACAAAGCGAATCATTTTGCGACACATTGGGCCAAATGCAATTCCACCAATCATAGTTGTTCTTGCATTCTCTGTAGCAGGTGCCATTTTGAATGAGTCTGTTTACGCATTTTTAGGTGTGGGATTCCGCGAACCAACTCCATCACTTGGTGTAATGATTTCTAGCTCACGTAACTACCTAACAGATAAGCCATTTGTATTCTTTATTCCAGGCTCAGTCCTTGTTCTTCTAACTCTGTCAATTGTTCTGATTGGCGATGGACTACGCGACGCACTTGATCCAAAGCTACGAGGTGTCAAGTGAGTCAGCAACCACTACTTCGCATCGATGATCTACATGTGCACTTCAACACCAGCGATGGTGTTGTCCAAGCGATCAATGGCGCTTCACTGACATTAAACCCAGGTGAAATTGTTGGACTCGTTGGAGAATCAGGATCAGGAAAATCTGTTACTGCGATGAGCGTTTTGGGACTTGTTCCAAAGCCTCCTGCTGTTTATCCAAAAGGTCGCATTTTGTGGAAGGGTATTGATCTTCTAACAACACCTGATCGCGAACTGCGCGAAATTCGTGGTGGCGAAATTTCCATGATCTTCCAAGATCCGATGACATCTCTGAACCCTGTTTACACAATCGGTCATCAGATCTCTGAAATGATCCGTGTGCACGAACGAATTTCAGCCAAGGCGGCAAAACTTCGTTCGATTGAAATGCTTGACCTTGTCGGCATGCCAAATCCGCAACAGCGAGTTGATGACTACCCACACCAATTTTCTGGTGGCATGCGCCAGCGTGCAATGATTGCAATGGCTTTGTCGTGTAACCCAGAACTACTTATTGCTGATGAACCAACGACAGCGCTAGATGTAACTATTCAGGCCCAGATTCTTGAGATCCTTGAAAAGTCTGCCCGTGAATTAAATGTGGCAGTTTTACTTATTACCCACGATCTAGGTGTAGTTGCTGGAATCTGTGATCGCGTTGCTGTTATGTATGGTGGACGCATTGTTGAAGAAGCGCCGGTTGATGATCTCTTTGAGCGCCCATTAATGCCGTACACATGGGGCTTAATGAAGTCGATTCCTCAGATGGATAAGTCATCGACAAAACGTTTGTACACAATTCCAGGATCGCCTCCGGTCATGTCACGTCCTCCAAAGGGTTGTGCCTTTGCTGCTCGCTGTGAGTTTGCAGTTGATAAGTGCCGCACAGAAGTCCCAGAGCTAGAAACATATGCTGCTGGCCGCTTGGTTCGTTGCCATCGTGTGAATGAGCCTAACTTTGTGAAGGTGCTTAAATGACCGAACCATTGTTAAGAGTTTCTAACCTCGAAAAGAAGTTTCCAATTCAACGTGGGCTACTTAAGCGCACCGTTGGGCAGATTCATGCCGTCGATGGAATTTCATTTGAAATTGCTGCTGGCGAAACCTTGGGCCTAGTTGGCGAATCTGGTTGCGGCAAGTCAACCACTGCTCGCTTAATTTTGCGTTTACTAGATCCAACATCAGGTGAAATTTTCTTTGACGGCAAAGAAATTCATGCGATGTCTCGCGAAGAAATCCGCGCAATTCGTAAAGATATGCAGATTGTTTTCCAAGATCCTTATGCATCACTAAATCCACGTATGACGGTTCGCCAAATTGTTGCCGAACCTTTAATCGTTCACGGTATGGCACAAGATGATTCAGATCCACGAGTTGATGAAATGATCGAACTCTGTGGCCTTTCTCGCGAATTCGGAAACCGTTACCCACATGAGTTTTCAGGCGGACAGCGTCAGCGCGTTGGTATTGCTCGCGCACTAGTTACACGCCCAAAGCTTGTTGTTTTAGATGAGCCAGTATCTGCACTAGATGTATCTGTTCAGGCACAGATTCTTAACCTGCTTGATGACTTGCGTGAAAAGTTTGGATTTAGCTATCTATTCGTAGCCCATGATCTTTCTGTTGTTTCACATATTTCTGCCCGCGTTGCTGTGATGTATTTAGGAAAGATTGTGGAAATTGGTACTCGTGAAGAGATCTTCAATAATCCTAAGCACCCTTACACAAAAGCGCTTATCTCAGCAGTTCCACTTGCTAATCCAAAGCAGGAAAGAATTCGCAAGACCACACGTATTGTTTTGACCGGTGATGTACCAAGCCCAGCAAATCCTCCATCAGGATGTCGTTTCCGTACCCGCTGCTGGAAAGCACAAGAGGCATGTGCAACAACTGAACCAATGTTGCTAACAGTTGGCAAAAATCAGGTTGCTTGTCACTTCCCTGAAAAATAAATAGCTAGCCCTGAAAAGTAACTAGTTACTTAGTGACGCGGTATGTCGCCAGAGTCGAATCACTTGCATAAGCAATACGAACACCAGCCTTTTGAGTTGCTGCCAATCCATTAACAATCTGCTCTGTTAACACTTCTCCAGGTGCAACAACTGCAACACCTGGGGGATATGGCGCAATTAAGTCAGCGCTTGTTCGACCAATGGCATCATTAGCTGAAACAAATTCGGTATCAGCAAAGTAAGCATCACGCATCGAAATTGCAACGGTTGGCACAACAGACCAGCTAAGTGAAGTTTGTGTTTGTCGCGTTGGTCCCTGCAACTTTTTCAGGATAGGAACAAGGGCGTTTTCAAGAACCGTGAAGTCTTCTGCCGTGTCTGCCAATGTAGCTAAGAAAACGATTGTGTCGCGATCTGCCATTTCAACGCGGATATTGGCTTTCTGCAACTCCTTTTCAACATCCACACCCGATAGCCCAAGAATATTTGCTCGCAAGACGATCTTTACTGGATCAAAGCGCTTAGCCGGAAAATCCCTGACATTGAGAAATATTGATGCATCAAAATGTGATTGAACCGCTGCCTTAAAGGAATCAACCAGTTTTACAAGTTCACCGGTTAATTGATCGCCTCTAGTTTGCAGTAATGCGCGAACTCCATCAATTGATGCAAGTGGAGCTCCAGCAGGAGAAGTCGTATGCGTTGTTTCAAAGCTTTGTTCGATGCGATCTAGGTTAAGTAATTTTCCTTGAGCTAACAACAAAGCTGATGCGCTATACCCTGGCAAAGCTTTGTGAACACTAGTAATAAGCGCGTCTGCGCCTAACTGCAATACATGCTGTGGAATCTGGGAGTTAAAACCAAAGTGGCCGCCCCATGCAGCATCAATTACTACCGGGATTGAATTCGCGTGCGCCTTATTTATCAACGCAGATAACTCTGAAATTGTTCCCAAGTAACCAGGCTCTGTCAGCAAAAGCGCAATCGGCTTTTGCTCTAAGACTCGCTCCAGTTCAGAAACTGGAATTCCAGTCGGAACGCCAGTTGCTGCATCGATCTGTGGTGTTAACCAAATTGGTTCTAAACCAGTAAGGACGAGTGCGCTAAGAACAGATCTGTGAGCGGTACGGGTAACTGCAACTTTGTCGCCAGGTTTGCCAAGTGCCAAAATAATTGCTTGGTTTGCATGGGTGGATCCACCAGTTGAAAACCGTGCGTAATCTGCACCCCACAAAGATGCTGCAAGAGCTTCAGCCTTCTTTAATGTTCCTTCAGTTAGTTTGATTTCATCTAACCCGCCGTACAACGGAGTATCTGAATCAACTACCGCTCCAAGGCCCTGATCTAATCGATGGGCCTTCTGCTTGTGACCTGGAATTGTGAATGCTGTGCGCTGGGTTTCGAAGTAGCTCAAGTAAGCATCCAGTAACGGAGCGCTCTTTCTTAACTCAGAGTTCATTGACGAAGCCTAACCAATGGACTGGCGAGTAGGAAATGATGGCTTAGACTTTACCTATGACAACACTTACCGCATTGACTCAAGAGCGTCGGTTGGTTACCGCTATACCGGGACCAAAATCTCTCGAGGCGCTACAGCGCCGCAGTGAGGCGACATCTGGGGGACTAGGCCTTGCCTTTCCTGCGGTAATTGAACGCGCAAGTGATGCAATTCTTTTGGACATCGACGGAAACCAGATTATCGATCTTGGTTCAGGTATCGGTGTTACAAATGTTGGTAACGCAGCACAACGTGTAGTTGATCGTGTTATCGATCAGGTTCAAGCATTTACCCATACATGTTTCACAGTTGCTCCATACCTTGGGTACATCGAAGTGTGTGAAAAATTAAATGCAGCAACACCTGGAACATTTAAGAAGAAGTCACTTCTTGTTAACTCAGGTGCTGAAGCTGTAGAAAACGCAGTAAAGATTGCGCGCCATTACACAAAGCGCCAAGCAATTGTTGTTTTCGAACACGGCTACCACGGTCGCACCAACTTGACTATGGCACTTACTGCAAAGAACATGCCATACAAAGAAGGCTTTGGCCCATTTGCTCCCGAGGTTTACCGCATGCCTATGCCTTATTCATTCCATTGGGTTGGGGATCAAGCAACTATTACTGAAGATGCAATCGAAATGATTACACACAAGATTGATAAAGAAATTGGCGCACATAATGTTGCTGCAATTCTTATCGAGCCAATTCAAGGCGAAGGTGGATTTATCGTTCCACCAAAGGGTTTCTTACCTGCACTATCTAAGTACTCAACAGATAACGGCATCATCTTTATCGCAGATGAAGTACAGACTGGTTTTGCTCGTACAGGACACATGTTTGCTATCGAAAATGAAAACGTTGTGCCAGACATGATTGTTACAGCCAAGGGCATCGCCGGTGGACTTCCGCTTGCAGGTGTTACTGGCCGTGCAGAGATCATGGACTCAGTTCACGCTTCTGGACTTGGCGGAACATACGGTGGCAATCCATTGGCATGTGCTGCAGCCCTAGGTGTATTCGAAACACTAGAAGCTGAAAAGCTAGTTGAGCGCGCAAATCACATTGGAAAGATTCTCGGTGAGTCTCTGCGCACTATGCAGTCAAAGTATTCAGTGATCGGTGAAGTTCGCGGTCGCGGTGCGATGCAAGCAATTGAATTAGTTGAGCCAGGTACAAAAACACCTAACACCGCTGCCATGAACGCAGTAGTTAAGTATTGTCAGAGCAAGGGTGTTCTTGTACTGACCGCCGGCACATACTCAAATGTTGTGCGATTCTTGCCACCAATTGTCATTACAGATGAGCTTCTAAAGGATGCACTCAGCGTTCTTGATGAAGCGTTGGCTTCTCTCTAAAAAAGCCTTCGCCCTAAATACCTGAAGCGTGACCTTCGCAACGAGGGTCTGATCCAAAAGCAAAGGTGCCATTAGGCAAAACCTGCATCAATTGCACGGATGAGCCGTGTCCCCAGGCAGCCAAAGGTTTTACATCATGTCCCTTTGCACGCAATTGATCCATCACTGCAGTTGGCACGCGGTTTTCAATCTCAAGAACTCCGTTGCCACGTTCCTCATCAGAGCTTTGACCGGGTGCATTTAAATGCTGCCAACGAGGCGCCTCAGTTGCTTCTTGAACATTCATCTTTAAATCAACAAGATTTACAATCAACTGCAAGTTTGTTTGCACCTGAATATTTGCACCGGGTGTTCCGCCGACTATGTGTAACGTGCCATCGGGATTAACAACAGTAAAGGCGTTTAAGGTGTGCGCTGGTCGCTTGCCCGGTGCGATGATATTTGGAGAGGCAGGATCTAATGAAAATCCTGTTAAACGATTGTTCAAAAGAATTCCGGTTTCAGGAATTACCCACGAGCTACCAAAGCCATGGAATACAGACTGAATCCAAGAAACTGCATTGCCATCCTTGTCTGCGACTAAAAAGTAGGTGGTATCGCTGCCTTCAGAGACAGGTGCAATATCTGTCATTGCAGAATCCATCGATATTTGATCCAGGCGAGCATCGATGTTTTGTTTCGACAAGATCTGTGCCACATTGACATCGATAAATTCAGGATCTGCCAGGATTGAGTTTCTATCTGCAAAACCGATCTTTTTTGACTCAACACCAACATGAATTCGATCGGCCTCTGACAAAGCTGCAACATCAAATCTTTCATTCAGGAGCAGCTCTTGCATCAAGATCATGCCTTGAGTTGGGGGAGGCTGCCCATAAATTGTTAAATCGCGGTACTTAATTGAAAGTGGATCAAGAACCCTAGTTGTATGAGCTTTTAGGTCTTCGGCGTTGAACCAACCGTCCGAGCCTTTAATTAATTGTTGGGCGATACGTCCTTCATAAAAAGCTGGGCGACCCCCCGTTGCAATTTCGCGTAAGGATTGGGCAAGATTTTTTTGAACGACTAGGTCACCAATTTTTACATGTACATCGATGCCCATATCTTTAAAAACATGAGTTTCAGGTGCAAGAGCTAAGTGCCCAGCAATTCTTCGAACAAAGCCAGTATTTGCCGGAAATCCGTTTTCTGCGTAATCAATTGCTTGTTCTAAAAGGCTCGCCATAGGTAATTTGCCATAACGAGAGTGTGCTTCAAACCATGTTGAAACTAGACCAGGAATAGTTCCTGACTTGTATCCATGCAATGGAATTCCATCTTTATACGCCTCTGGTGTTGCAGCGTGGGAGCCTTCACCACTGCCATTAAATGCAAGGTTCGTTTTACTTGCTGCGTGGTGGGTAACAAGAAACGCATCTCCACCAAGATGGGATGCACCAGGTTCAACCACACAGATAACAGCGCTTAGTGCGATTGCGGCATCGATGAAAGATCCACCTTGTTTTAGAATAGATATCGCCGCACTTACCGCCAGTGGCTGGCTGGCTGCAGCTCCACCATTTTTAGCGTAAACAACGCTGCGGCCCGTTTGCATCCGTGAACTGTGGCCTATTTTCTCAGGGATTACAAGTACTTCATGGTTATAACTTCAATACTATAAAAAAATCACCAACACGAGATAGATTGAGAACATGAATACCTCACCACGCACAATGCACATCGTGCTCAATGGGGTCACTGAAGATTCACGTGTTCTAAAGTGTGCTTGGTCGCTGGCTAATGCGGGTTGGGATGTTTTGGTCTGCGGCTCAAGGCCGGATCATCATGATGACCAATTAAAAATTGGGTATGCAAATATTCAACGGGTTTATTTAAAGGTAGTTATTAATCACAAGAGATTTGCTTTTATTTTGCGGGCGATTAGGTACTACAAGCGCAAATTTCAAGCCAAGTTATTACCACAAGTCCCACCAGCTATTCCAAATCTGCTGCGTGCAAAGACAACATTAAAACCGATTGCCTTAGCTTTTAAGCCAGATGTTATTCATGCACATGACTACACGGCTTTGCCAATAGCTGGCGCGCTAGTTGAGTATTTAGCAACACAGGGGCACACAGCGCAGTTGATTTATGACGCCCACGAATACGTTCCTGGAGTTTCACATTTAACAAAGCCTCTAAAAAATGTCTATACACGTGAGGAAAAGCGTTACAGCGCAATGTCTGCAACTGTTTTATCGGTCAGTGAAGGCATGTCTGATCTGCTAATTCCACACCTAGGGCTTACTAAGCACCCAGAATTAATAGCTAATGATCCATTGTTCGAAGGCCAACAGCCATCATCAAGAAATATTCGTAACGATTGCAATATTGCTAACACAACCCCACTGCTTGTTTACTCTGGTGCTGTAGCACCGCAGCGCGGATTGGCAACAGTTCTAGAAGCGCTGAAACAGTTACCTGATGTGCACCTAGCGCTAATCGCTAATCCCAAGAATCAAACCGTTTTAGAGCTGCAATCTGCGTATTCACAACTAAAAGATCGATTCCACGTATTGCCGTATGTTCCAAACTCAGAGCTAGTGTCATATCTTTCCAATGGAGATGTTGGGCTAATCCCGATCCATCATAAGCTCAATCACGAGATTTCGTTGATCACTAAATTTGGGGAGTACATGCAGGCACGACTTCCAATTGTCGTTAGTGATGTACGCACTATGGCGGCAGAAGTGAAGCGCTTGGGCAATGGTGAGGTATTTATAGCCGAAGATGTTGCAGATTTCGTAAATGCAGTAAAGAAAGTATTAGCTGACAAAAACAAGTATCAAAGCGTTTACACCGAAGAAGTCTTAATTGAGCGCAGCTGGGAACTTCAAGCTGAAAACTTAGTGAAGATCTATAACCGAATCGCCGATGCACAACCAACTGCTCGCAAGCATCTGCCTTTCACAATTACGACTGAACCGGCGCCCCAATAACTCTAAAGTCAACATCGGGGAAGTTGTTTGCGTTCATTGTTCGGCGACCATCAACAACTGCTTGTACTCCAGGAAATGACGATGATGTCAGTTCCTTGTATTCAGCATGGTCAGCTTGAAGAATTACTCCATCAACAGCGGTGCCAACGGCATACGGCGTAAATCCAAGGCGAGCAATCTCTTCATCGGTGTACATAGGGTCATGAACAAGTACCTTTGCGCCGGCAGCCTTTAGTGCAGTGACAGTAGGAAATACTCCAGAGAATGCACTTTCTTTGACGCCACCACGATATGAAATCCCAAGAACTGCAACATTTTTATTGTTCAGTGAACCTAATGCACCAGCCAACATTCCAACTGCATGAGCAGGCATTGCTGCATTTGCTTCACGTGCGGCGCGAACAACTGTTGCTTCTGGGTGATTCCACAAATAGAAGCGTGGATAAATTGGAATGCAGTGTCCACCTACGGCGATACCTGGTTGGTGAATGTGACTGAAAGGCTGCGAGTTTGAAGCTGCAATAACTTTAGAAATATCAATGTTTGCAGTCTCGGCAAAGATCGCGAATTGATTTGCGAGTCCAATATTTACGTCGCGATAGGTTGTTTCAGCCAGTTTTGCCATTTCACTAGCCTCGGCCGATCCCATATCCCACACACCATTTGGCTGTGTTAGATCTGGACGATCATCAAAATCTAAAACTTTTTCATAAAATTTGATTCCAGCTGTGGTGCTTTCCTGATCAATGCCACCTACAAGCTTTGGGTACTTTCGAAGATCAGCAAATACACGCCCAGTTAAGACTCGCTCTGGAGAGAAAACCAAGTGGAAATCAACTCCGGCTTTTAGCCCTGAAATCTTTTCAAGCATTGGGGCAAAGCGGGTGCGCGTTGTGCCAACAGGCAAAGTGGTCTCATAAGAAACCAATGTGCCTGGCTTTAATCCTTCAGCGATGTTCTTGGTAGCAGCATCCATCCAACCAAAATCCGGAACACCATCATTATCTACAAAAAGAGGAACCACGACGACAACTGCTTCAGATTCAGAAACAGCGGTTTTGGTATCAGTTGTTGCTATTAAATGACCAGATGCTACAACTTTCTTGAGATATTCATCCAGATGCGCTTCTCCTGGAAATGGTTCAGTCCCGGCGTTAATGAGATCGACAGCTGTTTGGTTTACATCACAGCCAATTACATGGTGGCCTTTGTTGGCAAACTGCACCGCAAGTGGCAAACCAATTTTTCCAAGAGCTACGACTGCAATCTTCATAGTGAAACAACCTTTTTCGTTGCGGCACTTTCAAGAATCGCGCTAGCAACTGCAACCGTTGCAAGTCCTTGTTCCATAGTCACAATTCTTTCGAGCGCGCCCGGCACTCCAAGTACAGCATCACGGAAGGCTTCATGTTCAACGCGAAGTGGTTCTGGCTTTGCAAATGCATAACGAATGACATCGCCTTCACTTACTCCGCGGAATGCAGCAACTGAATCCCATTGTGTATCAACTGAAGCGTTTGCATAAAATGTTAAATCCGCAGTCAAAGTATCTGCAACCAATGCACCACGCTCACCGGTGACAATTGTTAGGCGCTCTTTAAATGGAGTAAGCCAATTGACAAGATGGTTCGTAATAATCCCATTTGCTAGTTGGCCAACAACTGCGACCATATCTTCGTGCGGGCGGCCAGATTTGTGAGTTGTTTGTGCAGAAACCGATGTAAAAGCTGAACGGGCAACCCAGGCAGTTGAGTCAATGTCATGAGTTGCTAAATCTTTAACGACTCCAACATCGGCAATTCGTGCAGGAAATGGACCTTGGCGACGAGTTGTTATTTGATACACCGCACCTAGCTCACCAGCATCAAGTCGTGCGCGAAGTTGCTGCAGTGCAGGGTTATAACGCTCAATGTGTCCAACGGCGCCCACTAAACCTTTATCGCGAAACGCTTCATAAATCTTTTGCGCAGCAGGTGTATCAACCGCTAATGGCTTTTCGATTAATGCATGTACGCCAGCTGCTGCAAGCTCAAGAGCTAGTTCTTCGTGGAAAGCAGTTGGTGCTGCAACCATTGCATAGTCAATGCCCTCTTTAATGAGATCAGTAACCGATGAAAAAACTTGGCGCCCGCCTGCAACTCCATGCTGATCACCCATTGGATCAGAGACTGCAACAAGTTCAACACCATCTAGCGAACTTAAAATACGGGCGTGGTGACGCCCCATCATTCCTAGCCCAACAAGGCCAGCGCGAAGTTTCTTATCCGCCATGATTACAGAGAAGCCGCAACTTCATTTACAACCGAGACGATAGTTTCTAACTCTTCTTGGGTAAGTGATGGATGCACTGGCAATGAAACGCATTCCTTAATCACAAGCTCAGTTTCTGGAAGATCTAAACTCAAATTAAATGATGGCAAACGATGGATTGGCGTTGGGTAGTAAACACCACAGCCCACTCCCTTAGCGGTGATTGCAGCCATAAATGCATCACGCTTTTCGGCTGATCCACCAGGAATACGAATTGTGTACTGGTGATACGAGTGAGTTGTTCCTGGTTGCAAATAAGGAACAACGACACCCTTTAGATGCGCATCCAAATATGCTGCATTGTCCTGTCGTGTCTTAGTCCAGCCAGGAAGTTTGCGTAACTGCACTCGACCAATGGCTGCATGTATTTCTGTCATTCGGGTATTAAAACCAATAATTTCATTTTGATAGCGAATCTCTTGTCCCTGATTTCGCAGCAATCGTAATGTGCGCGCTATTTCAACAGAATCAGTAACTGCCATTCCACCTTCACCAGCGGTCATATTCTTTGTTGGGTAAAAGGAAAATGATGCAACAACACCGAATTCGCCAGCGTTACGCCCATTCATCGACGCCAAGTGACCTTGCGCAGCATCTTCAATAATTTTGACTCCGTACTTACTGGAGATTTCATCAAAGCGATCCATCGCAGCGATGTGACCATAGAGATGCACCGGCATAATTGCCTTTGTTTTCTTGGTAATCAGGGTTTCAACATGGTCTGGATCTAAGTTAAATGTTTTTGGATCGATTTCTGCAAACACGGGAACGCCACCTGCAAGTGCAACCGAGTTAGCTGTTGCCGCAAACGAAAAGGAAGGAACGATTACTTCGTCGCCACGTTCAATTCCAGCGGCGATAAATCCCAAATGCAGCGCCGATGTTCCAGAGTTCATCGCAACGCAATGGCGACCACCAACATGAGCAGAGAACTCATCTTCAAACGCTTTTACTTCTGGTCCCTGAGCCAACATGCCAGAGCGGAGAACGCGATCTACTGCCTCGCGCTCTTCATCGCCGATAATTGGTTTGGCTGCTGGAATCATTGTTTACCCTCTTCTACCTCTAGTAACTGATCTGAACTCATCTGCTTGTATAACGCGCCTGTGGTCGGACAACGAAAGGTATTATCGCCGATGTCATCTAGTGGTACCCCTGCACGACCCACCCAGCGAATTCTTTTTGCTGGACTTCCGGCCACTAACGCAAAATCAGGTACATCCTTAACAACAACCGATCCTGCCGCCACCAATGCCCATGATCCGATCTTTACTGGAGCAACACACACAGATTGAGCGCCAATACTGGCTCCATCTCCAATAGTTACTCCGACCGCATCCCAATCAGAACCGGATTTAAGAGTCATATCGGGATTAATCGCTCGAGGGTAATGATCATTTGTTAATACAACTGCCGGACCGATGAAAACACCGTGACCTAAAACCGCTGGTTCGTATACCAATGCATAATTTTGAATCTTGCAGTTGTTTCCAATTTTTACCCCAGAGCCAATGTAAGCACCACGAGAAACAATGCAGTTTTCTCCAAGCACAGCTCCATCACGAACTTGCGCTAAGTGCCAGATTTTTGAACCGTCGCCAATAGTGGCGCTCGCATCGACATCTGCGGTTGCGGCAATTGTTGTGGCCATGGAGCGAGCCTAGCGTGAACTAGGTAGAAGAGCCTTTATTGCCGTTACGAATGCCTCATATTCACCCACCGCATTGAGGTTTGATGTGGCCCATGTAACTGCATTTTTGCGGATAGCGATTAACTCATTGGGATTTGCGGCCCATGCATTTAACGCCTCTGCTACAGCGGCTGCATCGTTAGCAATTACGCCGCCCTTACTTTTTTCGATTAATTCAATACAGCGGGGAAGTGGAGTCGAAATTGTAGCGAGACCACTTGCCATATATTCATACAACTTACTAGGAACTGCCGCGCTAAAAGCAGGAGTTGATTCTAAAAGTGAAAGTCCAACCCAAGCACCCTTAGCAAAGCTCCATGAAGCAGCAGGTGCAAGCCGACCATGAAAAATTACACGTGAGCTTGCGGGACTTGTTGATTTCCAATTTTCAATAAACGCTGCATCATTTGCCGAAACATTCCCGATGATGTCAAAGTTCCATCCCGGTGCTAATTCAGCCGCTTGCATAATTGTTTTGATGCCGCGCGAAGTACGTACATCGCCAATATAAATCGCACGTGGTTGTGCTGATAGTTCTCCACTTGGTGTCAACAGCGATACGTCAGGAAAGTTCCTAACAACTAAACGATTGCGTGCATTAAATGGTGGAACCTGTTCGTCAGCTACCGTTGTTAATTCAGCACGTGCTGCTACTTTTGTGGCTAGTCGTGCAACTGCTCGCCCGAAAAATCCCACTAAACCTTTTGCCCATGCGCGATCTTTTAATAACTCTGAATAATCTTCGTGTACATCAGCAACTAACGTGCGATTTTTAATTCGTGAAATTAACCAAGACATTGGCAATAAATCAGGAGCAACAACAATCCAAATAGTGCCACGTGCACGCAATGGCAAAACCACATCGCGCAGAATCCGCGCAGCAAACCCGGTACCACCCGGTGCTCGATGAAAATCAACTCCGGCAGGGGCATTCTGTGCTGAGCCCAAGGCCCAGACTTCTACTTGAAAACCACTGCGAATTAGCGCCCCACACAATCGATGCATACGCGCGTCGGTTACTTGATCAGCCGACGATATGAGAGAAATAAGCATGTATTTCTCCTGTCGCAGCTCAAATGAAGTGTTCAAATCTTATAGGTAGTATTGCGCATTAGAAGAGTCGCCCGGATCACCGCGTTACGAAAGTACCGAGGAAAGTCCGGACTTCGCAGAGCAAGGCGGTGGGTAACTCCCACCCGGAGCAATCCGCGGGAACAGTGCAACAGAAAGTAAACCGCCAACGAAAGTTGGTAAGGGTGAAACGGTGGTGTAAGAGACCACCAGTAATTGCAGAAATGCAGTTAGCTATGTAAACCCCGCCTGAAGCAAGACCACGCAGTTGGCGTTTGAGAGCTGCTCGCTCGAGTCAACGGGTAGGTTGCTTGAATCTGTAAGCAATTACAGATCTAGATGGATGGTGATCCCTCGCAAGAGGACAGGATCCGGCTTAT
>JBAXPH010000020.1:0-18694 GCA_037132355.1 Actinomycetes bacterium
TCTACACGATTAAGCGTCGTTTGCTCGGTAATCCACTTAACCGGCACTCATTGGGACATCAGCGTCTAAGTAAGCGTTACGCATTAGGAATTCTTTCTTCAGACTGTATCTCGTCTTCTGCATACGGTTCAGAACAGATTTTGATTGCGCTGCTACCAGCATTTGGGTTAGCTGCTTTTGCAATCTTGATGCCAATGACGATTGTAGTTTTAGTAATTCTTACAATTATTACTTTGTCATATCGCAATGTGATTAATGTGTACACCAAAACTGGTGGTGCATACATAGTATCCCGAGATAACTTTGGGCCGGTTGTTGCACAAATTGCTGCTGTAGCTTTGATGCTGGATTACATCGTTACCGTTGCAATTCAATCAGCTGCAGGTGTTGCTGCAATTATTTCTACATTTCCAAATTTGAATTCCTGGAAAATGCCAATGATTGTTTTAGTTATTGGAATCCTTACCTACGGAAATCTCCGTGGAGTTAAAGAAGCAGGTAAAGCATTTGCGTTACCAACGTACTTCTTCGTTGGCTGCATGTTCATTGTTTTTGGTACTGGCATCTACAGAGTTGCCACCGGAAATATCGATGTACTCCCTACTGATTTACCTGGTGCAGTACATGTTGGAGAAGGACAAGGACTTTTAACCTTTGCGGCAATCTTTATTCTTCTTCGTGCTTTTGCAAATGGTGGTTCTTCTCTTACCGGGCTTGAAGCAATTTCTGATGGAGTTGCGCTATTTAAGACTCCAGAACACATAAATGCTCGCCGCACCTTGTATGTCATGAGCAGTTTGCTGGGGATTCTGGTTCTTGGCGTTTCGTGGTTTGCCCACAAAATTCATGCAATGCCATATGAATCAGGCACTCCAACAGTTATTTCACAGATCGCTAAAACGATTATGGGAGATGGAACTGTTGGCCAGATCATGTTCGTCATGGTTCAGCTAGCAACAATGCTTATTCTGTTTGCTGGCGCCAATACCACCTACAGCGCATTTCCAATCTTGGTTAACTTCGTTGCAACTGACGGTTATTTGCCACGTCAATTAACAAAACGTGGACACCGTTTAGCTTTCTCCAATGGAATTCTGTTGCTATCAGGTGGCGGAATCTTCTTGGTATTTATCACAGCCGGTTCTGTTGAACACTTAGTTGCTTTCTACGCACTTGGAGTATTTACGGGCTTCACCTTGGCTGGCTTTGGAATGACCCGTCACGCGTTGCGCAACAAAACAGGGCAATGGCGCGCAAAAGTGTTTATTAATTCCTTAGCAGGATCAGTTTCTTTTGTAGTTGTCATCATCTTCTCGGTCGTGAAATTTACTGAAGGTGCATGGCTAGTCTTATTAACTGCTCCAATTTTAGTTATTACTTTCTTACGATTGCGCCGTCAATACACGCGCGAACAAGAAGCATTGGCCGTTAAGCAACATCAAGAACGTGCTACTTCAATCGCTCGCCATGATGTAACTGTTTTGGTTGATAACGTTGATATCGCAACTGTGCGCGCAATTCGATATGCACGAAGCTTGAAACCACGTAATTTGGCTGCCGTTCACTTTGTTATTGATGATCGTCGTGCTGAAGAAATTCAAAAAGCATGGGCTAATTCGGATGCCTTAGATGATGTAACGCTTGAATTAATTGATTGTCCTGATCGACGACTTGCAAACTCTGCTTTAGATTATGCAATCCGAATGACAGAAAAGCCAGATGTCGAATTAACGTTGCTACTTCCACGCCGTGCTTATTCTGGATTCTTAGGTCGATTACTTCATGATCAAACTGCAGAAGAAATCGCTGCACCTATCTCGCAATTGCCACGAGTGGTTGCAACGATTGTTCCTATCGATGTTGATCGAATTACATCTGGAGTAAATTTGGTTCCTGTTGAAAAAGAAACTCCTACTGTCATTGCTCCTAAGCCAGTTACAAAAGCTCCACCAGTAAATCTGGAACCAATGAGTCACTATGCAGAAAATGTAACTCCCATCGGCAACATTGAGTGGCGCAAGCGTGCCCAAGTACAAGGCCGCGTGACATCAATTAAAACCGCTCCCCGTGGCTCGGCTCCAACTCTTGAGGTTGAAATCTGGGATGAAACAGGTGGGGTTTCACTTCACTTCTTAGGTCGCCGTGAAATCGCAGGTCTTGAAGTTGGTTCACAGTTGCGCGCCGAGGGCATGGTTGGTGAAGAAGAAGGTTCAATGGTGATTCTTAATCCTTCGTACGAACTCCTTGTATAAAAGATTTAATTAATTCGGCGCATTCTTCAGCTAAAACCCCTGCACGCACTTCAGTTCTAAAGGTACTTCGTGGGTCACGCAGTAAATCCCATACCGATCCAACTGCGCCGGCTTTTTCATCCCAAGCACCAAATACAACTGTCTGTAAGCGAGATTGTGCGATTGCACCAGCGCACATCGCACACGGTTCAAGTGTCACAACCAATGTGTAATCCGTTAAATGCCAATCACCTAATTTTTCTGATGCGTTTCGTATCGCAACTATTTCGGCGTGTGCTGTCGGGTCATTGTGCAATTCGCGTTCATTGTGGCCAGTTGCAACTAATTCACCAGCACTGTTAAAAATTGCTGCGCCTACTGGAATATCTTGGCTTGCAATTGCTTTGCGCGCTGCATCAATTGCAACGCGCATCATTTCAACATCGTTCACAGATCCAATAGCTCCGCAAACTCTTCACCAAAACCTAAACGAGCAGCAATAGCTTCTAGCTGTTCGTCTGGAAATAATTCTTCATCATCACACAGTGCTGAGATTTCCATACCATTCATTCCAAGATCAGCCAAGATTTCTAGGTGGCCCACTGGACCGGGCTCTTCATCATCTTCTGGAATTGGAAGATCTGCAATCTCCATCAACTCTTCTGCAACTGGATAATCAAGTGCAGCTGTTGAATCACTTAAGAATAAGGAAATGTGGGAACCCAATACTCGGATCAAAATAAAAAACTCTTCATCTATTGATACCAGTGCAATAGAACCGCCATTTGTTTGTTGTGATTTCAAGCGAGTAATAATTTGTGCAATGTCATACGGGTCTGGAAGTGTGCCCAATGTCCAGCGTCCGTCCTCGTGCCATGCTGCTACAGCAAAGTCCATTTCACTTGTGAGGTCGGTTACTACGTCATCGATTGCGTCAAAGGATTCAATCTCTTCAACGAGCTCTTCTTCGAAATCGGACATGTGCGCATACTTTCACTCATTGGAAAGGAATGAAACCCCTGTAAGGTATTACCTATGAAAGTACATGTCGCCAATCACCCTTTGATCAATCACAAATTGACGGTTTTGCGCGACGAACGGACCGATTCGCCAACATTTCGACGCTTAGTCGAAGAGCTCGTGACGCTGTTGGCATACGAGGCAACCCGAGATGTGCGAACACACGAGGTTGAAATTACAACCCCTGTTACAAAAACAAAAGGCCAAAAATTAGCTGAACCCCGCCCAGTAGTTGTACCAATCTTGCGTGCAGGTTTGGGAATGCTAGAGGGCATGACTAAATTAATTCCAACTGCCGAAGTTGGATTTTTAGGAATGGTTCGCGATGAAAAAACTTTAGCGGCAAGTACCTATGCAAACCGTCTGCCCGACGATCTGTCTGGCCGCCAAGTTTTTATTTTAGATCCAATGCTTGCAACAGGCGGAACTTTAATCATGGCTTTTCATTACTTAATTGATCTTGGAGCGACGGATATCACCGCAGTGTGCATTTTGTCTGCACCCGAAGGAATCGCTGCAGTAGAAAAAGAGTTTGCTAATAGTCGAGTACCGATCACTATCGTTACTGGCGCACTTGATGAGAAGTTAAATGAGAAGGGTTACATTGTTCCGGGCTTGGGCGACGCCGGCGATCGCTTATACGGAGTTGTATAAATGGCATCAACCTCACCTGGATACGGAATCACAATTCGCGTTGAAGGTCCACCAGCTTCAAACCCAGTAGCACTAGCAACAACAGTTATTACTGGTGCCGGTGCAACAATCACCGCACTTGACGTTGTCGAATCTCTTCTTGAAAAAGTTGTCATCGACATTACATGCGACACCATTGATGCTGAACACGCAGAGCAAATAACTACGGCGATTTCACTTAACTCTGACTTAACTGTTCGCAAAGTAAGTGATAGAACATTCCTTTTGCACCTTGGTGGAAAGATTGAAATTGCCTCAAAGGTTCCATTAAAAACTCGTGATGACTTATCTCGTGCATACACACCTGGCGTAGCACGTATATGCCAAGCAATCGTTGCCGATCCATCTGATGCTCGTCGCCTTACTATCAAGCGCAATACAGTCGCTGTTGTGACTGATGGGTCAGCTGTTTTAGGCCTTGGAAACATTGGCCCAGCAGCCGCATTACCCGTAATGGAAGGTAAAGCCGCCTTGTTTAAGCGCTTTGCCGATGTTGATGCCTGGCCCGTTTGTTTAGATACCCAAGATGTCGATGAAATCGTACGCACCGTGCAACTAATTGCACCTGTTTACGGAGGCATCAACTTGGAAGATATTTCTGCTCCTCGTTGCTTTGAAGTAGAAGCACGATTGCGCGAACTATTAGATATCCCAGTTTTTCATGATGACCAACACGGAACAGCAATTGTGGTTCTTGCTGCTCTTCGTAACGCACTTAAATTAGTGAAGAAGGATTTAAAATCTGTAAAGATTGTGCTTAGCGGAGTTGGCGCAGCAGGTAATGCAATTGCGCGTTTATTAACTCTTGATGGAGCAAGCAACATCATCGGTTTTAATGTTGATGGCGTAATCCATAATGAGTTGCAATCAAAAGATGTCATGCAGCAATGGTTTATCGAACACAGTAATCCTAATAATTTCAAAGGAAGTATCGGCGAGGCGATGGCTGATGCAGATATATTTATTGGTGTTAGCGCACCTAACGTATTGACTGAAGCAGATGTTGCATCAATGGCCAAGGGCGCAATTGTTTTCGCACTTGCAAACCCAGATCCTGAAATTGATCCCGTGATTGCGCGCAAATACGCAACGGTTGTCGCAACTGGACGCAGCGATCAGCCAAATCAAATCAACAACGTTTTAGCTTTCCCCGGGATCTTCCGTGGTTTGTTGGATGCTAACGCTAGTAAAGTCTCAGATCAGATGCTACTTGCTGCCGCTGCAGCGATTTCAGAGTGTGTTTCACCCGAACAGCTCAACACATCATTTATTGTCCCAAGTGTTTTCGATCCCAACGTTGTGAAGGCTGTAGCTGCGGCGGTTAAGAAGTCAGTGTGATCGAGCTAGCCGCCTCTTTTGATTCTCAGTTCGCCTCAATCGCGCCATTCTTTCTCTACCTACTTATTGGCGTAATAATCTTTGTAGAAACAGGCATCCTTTTGGGGTTCTTTCTTCCAGGTGATTCAGTTTTGTTTAGCGCTGGATTGGTCGCTGCTGCGCACGGAAACATAAATATTTTAATCCTAGTCTCAGTTATTTTCTTGGCTGCATTCTTTGGCGATCAGGTCGGATTCGTATTAGGTAGAACTATTGGGCGGCCTTATCTCGAAAAACATAACGGACCCAGAATTCAGAAGATGATCGAGCGTTCTGAGCGTTTTTATGAACAAACCGGTTGGTGGGCTGTAGTTGCAGCCAGATTCTTCCCGTGGGTTCGTACCTTTGTTCCACCTATTGCTGGTGCGTCAAAAATGAATTACTACAAGTTTTTATCAGCAAACGCCTTAGGTGCTTTGTTGTGGGGTGTCGGAATTACATTAGCTGGATACTACGCAGCAACGCTTCCGTGGGTTAAAACATCATCCTACGGAATTGCTGCCTTCTTTATTACTGCCTCTGTGGTTTCTTCACTCGTGAACTACCTACGCCACCGGCGATAACGCCGGCATATGTCATTGCAATGCCAGTTACTAAATAAGCACTAACGCTTACTCCATCTGTTGGTGACACTAAATCAATAATTAACGATCCGGCCAGCTGTCCGCCAACGCTAAACAATGTAAATGTGAGAACGCCTAAATGCTGAACAATTGTTGATGTAAAAGCAATATAAATTACTCCAATTGTTCCACCTGTATATATCCACCATGGTCCAGTGGGTAGAGGTGAGAGATCAATGAATCCGAGGATAACTGCCGTGACTATTACAATCAACAAAAATGTCGCACCGGTAGCGAAGTTGAGTAAGGAAGTTGTAAAACTTTGATGAGAGTACTCATTTATTTCGCCATTTAAAGCTCGCTGCACTGCAACGATTGCACCTGC
This sequence comes from Actinomycetes bacterium, assembly GCA_037132355.1. Lineage (GTDB taxonomy): Bacteria > Actinomycetota > Actinomycetes > Nanopelagicales > Nanopelagicaceae > Planktophila. The sequence continues at coordinate 6,270 of JBAXPH010000020.1, forward strand.
AATGCAGCCGGTAGTTACTGCAAATAAGGAAAGATTATTGGCATCAATTCGATCCCACACTGACACCAGAACGGCTATGACAGTTAAAACCGCAGCTAATACGCGACGTATCGAGATTAGCTTTTTGCCGCCGCCTGTTAGCCCAATTCTGTCCACCACTAGTGACATTGCAGTCTGACCCGCAATTGATGCAACTGAAAAGATCGCGACACCTATCAGTGGAACGATCTGTGACTGCATTGCTACAAAGCCCCCGCCCAGCGCGCCAGCAAACAACTTCCATCGTGCGATCTCTTTGCGAGCAATTGCGCCGCGTAGGTTTCTAATTCCCTCTTTGATGTGTGGAGAAAAGGGCGTAATCAGAAGGATGATTAGCAATCCCGAACTAAATGAAACTAGCGCTGCTTGTAATCCATTATCTAATCGATGTGAAAGCTCTCCGTTGGCGCGCGCTTGCAAGGCAATCATTGCCCCAGATAGGGCTGCCAAAAAATCTAAACGCATTGTGCGAGGTTATCAAGAAAAGCAAAAGCCGGGCGGGACCCTCGTAGCCCACCCGGCTTTAACCTTATTGATTTGTTATCCGTTAAAGACTGTATTCCAATCAGTAACAGTTAAGAGGTAGTACTGACCTCCTTCAACCGTTGCATTGTCAACGATTGTCTTTTTACCAGAATTTGTTCGAACCAAATCTGGGCGAGAAGGTGTTGTGGCACCCTTAGCGGTTGCATCAACAACAGTCACACCGCTGTATGTGTGAATCTGTGCGTTCAAGAAGAAGTAAGAGTTCTTGTCATTACCCTTACGGATTAGCGCAGTTGCATCGATGATTCCACTTGATTCTTCATCGATTGTCATGAAGTTTGATCCTGTTGCAGTGAAGTACTTAGGGTCGAACTGTGCAACAGTTGCAATCTTTGCATCCTTGATTCGGTAAGCAAGCAAACGTGCAACGTGTGCGTTGTTACCTGGATCTTCCTGAATCATGATGACGCCATCTTTTGTCAGAGTTAGATTGTCAGGCTTGCTCAAGAACGGAGCTTCTCCACCGTTAAGCAATAGTTCAAGCTTTGCACCTAGCAATGGGTTCTGTGCATCCTTGAATGTGAGGCGCCATAGTCCGCCGCCATCACGTGCAATGCCTGGCTCTGAAGGATTGTCCTTTGTTGCTACTGGGTCCTTGTTTGACTCTGTTGTGATGAAGTAGAAGACATCTGGGTTATTTGGGTCCCATTCGCCATCTTCAATACGTGAGAATCTAAATCCATTCTCGCGTGCTCCCTTTGCAAAGCCTGCAACATCTGTGTTCCATTCAATCTTCTTGAATGTCGCATCTACTGGTGTTGACTTTGCAATCGTTGTGCGGAACACGTTGTCATCAGTGATTGTTGGTACGTTTAATACGTACAAATCACCGTTTGTAAGTCCGGCCTTGTCTACAGATGATCCTGTTGACTGCTTCTTTCCAAGGTACATGTGAAGTTGGCTATCTGTAGCAGAACCATCTTCGTTAATCAGTGCCATTGTGTTAATTCCTGGCTTACGTGTAGGAATAATATTTTCCATTGAGAGCATACCTACGCGAGGAAGTTGGTATCCAGTTCCATTCATGTCAAAAGCAAATCCGCGTGAGTTATCGCCTACTTCTTCACCAGTTGTGAATAGTGCGCCCTCGTAGCCGATGCCGTTATAAATAAAAGTTCCTTCAGGTGAGTATGTTGCTGAACAGAAACGGCTGATTCCCCAACCGAATGATCCTGCTGCAGCTCCTGTTGGTTCACCACCAATTGGTGTGTCCTGATACTGACTTGTCTTGTAGTTCCAGTACTTGATGCTGTTATACAAGTTTCCAGCAGATGTAACTGTCTTTGAAGTCGGGCTGAAGTTCATTGAAGTGATTGATACACCCCACTGGCTGGTATCTGACTTGCTGCGTAGTGCAACTTTGTCTGTAATGGCAACTTCGTGGTTTGAAAGCAAAGTGATTCCGCCACGTCCGTTATCAAAGGCGCCCATTCCATCTGGAATACCGCGAATAATTGTGCCGCCAACTGTGTCGCCAGTTGTGACGATTGGCGTTAGAGATACTGCGCTATTTGTAGAAATCATGTAGATAGGTTTCTTTGTTGGCCATGTTGCAGCGCTCAAAGAACCGACGAGTGCGATTGCGACAAGCGCAATGATGCTCTTCTTGAGTTTCATAGTTCCCATTCCTAAATAGAGGTTTGGGAGAAGTGTTCTTTACGGTCCCCAAACAGTTAGGGGACGCAGAGGAAACCCTTGGTAAATCAAAAGTGAACTTTTAGGCGTGGGTTCCGTGGAACTCGCGCTTGTCTGCGATCCAATCCATGAGTGCAAAGAGAACACCAGAGGCAACAAAAGTTAAGTGAATAACGATTCTCCACTTTGTGCCTCCGCCAACATGATCCTGACCGGCTAATTCAATGAAGTCCTTTAATAGTTCAATCACTGAAATCGCTACAAGTGAACCAATCAACTTGATCTTTAGACCACTGAAATCAATCGTTCCCATCCAATGCGGACGATCCTTGGATTCTGTTGCCACATCAATGCGAGAAACAAAGTTTTCGTATCCTGCGAAAATAACCATCAAGATTAGATTCGCAAGCAATGTCAGATCCAGTAACGCTAATAGGTCCAGGGTAAAACTCTGTGGGGTTGCTTCTCCAATATGAAGAGCTAGATGATAAAACTCAATGACAAACCGGAAGCAGAGAAGAACCAGTGCTCCGACTAACCCCAAGTACAAAGGGGCGAGTAAAAAGCGAGAACGGAAAAGAACTACTTCAATAGCATGTGACAGTTGGCTCATGTAGAAATTTTAACTCAACCCTCTAAAGAAAGCGTGACGTGCAGCCAATCTTCTTCAAGTTTTGCTGCCTCTGCGCTCAAAACTAGAAGCTCTGAAGCAATCGCAACTAGCCGATCAGCATCAAAAGCAGCGGTTTCTTGTTCAGCAGTTAGTGTTGCAATGGCTGCATTGCATTTTTCAATCTGACGTTCAAGACGGGTTAAATCTTTCTTTAATTGACGTTGCTCTGCCGCGTTAGAAGTTTTCTTTTCCTTAACAACAATCTCAACCGAGTTCAATGCTTCGGATCGTTGTTCAAGATATTCATCAACCCCACGCGGTAAGTCGCGCACTTTTTTGTCTCCCAATAATCCAACAAATCGATCGCATACACGTTCTAGGAAGTAACGATCGTGAGAGATAACAATTAAAGTACCTCCATAGCTATCTAACAAATCTTCAAGTTCGGTCAGGGTTTCGATATCAAAGTCATTTGTAGGTTCATCAAGAAGTAAAACATTGGGGCTATCCATCAATAAACGAGTCAATTGCAGGCGTCGTTTTTCTCCCCCTGATAAATCCCCAACTGGTGTCCATTGTGATTCTCGATCAAATCCCAATCGCTCGCACAACTGTGAAGCAGAAAGTTCGCGGCCACCACCTAACTCAACGCGATTTGCGATCTTTTCGACCGCTTCAAGAACACGCCAAGTTGGATCTAATTCATCTAGATGCTGAGTCAAAAACGCTGCCTTAACCGTTATGCCAGTTACTAACTTGCCTGCAGTCGGTTGAATTTCCCCAGTAAAGGTGCGCATTAATGTTGTTTTGCCAGCGCCGTTAACTCCAACGATTCCAATGCGATCTCCTGGACCAATGTTCCAATACAGATCATCAATAAGTTCGTTATCACCAAGCTTTACTTGCACATGATGTGCTTCATAAACAGTTTTGCCCAAACGATTAAGCGCAAACTTTAGTAATTCACCTTGATCACGTGGTGCTGGCTCATCTGCAATCAAGACATTTGCAGCATCAATTCGAAACTTTGGTTTAGATGTTCTTGCCGGTGCACCGCGGCGAAGCCAGGCAAGTTCTTTCTTAATCAACATATTGCGACGCTGATCCATTACAGATGCTTGGCGAGATCGTTCGGCTTTAGATAAAACGAATGCGCTATATCCGCCGTCATACTCTTCAACTTTGCCTTCTACGACTTCCCAAGTGCGCTCTGTTACTGCATCTAAGAACCAACGATCGTGTGTTACGACTACGACCGCTAAACCTTTTCGATTATTAATATATGAAGCAAGCCAGGCAACACCTTCAACATCTAGATGGTTAGTTGGCTCATCAAGCAAAATCAAATCAAGTTCATTAATAAGCAGTTTTGCTAAACCTACTCTGCGACGCTCACCACCAGATAGCTGCCCAAACTTGCGATCGAAGATGTGATCATCAAAGCTTCCAAACAATCCGGTAAATACTTCACGGATATTTGGATCACTAGCCCACTGATGTTTTTCGGTATCGCCTAATACAACTTCACCAACAGTGCTGTCAGGATTTGCTAAATCAACTTGTGATAACAAACCAATCTTTGCACTATTTGATTTTGTTACACGCCCAGAATCAGGAGGCTCAATACCTGCCATAACTTTCATTAATGTACTTTTGCCAGATCCGTTTCGACCAACAATTCCAATTCGATCGCCCTCGGAAACGCCAAGCGAGACGCCTACTAACAGCTCTTTGATATCAAAGGCTTTAGAGACATCTTCGATGTTTACAACATTGCGCGCCACGGTAGGAGAGCGTACCTTTCCCTCATGAAGGTAACTGACCGCGAATACGCACTAGAGCTCGATAAAAATGATCCGTTGGCACATTTCAAATCACAATTTGTCGTAGGTGACCCCGAAATGTGTTATCTCGACGGTAATTCATTGGGGCGCTTACCAAAAGCAACGGTTACTGCAATCAATGATTTCATGACCAAAGAATGGGGCCCAGAAGTTGTTACTGGCTGGAGTCATTGGGTTGATGAAGCACAGCCCACAGGTGACCTATTGGGTGCAGCGGCGTTAGGTGCAGCTGCTGGTCAGGTGTTGGTGTGTGACACAACATCAGTAAATTTTTATCAACTGTGTCTGGCTGCGATTCATGCGCGCCCGGGTCGTAAAACCATAATCACGGATGCTGCAAACTTTCCAACGGATAGATACATCCTTGATGGAATTGCAAAGCAGTTTGGATTAAATCTTGTCATTATTGATAATGAAGATCCAGCAATTGCTAAGCATGAACGCATCACAACAGAAGTCCTTGCGCCATATCTAAATGATGATGTTGCAATGGTGACTCTTGAAGTTATTCAATACCGATCAGGTGCACGCACAGATTTGAAATCAATTACTGATCAGGTCAGAGCAATTGGTGCTTTAGTTGTCTGGGATGCCAGCCACGCAGTTGGTGCAATTGAATTAAATCTGGATGCAAACGGTGTAGATCTGTGTGTTGGATGTACATACAAGTACGGAAACTCTGGACCTGGTGCGCCAGCTTGGCTCTATGTTTCAAAGCGAGTTCAAAATGAGTTACAAGTTCCGATTCAAGGTTGGTTTGCACAAGATGCACAATTTGAAATGGGCCCAGTATTCCAACGCTCACAAACTATTCGCGGTTTTCAGATTGCTAGTCCCTCATTAATGGGTATCCGTTGCGTACAAACTGCATTTTCAATGATCAAAGAAGCTGGAATAGCTTCGATTGCACACAAAGCAGCCGTTGGAACTCAGATGATGATCGAACTTTATGACGCTTGGCTAGCACCTCTTGGTATCGAACTAAATACATCGCGTGATGCAAGCGAACGTGGTGGGCATATTTCACTAGTCCATCCAGATGCTGCGCAAATATGCGTGGCTATGCGCACGATTTCAAATGTAATTCCTGATTACCGAACACCTAATTCAATCCGTTTGGCGATATCTCCGCTACCGACTTCTTATGTTGAAATCTGGGATGGGTTTGAACGAATGCGAGATTTAGTGGCATCTGGCCGCTATAAAGAGGTTAAAGAGGGTGGGTCTCGCGTCACATGAGCGAAAACTTTGATTCAGCACTTACCTACACATCGTATTTAGCAGTTGATGAACTTCTTAAACTGCAGCGCCCACTTTCCATTGGCCCAGAACATGATGAGATGCTTTTTATCATCATTCATCAAACCTATGAATTGTGGTTTAAACAATTAATTCATGAATTCAAGCAAGCACAAGTTGCAATGGAATCAGGCGATTCACATTACTCGCTAGCTATTTTGGGACGTATCCGAACAATTCTAAAAGTGTGTGTTACACAGATCGATATTTTAGAAACAATGACACCGCTGCAATTCAACGCTTTCCGTTCATATCTTTCTTCATCTAGTGGGTTCCAATCCGCGCAGTTCAGAATGGTTGAAGCATTGTTGGGTCGCCGTGATAGCAAGATGGCTGGACACTTACCGTTAGACATACAAGAGCAGATAAAAGAAATCACTGCACGCAATAGTGTGTGGGATTCGGCGCTTGTTTATATTTCAAAGCGTGGCCATGCAATTCCACACGATGTTTTAAATCGCGATAAATCGACTGGCTATGTTGCAAACACCGCGGTGCAGGAAGTATTGCTCGAAGTCCATCGCAAGGATCCTGAATCTGCAATGGTCTGCGAGCGCTTGGTAGATATTGATGAAGGAATGCAAGAATGGCGCTATCGTCACGTGAAAATGGTGGAACGAACTATTGGCCACAAAATTGGGACTGGTGGATCAAGCGGAGTTGCTTACTTAAGTAGCACCTTATTTAATCCAACTTTTCCAGATCTCTGGGAGATCCGATCTAGTTTTTAGTTAGGCAATCCTTTAATTACGATCTCTGAAAGCTCCTTGCGTGTACGAGGTGCTACTTCACGATCATAGGCAGGACCTTCTAATTGTTCTGCAGGTGCTTGCTTGCCAATAGCCATAATCACAATAGGAACTGCGCCATCAAATAACACTGCTGCTTTTTCATGATCAAAGCCGGCCATCTGATGAACAACAAATCCGCGATGATGAGCTTCGATAGTTAATTGTGATGCGGCTAAGCCACAGTCATACATAAATGTTGGAATCGCAGTTCCATCTGCCTGTGCCGGAGTTCCAGCAATTGCAATAAAGGCTGCTGCGCGCTTTGACCAGCTTTGGTTAAAGGGGACTAAACATTCGAGCAGTGCTGTGAAATTTGAGTCATCTCGTGTGCCTGCGATTAACCGCCATGGCTGGAGGTTATTGGCTGATGGTGCCCAACGAGCGGCTTCAAGTAAGGCCAACAGATCTTCTTTTTCGATAGTTGCTGTTGCATCAAGTGAACGTGGGCTACGACGCTCTGCAATGAGATCGTGAATTTCTACTGAAGTTTTTGCTCTAGTCATCCGTTCAGTCTAATAGACAGATACGATCAGCGCATGTCGGGATGGATTCACACAACTGCTGATTGGCTGATTGCGCATAACTTACAACTACCGCTTTTTATTCTGCTTATTCTCTTTGCATTTCTAGAAGCAGCCGCATTTGTTGGCTTTATATTGCCAGGTGAAACTTCACTATTAATTGGTGGTGTTCTCGCCCACTCACACGTATGGTCCTTTTGGTTATTTTTAATCTGCGCGATTGTCGGCGCAATTGCCGGTGATTCAGTTGGATATGAAGTTGGTAAACATTTTGGAGCACGCATCAAAGTAAATCGCTTAGGGCGACTTGTCGGAGAAAAGCGCTGGCGCATTGCCGAACATATATTTTCTAAGTACCACGGTGGGGCAATTTTCTTCGGCCGGGCACAAGCATTGCTTCGCGCACTTATCCCAGCTATGGCCGGAATGCACAATGTTCCATATCGAACATTTTTGAAATGGAACGCTGCGGGCGGGATTGTTTTTTCAACAATAATTGTGTCTTTGGGGTATCAATTCGCAAATTCACTGTCTGCGCTAGAAAAATACCTAAAGTACTGGGCACTTGGGTTCTTAACCTTAGTTGTAATTATTGTAATACTTATTAAACGTAATCTTGAAGAAAAGATTGTTAAAGAGTAATCAATTTCTTCCATAGTAAATAAAAATCGCAACTATGGACAGGACCGCGCCACCCGAAATGATGAAGTACTTAACCCATGGCTTCATGCCTGTCTTTTCAGCCGCCTTTGCTGCGATGCGCTTGGTATGCATCATTACTTCACCAGCCCATGCAAACTCTGTTGCCAAAATACCTAAACCAGCCAGCAGAACAAGAATCCCAGGTCCTGGGCCGATCAACGCAACAGCTCCTGCAACAGTGACTCCACCACCGATTAATCCAATGAAAATTCGCCACGCAAGACGACCTGCTTTTGTACGTTTAATCCAGGTGCGAAACTTCATTGCATTATTTCCACAGTCATAGTTTCCCTAAACTTTAATTGCTCCACGAAGAATGTAGTGGACGACCTTCAGCGTAACCTGCAGATGATTGAACGCCAACAGTTGCTTTCTCAGCAAACTCTTCGATGTTCTTTGCACCTGCATAGGTAAATGAAGAACGAACTCCTGCAATTATTTCATCTAGCAAATCTTCGACTCCAGGACGAGCGGGATTTAAGAACATACGTGATGTTGAAATTCCTTCTTCAAACAAAGCCTTACGGGCTCGATCAAAGGCATCTTCCTGCGAAGTTCGTGCAGCAACGGCGCGAGCAGATGCCATTCCAAAAGATTCCTTATACAAGCGACCATTTGCATCACTCTGTAAATCTCCAGGTGATTCATAGGTTCCTGCAAACCACGAACCAATCATCACTTGAGACGCACCTGCAGCTAAGGCCAGCGCAACATCGCGCGGATGGCGAACTCCACCATCGGCCCAAACGTGTGCCCCAAGTTTTTTAGTCTCTGTTGCACATTCCAGAACCGCTGAAAATTGTGGCCGTCCGACACCTGTTTGCATGCGAGTTGTACACATTGCACCAGGGCCAACGCCAACCTTGATGATGTTGGCACCGGCTTGTACTAAATCATGCGCGCCTTGAGCGGTAACAACATTGCCAGCAACGATTGGAATTGTTGGATTTATTGAACGAATTGCAGCTAAGGCTTCCAGCATCTTCTTTTGGTGACCATGGGCTGTATCGACTACTAATACATCTGCGCCAGATTCAATAAGTGCTGAAGCTTTTGCTGCAACATCACCATTAATTCCAACTGCTGCTGCGATTCGTAATTTGCCATGTGCATCAAGTGCTGGTGAATACAAAGTCCCACGCAATGCACCGAGTCGCGTCATGATTCCGACTAAGTCGCCATTTTTTGCAACAACGGGCGCCAACTTGTGACGATGTTGATTCAAGAATTCAAATGCTTCACGAGCACCAAGTGTGTCTGACATTGTAATTAAATCTTTGCTCATGACTTGATGCAATTGTGTAAAGCGATCAACGCTTTTGCAATCCTCTTCAGTAATAATTCCAACAGGCTTTCCGCCTTCAACAACTACAACGGCTCCGTGTGCTCGCTTATGTAACAAACTGACGGCATCGGCAACAGTTGATTGTGGTGACAAAGTAATTGGAGTATCAAAGAAGGGGTGACGTTCTTTCACCCATTTAATAACTGAATCAACAACAGTGTGTGGAATATCTTGCGGGATTACAGTTAAGCCGCCTCGACGTGCCATTGTTTCTGCCATGCGTCGGCCAGCGATAGCGGTCATGTTTGCAACAACTAAAGGAATTGTTGTTCCGGTTCCATCTATTGATGAAAGATCAACATCCATTCTGGATGAAAGTTCAGATCTGCTGGGCACCATGAAAACATCGTCATAGGTGAGGTCGTGGGTAGGTTCGTTAATGAATCGCACGTAGGCAAACAATACTCAGGTAGAATAGAAGAATGTCTAAACCACTCATTTCTGTACGTGGGTTGACCAAGGTTTTCGGGGATTTCACAGCTGTAGACGGCATTGATTTCGACGTGGCTAAGGGTGAGTCCTTTGGATTACTGGGCCCTAACGGTGCTGGTAAATCAACCACCATGCGCATCTTGGCCGCTACATCGACCCGTACTTCTGGCACCGTTGAAATCTTAGATAAAGATCCAGAAAAGTTTGGTCCACTTGTTCGCGCACACTTAGGTGTTGTTCCGCAGCAAGATAATTTGGATGGCGAGTTAACTGTTACTGAAAACTTATTTATCTATGGGCGGTATTTTGGGCTTTCAAAAAAGTTTATTAAAGTAAAAGTTGAAGAGCTTCTTGAATTTGCACAGCTTGAAGAAAAGCGTGATGTTAAGGTTGAAGCTCTTAGCGGTGGAATGAAACGTCGTTTAACAATTGCACGTGGTCTTGTGAGTGAACCAGATATTTTGTTATTGGATGAACCAACAACTGGTCTTGATCCTCAAGCACGACATATCTTGTGGGATCGCTTGTTCCGCTTAAAGGAACAAGGAGTGACTCTGGTTCTAACAACTCACTTCATGGATGAAGCAGAACAGTTGTGTGATCGCCTTGTTGTGATGGACAAAGGCGCGATTATGGCCGAGGGCACGCCACAAGGTTTGATCAAAGAGTATTCAAGCAAGGAAGTTCTTGAGGTTCGCTTTGGAAGCGATCGCAACAAAGAAGTTGCTCCGCAGTTATCGCAAATGTGTGAACGAATGGAAACTTTGCCCGATCGTTTATTGATGTACACCGAAGATGGTGAAAAATTGCTAGAACAAATTGCGGCTGCCAATCTGCATCCAACTACATCTTTGGTTCGTCGTTCATCGCTAGAAGATGTTTTCTTACGCCTAACCGGAAGAACGCTGATTGAATGAACACCGGTATTGATGTTCCACAGATTCAACGTTTTGGATCTTTGTATATAGCTTCTGCTCGCTTGAAATCTATGTCTAAATGGAAAGCGATTATCGCTGCCGTCGACATTGGAAACCCGCTTTTTTACTTGATCGCAGTGGGCATCGGCATCGGCGTTCTAGTTGAAAAGGGTTCCGGGACCAGCGGTACAAACGGCATTAAATACATTGCTTTTATCGCCCCTGCCCTTCTGGCAAATACCGCTATTACCGGCGTTATGGATGAAACTGTTTTCCCAACAATCGAAGGTTTTAAATGGCGCAAACTATTTTTCGCACAAAACGCAACACCAATTACGGGGCGCCAAATTGCATTGGGTGTTTATTTAGCTGCAATTTGCCGAGCAATTTTCAGCGTATCTGTGTATTACCTTCTTTTGCTGGCATTTAATGTGGTCGATGTTGGAATCAGCCTGCTGTTAATTCCTATCGCGGTTTTGGGTGGTAGCGCATTTGGTGCAATTATTTTGTACTTTGCTGCAAAGATCGAAAAAGATGATCAATTCTTTAACATCCTTGGTCGCCTGGTGATCATGCCAATGTTTTTATTTTCTGGCACATTCTTTCCACTATCTTCAATGCCGATTTACCTGCAGCCAATTGGATGGATTTCACCGCTGTGGCACACAACCGAACTTGGTCGCGAGGCGGCATTTGATTATGGAATCAGTGGGCTCATGGTTGTTGTACACCTTATTTATCTTTTCACTTTAGTAGCTGTAGGAGTTGTCCTATCCCGCCGTCAGTTTGAACGGAGGTTAGCCAAGTGAGTGCCGCAGTTGATATTGCCGAAAAAAGTAAGTCCAGCTCTATGTACGCCGGCCGCCCCCATGTCTTGCTAGAACGAGGTTGGTTAGCTTTTAGATCATCAACATGGATTCCAGTTGTGACAGGATTTGTTGAGCCAGTGCTTTTCCTCTTGGCGTTTGGATATGGCATGGGTAACCTGGTCGGCGATGTAACTATTGGAAACACAACAATTGATTACACAGCATTTATTGCACCAGGTTTGCTCGCAAACAGCGCGATGAATGGTGCAATTTATGATTCAACTTGGAACGTATTCTGGAAATTAAATGAATCTAAGTTGTACAAAACAATGCTTTCAACGCCTCTTGGGCCTATGGACATTGCACTTGGAGAAATAAGTTGGGCCTTACTTCGTGGCCTTGTTTATTCTTTAGGATTTCTAACAATCGTTACAGTTTTAGGAATTACACCTAGTTTCTGGGCGCTATTGGCTATCCCCGCTGCATCACTAGTTGCATTTGGCTTTGCATCATTTGGAATGGCGATTACTTCATACTTTAAGACCTATCAGCAGATGGGCTTCATCAACATTATTTTGTTGCCGATGACCTTGTTTTCGGGTTCGCTTTATCCAATTTCGGTTTATCCAGATTGGCTAGAAAAAGTAATCATGGCACTTCCTTTATGGCATGGAATTGCTATGGTCCGCGCTTTCTGGTTTGGCGATGTAAACGCAGGGGTACTCGTTCATGTCGCATACTTTTTGGTGATGATCTCCGCAGGGTTATTCGTGACTTCTCGCCGGTTACGAGCGCTTTTCTTGCGTTAATGCGAGGCGGGGTTGCTTTTTAATTAAAGAGTGAGAGAATTACCGCTAGTTAAGAAATTAACTAAAACGAACCGGGAGAGTACTTCTCAAACGAGTTTCAAAAGCTGAAACCTTTGCCGTACA
>JBAXPH010000021.1:0-18032 GCA_037132355.1 Actinomycetes bacterium
ACTCTTTCCCCAGGGCGCATTTTCGCGATTGATAAAAACAACAGCTGCCACTGCGCTCACACAACCAATAGTGAACACGGTGCTATCAAATCGAATGACTGCAATAGCCAAACCGACAGCCCATATCCACCAGGTCAGTGGGTGCAGTGACAGTTTTCTCATTTGTTACTTCTTGATGAGCGCTTTAGGTGTGGCGATCTCAACGCCGCATTCTTTAGCAGGATAACCAGCTAAGCCACAGATCAGCCCTGAACTTGCAGCGCGGATTTTCGTGACTTGCCCCAGGACATCAATGCCTTGAGATGCCTTAGCGGTACGAACACAGGTAGTGATTGTTTTTGGAAGTTTTTCACCCTTAGGTGCGTATGCAGTAGCACCAAAATCAATGACCAACGCAATTCGCTTGGTGTCTTTGTCTGCTTTCACACCGGCGCAGATACTTTTGAAATCAGGCTTCACTCGGGGAGCAAGTGAAGGAATGTCATCAGAGCTAAACACAAATGACCAACCTTCAACCGACCCATCAGCGATATCTACTGTTGGTCCTGTCATGGCTGCAGTCCACATTGTTTTACTTGGTACTGCTTGGAAATATCCCCAGTAACGCCAGCCTTTATCTGCAGCTTGCGCAGATGGAGTGATGGATGAGGAGATGAGAATTATTGCGAGAACTATTTTTAACTTCATTGCTGTGGGGCCTCTCAAATATGAAAGAGTCTCACAGGGAGTGAACCGCACATAGATACGACGAATTACTCGACACTTCTAGTGGTAGGAGCACACCCCGCAAACCTCGGCGGGTGTTTGTCTCATCTGCACTTGCTAGGTAATCCGACTTATCTCTTCAAATTTTTTTGGCTATTTATACTTTGAGAGATTCACGGTTGCGGGTCAGCGTCGGATTTTCACCGAACTTCCCCTACCAAGTGAGCTATTTAGTTGTAGGTGAACCAAACCATAACCCTTTGGGGTTGGCAACTAGGCGCGCTAGTCATAGGCTTTACACATGGAATACAGACGCCTTGGCAGTACCGGAATGTACGTTTCTGAAATCTCATACGGAAACTGGATCACTCACGGAAATCAAATCGAATCAGATGCAGCAATCAAGTGTGTTAAAGCAGCGCTCGAAGTTGGCATCACAACATTTGATACCGCAGATGTTTATGCTGGAACCAGAGCTGAAACTGTTTTAGGTAAAGCTCTAAAGGGCGTAAAGCGCGAGTCCTATGAATTATTTACTAAGGTGTATTGGCCAACGGGTACAGGTAAGAATGATCGTGGACTTTCCCGCAAGCACATCATCGAGTCATGTAATGCATCCCTGAAGCGACTTCAGACAGATCACATTGATCTCTACCAAATGCACCGTTTTGATTATGAAACACCAATTGAAGAATCCTTAAGTGCTTTTGATGATCTAATCCGTGCCGGCAAGGTTCATTACATCGGATTTTCCGAATGGAACGCGGCTCAGATTAAATCTGCGCTAGCTGTACAGGATGCGCGCGGATACAACCGTTTTGTTTCAAGCCAGCCACAATATTCTGCGCTATGGCGAGTAATTGAGTCAGAGGTTGTGCCGTTGTCACAGAAAGAAGGAATTGGTCAGATCGTATGGTCACCAATGGCGCAGGGAATTTTGACTGGCAAGTACTTGCCAGGAAAGAAAGCTCCTGCAGGATCACGCGCAACTGACAAGGGCAGCGGCGCGAACATGATCAAGGGTTGGATGCGCGAAGAAGTTTTGGAAGCGGTTCAGAAGTTAAAGCCAATTGCCGATGGCGTCGGATTAACAATGGGACAACTTGCTATTGCATGGGTTCTTCAAAATCCAAATGTTTCTAGCGCAATCATGGGAGCTACAAAGCCAAAGCAGGTCAAAGAAAACGTGAAGGCCTCTGGTGTAAAACTAGATGCAGAAGTTATGAAGGCAATTGACACTGCATTGGGCAATCTTCCAGAACGAGATACAGAGAAAACCCAAAGCCCAAATCCTCGCGCTTAGTTTTTCTTCTTACTCACTGAAACTGTTGGGCGAGGCGCACGTAGACGTCGCATTTGCGTGGAACGAAGCCAGGCATACATTCCTAGTCCCTTAGTACTCGTCCCAGGAAATTCGGCCTCAATTGCTTTGCGAATTTTTCGCGACAATAGAAAGCCATCGATGATTGCAAATAGCAACATCGCATACATCAATGCGATTGCTCCCAATTGAATGGCCGGCACCGGGAAAAGCGTCAGGACTAATACAACAAAAATTGTGGGCAGAAAAAATTCACCAGTTGAGCGACGTGAATCGACATAGTTGCGAACGAAACGTCGAGCGGGTCCACGATCACGAAGTGGCAATGCTGATTCATCACCGCGCATGTACGCCTCACGTTGGGCAACACGATCTTGCTTGCCTAAGGCTTTAGAAGCTCGCTTTTGATCTTTAGTGACTATCGGTGCGAGGGATGAAACTTTGCGCTTTGATTCAGCATCTTTGCGCTTCGGGGTCGGACGACCTTTGCTCTCGTGTGTACTCATGGCGTAACTATAGAGGCCGTGTTGAACTGCTCCTCAACTCGCTTGCCTGACACCATGGGGGTAGGCTTACACCAGTAGTCAGTCAAGGTCACAGGTTTATCAAGGAGAGCACAATGACAACTGAAGCAACGACAACAACTGGAATTCAGCTAACTGATGTAGCAGCCTCAAAGGTTTCTGCACTATTGGCTCAAGAAGGTCGTGACGATCTCAACCTTCGAGTTGCCGTTCAGCCAGGTGGATGCTCAGGCCTTAAGTATCAGCTGTACTTTGATGATCGCAATATGGAAGGTGACATTGTGCGCGAATTCGGCGCAGTAAAGGTAATCACCGACAAGATGAGCGACCCATATCTTTCAGGTGCAACAATTGATTTCGTTGACACCATCGAAAAGCAAGGCTTTACGATTGATAATCCAAACGCACAAGGTTCTTGTGCTTGCGGCGATTCATTCAACTAACTCTTCGCACTTTTCGCATTAGTATCCCCACATGAAAATTGGTGTAGCGGGCTCGGTTGGTCTTGATCACTTAATGACCTTCTCTGGGAAGTTCACTGATTCCTTGGTGGCAGGTTCTCTAGAAAAAGTTTCTCTCTCATTTCTTGTTGACAGCTTGGATGTTCGACGTGGTGGATGTGCGGCAAACATCGCTTTTGGAATGGGAGTCCTTGGATTAAATCCAATTCTCATCGCAGCTGTTGGTAAAGATTGGGCAGATTACGATGCCTGGCTTTCCCGACATGGTGTTGATACATCTCACGCATTAGTCTCTTCGACTTTGCACACGGCCCACTTTGTTGTCACCACTGATCAGGAACTAAATCAGATTGCCTCATTTTTTCCGGGCGCAATGTCTGAGGCGCGAAATATTGAGTTAAGCCCAATAATGCAAAAAGTTGGTCGTCTGGACATGATGGTGATTTCACCTGATGATCCAGAAGCCATGTTGCGTCATTCCGAAGTTTGCCGTCAGCAAGGCATTGCCTTTGCGGCCGATCCTTCACAACAGATGGCTCGTATGACTGGCGAGGAAATCAAGCTACTTATTGATGGCGCTGCGTATTTGTTCTTGAATGAATATGAACTCGCCCTGGCCATGCAAAAAACAGGATGGACCGATCGCGAAATTTTGGAACGAGTTAAGTACCGTGTTGTGACCCTGGGTTCCGAAGGCGCGAAGGTAGAAAGTGCCGCAGGGGAGTTTGTTCAAGTTGGCTGCCCCAAAGAAAAGTCCAAGACTGATCCAACCGGTGTCGGTGATTCATTTAGATCAGGCTTTATAGCCGGGCTTGCCTGGGGACTTTCGCACGAACGTTGCGCGCAGCTGGGTGCATTGATCGCGACGTATGTCATTGAAACCCTGGGAACTCAGGAATATAGATTTACTAACCCTGAATTTGTAGCCCGATTTGCCGAGGCATATGGCCAATCCGCTGCAGATGAGATTGCAGTTCATTTAACATAACCGTTGCTGACCTGGATGTGAGGAGCGCCACCGGCTGAGGCTGATGTGCTCGTGCGACGCTGGAGGCGAATACAAACTATCCTTAGCCCATGCCTCGCACTTTGTTTTCGCGCCTACGAGCACTGCTCATATTCATTCCAGTCTTATTGCTAACAAGTTGTTCAAAGACCACGGATTGGGGCTTTCCCAAAGGCGTATCGAGCGTTAACGATCAGTCGTTGTCATTGTGGCAAGGTGCATGGATCGCAGCCGGTGTTGTTGGCGTCTTTACTTTAATTCTTATTTTATGGCCGGCTGTTTTTCATCGTGCGAAGAAGAACGGACCAGAGTTTCCGAAGCAAACTCAGTACAACGTTCCTGTTGAGGTCGCTTACACAATTATTCCATTCATCATTGTTGCCGTTCTTTTCTTTTTCACCATACAAAGACAAAGTGTTATCACTGAGAAAACAACAACGTATGCCCATGAAATTACCGTTAAAGGAATTCAATGGTCATGGCAGTTTGGTTACCCCGAAGCGGGTCCTAAAGCTTTAGTGACCGGAACACCAGAACAAACTCCAACATTGGTTGTCCCACTGGGCGAGCGAGTTCGTTACACAATCACATCAAATGACGTGGTTCATGGTTTCTGGATTCCAGCCTTCATGATTCAAATGCAAAATTTGCCTGGGGTAACAAATCGTTTGGAATTCACCGCAAATAAACTGGGCGAGTTCCCAGGCCGTTGCAATATTTTGTGCGGACGCAATCACTCACAAATGCTTTTTAAGGTCAAGGTAGTTACACCTGAAGAATTCAAGACTTATCTGGAAACACTTAAAGGGAGCCAAGCATGACAACCTATGCAGAACGTCCTACCGTAACTGCGGCACGTCCCGTCCCAACGCAAAAGGGTAAGTCATTCGTAAAGTGGATTACCTCTACTGATCACAAGACCATCGGGTATTTGTACTTGATGACATCTTTTGCGTGGTTCTTAATCGGTGGAGTTTTGGCACTACTACTTCGAGCTGAATTAGCTCGTCCAGGTATGCAATTTTTAAGCAACGAGCAGTACAACCAAATCTTCACAATGCACGGAACGATTATGTTGCTGATGTTTGCAACACCGTTATTCGTTGGCTTTGCAAATGTGATTATGCCTCTTCAAATTGGTGCAGCAGATGTTGCTTTCCCTCGACTTAACATGCTTTCTTATTGGCTGTATCTATTTGGTTCATTGATGGCATTTGGCGGCTTCTTGTCTCCGGGTGGTGCGGCTTCATTTGGTTGGACCGTGTATGCGCCACTTTCAAATGCTCAGTACTCACCAGGAATTGGTGGAGATTTGTGGTTAGTTGGATTAGCGATTAGTGGTGTTGGAACAATTCTTGGTGGCGTTAACTTCATTACAACTATTTTCACAATGCGCGCGCCAGGAATGACGATGTTTCGCATGTCAATTTTCTCATGGAACGTTTTGCTCACCGCAATTTTAGTTCTTCTTGCATTCCCACCTCTTGCAGCAGCACTTCTTGGACTTGAATCAGATCGAATTTATGGGACACATTTATTTGACCCTGCCAATGGTGGTGTCATGCTCTTCCAGCATTTGTTCTGGTTCTTTGGACACCCAGAGGTTTATATTTTGGCGCTGCCGTTCTTTGGTATCGCAACTGAAATTTTGCCCGTCTTTAGTCGCAAGCCAATCTTTGGTTACCTTGGATTGATTGCAGCAACAATTGCAATCTCTGCCCTTTCTGTTTCAGTATGGGCGCACCATATGTTCGCTAGCGGACAGGTGCTACTTCCTTTCTTCTCTTTCATGACATTTCTGATCGGCGTTCCAACTGGCGTTAAGTTCTTCAACTGGATCGGAACAATGTGGAGAGGTCACGTAACATTCGAAACTCCGATGTTATGGGTCATGGGCTTCCTCGTAACATTCTTGTTTGGTGGATTAACAGGAATCATTCTTGCTTCACCACCACTGGATTTTGCAGTATCAGCTAGCTACTTCGTCGTTGCTCACTTCCACTATGTTCTTTTTGGAACTGTGGTCTTTGCAATGTTTGCTGGTTTCTATTTCTGGTGGCCAAAGATGACCGGCCGCATGCTCAATGAGCGCCTAGGAAAGATTCACTTCTGGACATTATTTGTTGGCTTTCATCTAACTTTCCTCATCCAGCACTGGTTAGGCATTAAGGGATTCCCACGCCGTTACGCAGATTATTTGCCTACAGATGGCTTTACATTCATGAACACAGTTTCAACAATCGGTTCATTCTTGTTGGCGTTATCAATGATTCCATTCGCTGTGAATATTTGGATCACTCGTAAGGCACCACTTGTTGGTGTTGATGATCCGTGGGGTTACGGAGCATCATTGGAGTGGGCAACATCGTGTCCACCACCTCGCCACAACTTCTTAACAATGCCTCGTATATCTAGCGAGCGTCCTGCCTTTGACTTGCATCATCCTCATATCAAGACTGAGGGAGATGAGTAGAACATGAAAGCTTCTTGGCGCCTCTTCGGTGGACTATCAGTCTTTTATGTAATCGTCACAATTATTTACTGGCAGGTTGGCGGAGAACCTGTGGGTGTTGCCGGCATGCTGCTGGCTGCATGTTTGGCTGGGATGGTTGCGTTCTACGTTTGGTTCACCCAAAAAAGAATCGGTGTAACTCTTCCTGAAGATAATTTGACTGCAGAGATTGCAGATGGGGCCGGGGAATTAGGTTTCTACAGTCCACATTCTTGGTGGCCTTTGCCAGTGGCACTGAGTGCGTGCACGATGGGTCTTGGTTTGATCATTGGTTGGTGGCTTGTATTTATTGGAGTCGGATCGCTAATGATTTCTGTCATTGGAATGGTGACCGAATACGAAAAACCTGTTAGCAGTTCATCTCACTGATGAACAACGATCGGGCTGAGATTCTAGTTACGGGTAATCCGAACTCAACAGCTGCCCGAATAGTAATTGCAGCACCGGCTTCGAGGATATTTGATCTGCTAGCAAACCCAGCGTCACATCGCTTATTTGATGGCTCGGAAACTATTCAGAGCTCGATTTCAGGACCCGATAGATTATTTCTTGGGGCCAAATTTTCTATGGCAATGAAGATCAAAGTTGCCTACCGGATTAAAAATACAGTTGTTGCTTTTGAGGAAAATAAGAAAATCACCTGGTGCCACTTAATGAAGTGGACGTGGAGCTATGAGTTAGAGGATTTGGGTAACGGACAGACGCAAGTAACTGAATCATTTGATGCTAACAACATACCTTTCTACGCACAGCGTTGGCTTAAGATGACCGGGGCTATTGCGCACAATCCCAAGTGGATGGCTAAATCTCTAGTTCGGCTGAAGGCGATTTGCGAAGCTTAAAGTTGTCGAAATTCGCACCGATTCTATTCGTTGCGTTATGGAGTACGGGTTTTATCGGGGCTAAGTACGGTTTGCCATATGCCGATCCATTCATTTTCCTCGCGGTCAGAGTTCTAATAGCTGCGGCAATTTTATTTTCAATCACTGCGGCTACGAGGTCACCAATTGCGATAGGAAAATCAGCGATCACCCGCTCATCCATAATTGGATTCTTTTTGCATGCCTGTTATCTAGGGGGAGTGTTTTACTCGATTTCTAAAGGCCTGCCAGCGGGGGTTGCGGCAGTAGTAACAAGCATTCAACCGGTGCTCGTTTCGCTGTTGGCCGTGAAAGTTCTGGGTGAACAGTTAAAGAAAAGACAGTTAGTTGGATTGCTCCTAGGACTTATCGGTGTGGTCATGGTTTTAGGGCCATCTTTCGAACAATCGATTCCATTATCCGGGGTAATAGGAATATTCATCGCGCTAGGTGGCAGCACGACCGCAACCTTGCTGCAAAAGAAGATAGGTGGCGAAGTGCCATTGATCGCCGGTACGGCATACCAATACCTTGCCAGTGGTTTTGTTTTGGCTGCAGCAGCATTTATTACTGGCGGTACGCATATTCAATGGAGCGGTAAATTTATTGCCGCATTTATTTGGTTGATAGCGGTCTTATCAGTTGGCGCGATTCTACTTTTGTTGTGGTTGCTCAATACTGAAAGTACAGCATCAGTTTCATCGCTTTTCTATCTAGTACCGCCAGCAACTGCACTTGAAGCCTTCATCCTTTTTGGGGAAAAAGTAAACACCCAAGGCTTCCTAGGTATAGGAATTACCGCCTTGGGTGTTTGGCTAGTTATTGCTAATTAGTTCAAGCTCTAGTGGTGCTCGATTTCTTTCAGATCGTTTACCGACGCCTTTGTAACTGATTCGGCATGAGCAACGTTCATACGTGCGCGAAGTTTGTTTCTTAACGCACCTGATCGCTTTACGCCATGTGCATCGACTTCAGGTAATGCAAGTGGAGCAGCTTGTTCGTGCGAAGTTAGTAGATACGCCTTTTCAGGTGAAATTGGTTCGTGGACTTCTACGAACTCGCCATGTGGCAAACGAAGAAGAGTTCCAGTTTCACGGCCATGAAGAACTAATTCGCGATCTGCGCGCTGCAACGACAAGCACAGGCGCTTAGTCACCACAAATGCGATTGGAGGAAGAATAAATATTGCAAAACGAGTGAACCACATAATCTGATTGATCGTCAGGCTGAAGTGGGTAGCGATAATGTCGTTACCGCCATTAATGAGAGCAACTAACATGAAGGTTAATGACATTGCACCTAGCGCTGTGCGGTTTGGTGCATTACGCGGACGATCGAGTAAGTGATGCTCACGCTTATCACCAGTTATCCAACTTTCGATAAATGGATATAGCGCCATACCGGTAAACAAAATGCCGGGAACAATTAAACCTGGGATCAAAATATTCCAAGAAATTGTGTGTCCGAAAGCATGTGTTTCTAGAGGGGGAGACATGCGAACTAAGCCGTCTAGCCATCCCATGTACCAGTCAGGTTGTGAACCAGCAGAAATTTGTCCTGGTGTGTATGGACCATAAAGCCAGATTGGGTTAATCGATGCTACGGCTGAAAGGAATGCAATAACACCGAAAACGATAAAGAAGAAGCCACCAGCTTTAGCCATGTATGTAGGCATCAATGGATAACCGACAACATTCTTCTCTGTTCGACCAGGA
This sequence comes from Actinomycetes bacterium, assembly GCA_037132355.1. Lineage (GTDB taxonomy): Bacteria > Actinomycetota > Actinomycetes > Nanopelagicales > Nanopelagicaceae > Planktophila. Next base: position 9,105 of record JBAXPH010000021.1, read on the forward strand.
CCTGGGTATTGCGTGTGCTTTTGGTACCAGACCAACATCAAGTGAGCGGTAATAAGAGCTAAGAAAGCTCCAGGTAAAAGCAATACGTGCACCGTATAAATTCGAGGAATAAATGATTCGCCTGGGAATGCCCCACCGAAGGCAAAGTATGAAAGATACGAACCTACGACCGGCAAAGCTTGAATAATCGCTTCGGCGATACGAATACCAGTTCCAGACAAGAGATCATCTGGAAGTGAGTAACCGAGGAAACCTTCAACAATTCCAAGAGTTAAAAGTCCGATACCGATGATCCAGTTTCCTTCACGTGGCTTACGGAATGCACCGGTGAAAAAGACACGCAGCAAGTGCGCAACGATTGCTGACATAAAAATTAGTGCGGCCCAGTGGTGGACTTGACGCATGAGCAGACCACCACGAACTTCAAATGAAATATGCAAAGTCGAGGCGTATGCAGCTGACATCTTTAATCCAGAAAGTGGTGCATATCCGCCGTCATAGATAACTTCGCGCTGGGAAGGGTCAAACCAGAAAGTTAGGAAAGTTCCAGACAACAACAAAATTACAAATGAGTACAGCGCAACTTCACCCAATAAGAATGACCAGTGATCAGGGAAGACCTTTTGCAAGTTCTTCTTCATCCATGCCGCAGCACCTGTGCGCTCGTCGACGTAGTTAGCTACTGTGCCTAAGCCCGTTTCGATTGTCATTGTGAGTTACGCTCCCAGAAACTAGGTCCGACTGGCTCGGAGAATGGTTCTCGTGCGATGAGGTAACCCTCACCGTCCACTGTGATATTTAACTGCGGAAGTGGTCGGGCCGCAGGTCCAAAAATGACCTTGGCGGCGCGAGTCACATCAAAAGTTGACTGGTGACATGGGCACAAAAGGTGTTTCGTCTGCTGTTCGTACAGCGCTACCGCACAGCCCATATGAGAACAGATCTTTGAAAAGGCAATAATTCCATCATGAGTCATGGCCAATTTTGCCGGCTCAAGGTTGAATTCGGTTGGGCGAAGTCGGATTAACAGAACCGCATCCTTGCCAATGTCACTTAACTTGCGATGTTCTGGATCTTCAATTTCTGGGAGAACTTGTGCTACCGCACCAACTTCCAAATCGGATGCTTTGACTCGACGATTACCAGGATCTGTCACCAAGTACGTACCGGATTTCCAGGTTGTCTTTTCAAACTCTTTTTTAGGAAGTGGACCTAAATCGCGCAGTAGCAGTAATGGAGAAAGTGCTGATAGTCCTAGAGCAGCGCCTAGTGACTTCTTTATTAAAGACCGGCGACCTAATCCGGAGGCAGCTGCGCCTGATTTAACAGTTTCAACAAACTCTTTGCGGTCTGAATCCGGCGAACGAAATTCATGGCGTTGTGCAACAACTTCGGTATCAGGCATCAAAGTTTTAGCCCAATGAATTGCACCCATGCCGATGAAGAACAACGAGATCGCCATCCCTAGACCAAGTCCAAGTTGATGAGCGTTTTGATTTCCCATGATCGGTATGAAAACAAATTTATCTTGCGGAACAAAAATGTAAGAAACAATTAAAAGGAGCGTTCCTAGAGCAGAGATTCCAAAAAGGATTGCAACTTGACGTTCGGCGCGGTTAGCAGCAGCCGGATCGTTATCTGCTTTGCGATGTACGTGCGCAGGTAATCCTGGATCTTTTATGGCTTCGATTTCATTAGACATGTAATTATCTCGCCTTCATCGCTAGCCAGACTGCAACACCAATGAGCAGTCCTAGTCCTAGAACCCAACCTAATAAACCTTCAGTAACTGGCCCCACGCGACCTAGTGATGCTCCACCAAGATTTGGTTCTTTTTCAGCAGACTTAATCCATTTGATGATTGAAATCTTTTCTGCTGGTGTAATTGTTTTATCGCTAAAAACTGGCATTGACTGTGGACCTGTAATCATCGCTTCATAAATATATTTAGGATCCACGCCCATCAATGTCGGTGCGTACTTTCCTTGTGTAAGTGCGCCACCCTGGCCAGCAAAGTTGTGGCACATTGCGCAGTTATTGCGGAAAAGCTCTCCACCTTGGGCGGTATTTCCATCGCGTTCGTAATTGAGTTGTGAATCATTTGGAACTTCTGGACCTGGAGCAAGAGATGCGACATAAGCAGCTAATTGTGCGGTTTGTTCCGCGTTATATACAGGCGGTTTACGCATGGCCTGCGTACTCATGTCAGCCATAGGCATGCGTCCTGTACCAACTTGGAAATCTACAGATGCTGCACCAACGCCAATAAGTGAGGGCGCAATTTGTCCGCCTTCGGCATTTAGACCGTGACATGAAGAGCAACCCTTTAAGAAAATCTGACGGCCTTCTTCAATTAATACTGAACGGTCAACTGTTTTTGTTTCAGCAGAGGTCGTAGCGCTAGCTACGCTGAAGGTCGCTCCAATAGCAAGTAGTGCAAAAATCATAAGCATTGGACCAGCGGCCTTGTGGCGTCGGTATCTGGATAAGCGCTTCACTTGATTCCTTTACTATTTAATGAGGTAGATCGCGGAGAACAATGCGATCCACACGACGTCTACGAAGTGCCAGTAATACGAAACAACAATTGCAGTTGTTGCTTGTTGATGTGTAAAACGTCGCGCCTTTGCAACTCGCACCATAACGATCAAAAATGCGATGAGCCCACCAGTCACGTGAAGCCCGTGGAACCCTGTGGCGATGTAAAAAACTGAACCGTATGCAACTGATGAAAGAGTTAGACCCTCAGTGACCAGTGAGGCGTATTCATAAATTTGTCCCGAGATAAAGAAAGCACCCATTAAGAAAGTTAGGGCAAACCATTCACGCATTCCCCATTTGTTGATTTGGAAAATCTTGCCTGTGCGATGATTTTGAAAGCGTTCAGCAGCGAAAACTCCAAATTGGCATGTGACCGAGGAGAGCACAAGTACCGTCGTGTTGATTGCGGCAAATTTGATATTCAATACTGAAGTTGATTCAAGCCAAATTTTAGGACCCTGCACTGCGCGAGTAGTGAAGTACATCGCGAACAAAGCGGCGAAGAACATAAGTTCACTGGACAACCACACAATGGTTCCCACCGCGACAGCGTTAGGACGAGTGATTTTCTGATGTGCTACGGCGCTGGACATAGAGGAGATTATTCCCGAAATTATGCTCGCCGTCCTCCACAGTTGGCCTCAGGGTGTCGGTTTTGGGCTAATCGGAGGTGAAACGGATCACTGTAATTGTGGTGGCCCAAGCCACTAAAAATGCTTCCATTACTGTGCTTCAAGAATAGACTTTGCCCCATGTCCGAGACCAAGAAGCAGATCATTGTTTACTCCGATGATTCATCTGTTCGCGCATCCATTGCATCTGCATTAGGTCGTCGAGTCGCGGCGGATCTGCCTGAACATGAGATTCATGAATTCGCGACTGGCGCTGCACTGCGCGCCTACGTTGATGGCAAGAGCATTGGTGGGGGATCTCGCGCAGATTTGTTCATCCTCGATGGAGAAGCAGCTCAAGAAGGTGGCATGGGAATTGCTCGCCAGTTGAAAGATGAAGTTTTTAATTGTCCTCCTGTATTAGTTATTACGGGAAGAAAAGAAGATGCCTGGTTAGCCGCATGGTCGCTGGCTGAAGCATCTGTAGTTCACCCAATCGATCCATTTACCCTGGCTAAGACCGCGGCGCAATTGCTGCGTGGCACCACATTGGTTTCTGCTTAACTAATGTGATGATGCAAACGCAATGGGATGTCCATATCTCGCGGTTGCAGTTGGGGCTCGACCTTGAAGCTAACGATGTTCAGTGGTGCATGAATGAAATCCTTAACGGCTCAGCAGATATCGAGGCCATAAAAAGTTTTTTGATCGCTCTAAAAACAAAAGGCGAAACCTCTGAAGAGGTTGGAGCTCTCGTTTCTCAGATGTATCAGCATTGCGCTCCAATAAGTATTAACGAACGAGCCGTTGACACAGTTGGAACAGGTGGGGACGGCGCCCACACAATTAATATTTCGACGACTGCCGCAATCATTGCCGCCGCAGCTGGGGTCAAAGTTGTCAAGCACGGAAATCGAGCAGCATCATCTAAATCAGGTGCGGCAGATTTACTGGAAGCGTTAGGCATAAACATTAACCTTGATGGCGTTGGAGTGCAGAAAACTTTTGAGTCACTTGGAATTGGTTTTTGTTTTGCTCCAGTGTTTCATCCGGCCATGCGTTTTGCCGCCCCTGCTCGAAAAGAGTTAGGAACGCCAACGGTCTTTAATATCTTGGGGCCATTAGCTAACCCGGCACAACCAAAAGCGGCAGCTATTGGTGTCGCAAATGATCGAATGCATTTGGTTATGGCACAGGTCCTTGGCGATCGCGGAGTTGATGGCTTTGTTTTTCGTGGCGATGATGGATTAGATGAAATTACCTTAGCGACAACTACTTCTGTCTTGAGTATTGGTGGCGGTGAAATTACCAGCGACCGAATTGATCCACTTGATTTTGACATTCAACGGGCACCGATTTCAGCACTTGTGGGTGGCGATGCGATTGAAAATGCCCGGATCACAACAGCAATTTTTGCAGGAGAAAAAGGCGCACCCCGCGATGCGGTTGTACTTAATGCAGCCGCGGCGATTGCTGCCTATGACGCACGTTTTGAATTGAATCTGCACAACCGGATGGCTCTGGGTATTTCTCGAGCGATTGAAGCGATTGATTCTGGTGGCGCAACACGTCTAGTTGCCAAGTGGGCTGAGCTCACTCAGAAATTGGGCGCTTAACTCTCTTCTTTTTCGAAGGAAAATTTCGCATCTCTTCAAAGGTCCTTACATTGTGACCTGATAGTCGCTCAATTAAGCCGTGCAACACGTCAACTGTTGCAAGTGCATCATCTAAGGCACGGTGATTTGGCGTGGTGTGGGTATTAAAAAATTCTGCCAGTGTTCCTAATTTGCAATTGATGACTTCATCTCGATCGAGCACCGCCCTAGCCAAGCGGGCGGTATCAACTGTTGCATAGGCAGGCCAAGGGTATTCATGAACCAGTGCGGCTGCTTTCAGAAAGCTCATATCAAACGGTGAATTGTGTGCCACCAATACGGTTTCATCCGGAGATCCTAAAAATTCGAAAAGCGTAGGAAGTACTTCATCTATAAATGGCGCAGAGAGCAACATTTCATCGGTTATGCCTGTTAGTTGTGTGATGAACGGTGGGAGCGCATGTCCCGGATCTATAAAACTTTGAAAGGTTCCAAGCACAACTCCGCCTCGAACTTTTACAACTCCAATTTCAGTTATTCCCGCGCCCAATCGAGGAGAGCCGCCAGAAGTTTCAAGATCGATAACTGCAAAGGTGGTCTCCGAGAGTTGAGTTTCACCAATGTTTTGCATAAGGACGATCGTAGGTCATTGATCTGACAACGGTCAGGTCATAGTATTTTCGTATGGCAGTTGAAGGAGCACCAGCGGGCTGGATGCAGGATTGGTCTGCTCTTGGAACCGGTAAGAATGCACATGTTGGCGTGCTTCTTGTTCATGGCTTTACTGGATCACCGCCGTCGATGCGTCCGTGGGGAGAATTTTTACATTCAAAGGGGTACACAGTTCGTGTCCCTTTGTTGCCCGGTCACGGTACAAAAGTTGAGAACCTAAACAAAACTAAGTGGGAAGAATGGCCCGCAAAGGTTTCGCACGAGCTCAGTGAACTTCAAAAAACCTGCGACACAATTTTTCTAGTGGGACTTTCGATGGGTGGCGGAACGGTACTTCACGTCGCTGAATCAAACAACGACGCGATCGCGGGGATCATTCTGGTGAACCCAATGATTTACGTCAGAGGCATTCCAGTGGAATTAGCATTTTTTCTATCTCGACTTCAGAAATTGCGCACAAGCGTAGGTGATGACATCAAACGACCTGGAATAACCGAGTGGGGTTATGACGCTTTACCAACTAGGGGCATCTATCAGCTTCTAAAGATGCTTCGCATAACCCGTCGAAATCTGGCAAATATCACAGTTCCAGTGCAGCTGTTTCATTCGGTTGATGATCACACATTGCCGGTTGCAAATACTGAAATCATTTTGGCTGGGATTAGTTCAACCAATAAATCTCGGATTGAATTAACTAATAGTTATCACGTGGCAACGCTGGATTATGATCAAGAATTAATTTTCCAGAACAGTCTTACTTTTATTGAGGGTTTAACGGCCTGACGATAAAGCTAGACCGATCGCTAAGCCCATTATTCCGATTGCAGAGATAGCGGTAAGTGTGCGGCGCACTATTGGTTTTTGAATGTACACCGATGATCGCTTGACAGTCCAGATCAGGAAAATATTCCAGGTAATGGAAACTAACGCCCAGATGGAACCGAATATGAAAATGCCCCAGGCCAAAGAAAAAGTGGCTGGCACAAATGCGGGTAAAAAAGCTACCGCATAGACGGCCGCTTTCACATTAGTAAGGTTTGTAACTAGACCCAACCTAAAAGATGACCAGTTTTTGACTTCGCTTTTACTGTCGAGATCAAATTTTCCAAACTCATTTCTTAGGGCAAATAGCGTTTGAACTGAGACCCCCACAAGGAAAATCACACCTGCCCACTTTAAAATCGAATACGCGGTGTGTGATTTTGTAAAGATTGCAGATAGGCCGATCGCACTAGCAATCGACCAGGTTAAAATTCCGGCACAGTTACCAATTGCAGAAAGAAAAGCGGCTTTACTGCCACCCAGAATGGATTGCCTAAGAACCATGGCGACACCTTGGCCCGGAACCATTACTAACAAAAGTGTCGTTAAGGCGAAGGCGGGGATATTGAGTAGTAACTGATCCATGAGAATTTGAGTATAGATCGGTTACTTAGAAATTTGTTCCTTTAAGAAATCAATTGCTTGAACTGCGTTCCAGCCAGTGGGGTATTTAGCGCGCATCGCGCGTGGTCCTTCAAGATCTGATCCAAAAGTTAGCAATGAAATCTCAACTCGGCCATCTGGACGCACCTGGCCTAAACCAATGTCGGCCATCAGAGCATTACATAAACATTTTGAACCTTGTGCTTGATCTACTTGTCCATTTTTGAACTCATAATTATCTAGTGGCTCGGCAGGACATCTGTATCCGATACCGCCCTTTTCGCGTTGATACATCGTACGAAGATATCCGAGGTCGCAAATTCGCATGCGTTCCTTGTAGAGATTGTCATTGGAAAGAGTTTGGTTGTTTTGAATAACTTTAAAGGGAAAGCCAGTTGGTGAGGCACTTGCATCGGTAAGGACTCGCATATTTGGATCTGCTAGCGAGTTCAATACGCCAGACCTATTTTCCTCAGTGAAACCAGATTCATTAGACAGTGCGAATACTGAACCAACCTGCACACCTTTCGCCCCATGAGCTAGGGCCTCAACAACCTTCGCTGGTGTTGCAAAACCACCTGCTAACCAAAATGGTGAACCAGAGGCCAGAATTTTTTCGAGATTTGGAATATCTAAATCGTTGTAAATCGCTTCGCCATTGTCATCGATAGCATTCTTTGAACGCGGGGGAGCATTGTGACCACCTGCAACGTGATACTCGATGACGAATCCATCTGGTTTTGTCTCTTCATCTTTGTTGAGGTATGCAACTAGCGCATGTGATGAAACAATTGCTAAAAATTGTGGACGCTTTATCGGGAAGTTATTGATTCCAAGAGTTGTCGGGTCGAAATGCAAGTAATGCTTTTCTTTGGTATCTGCGACATCGACCTTCATCGCAACTTTGTTACCAACAGAGATTTCATTAAGCACATGCGGAAGTTGGGCTGGAATTCCCGCACCGATTAGAATGTAATCAACATCAGCCAGCATCGCGCCATACAGTTGCGCCGGAATAGCAAGTTGGATTTTTTCCAAGATGTTCATTCCGATAAGCCCGTTGTGTCCCTCTTTTGCGAGCCATACTTCGACAAAACTAGCAACTGCCAACAAATTATTTGAAAATAAATTTCCCTTGATGCTCAATTTTGGGACATCTAAATACGGTTTGTCAGCCGGGCGACCGCCTTCTACAAAGAAACGATCCATAATTTCGGCAATTGTTTCTTGATTTGGAAAGTGCGACATCGCGCGGCGAATATCGCCAGATAAATCACCATCTTGTAATCGGCGAGCAACAACAGAATCGATAGCCGTACCTGAAATAACTCCAAGTTCGCCGGCAAGAGCAACTTGTTTAGCTAATTGCCAAGAAGAGACGGCTATTCCCATTCCACCTTGAATGATGGTTGGGTATTTAACGGCTGCCTGCATGTCTCAACTGTAAAGAACAAACAGCTGAACTGGCGAGTAGAAAGTGATTTCGTAGGGGTTAAATCGGTTGAATGTGAGGCATATCTAGTTGACATCGATTGTGAACTAAGTGGACCGTACTGGGATCGAACCAGTGACCCCCACAATGTCAATGTGGTGCTCTACCGCTGAGCCAACGATCCTTAGGTGGTTGAACTATACAACAGCGATTTATCGAGCGAAATCATCCTCAATACGCTCAATATCATCTTCGCCAAAGTATGTGCCGGTTTGAACTTCGATGAACACTAGTTCCTCAATACCGCTATTGCCTATGCGATGGAGTTGACCCATTTCAACAGCAACTGTTTCTCCTGGCAGCTTTGTAAATGTTTCACCATCTAAAACAACAGTTGCAACACCAGAAACAATGACCCAATGTTCGCGACGCTTTTGATGGCGTTGATATGAAAGACGAGTTCCTGGTTTTACGTAGATGCACTTAACTTTATGAAGATCACTTTCCTGCAGAACTTCATACCGACCCCACGGCCTGGTTGAATCATCTGCTGACATCGTGCCTCCGTTATGTGTAGAGCGAACTCTTCGACAAATAATGGAGGTCGGGACGGGATTTGAACCCGTGTAGAGGGATTTGCAGTCCCTTGCCT